>NZ_JBYJAU010000004.1:0-145565 GCF_057802535.1 Campylobacter sp. DY7
TTTAAGAACCCTCCCATATCGCAAATACTTAAATCCATTTTTATTCTCCTTTATTTAACTTATATCGGTTAATTTGATAAAAAATTGATAAGGAATTTATCTTGAAAAATACATTGAAAAAATTAAGGAATTTAAAATAGGAATTTCAAGTTTTATTTTTTAGTGATTGTTTTTTTGAATTGAGATATTTTTTAAATTATTTAAGGGGAAGGGAAGGAGACTTGAATTGCGAAGTCGAACCTTGCCTTCCCCTTAAACCCCTTCCCATCCACTGACAACGCTACTACCCAGAAAAATTGCCTAAAACTCATAACCTTTTTATTCGCTTACGCTCATAAAAAGCCAAATGAGTTTTTTAACGGCAATTTTCCATTATTTTTTACTGTAATTTTGTTCACTAACGCTCACAAAATTACTTTGAAATTCTTAGTTTAAATTCTTTTATTTTTGTGATAGAAATTTGTAGAATTTAAAATAGGAATTTGAAATTACGATTTGTGTAATTTCAAATAAGAGTTAAAAAGCTTTTGTTTAATTTTCTTATATTTCCTTGAAAATTAACGCTGATTGTGTTGTTTTCTACATTTGTTACTTTGCCTATGCCAAATAATTTATGAGATACTAAAGCATTTATTTTAAACTCTGAGCTTTCTTCTTTTACTTCTTCTTTTGCTTTAATAAGCATTATCTCGCTTACAAAAATACTTGGATTTGTTAAATCGTATTGAAAATAAAATTTCTTTTTAGCTCTAGTAATTGCTACATATAAAAGCCTTCGCTCTTCTTCAATATCAACCCCGCCACCCATAAAAGCACAAGGCATTTTGCCATTATCACAATCAATCAAAAATACATAAGAAAACTCAAGCCCCTTGCTAGCATGTATGCTTAAAAGATTTATGCACTCATTACTTTCTTTTAGGATTTGCTCTTGTAAGATGATTTTGTTTAAAAAATTAGTAAGTTTAGTAATATCAGCATTAAAGCCACATTCTCTTCTAATAATATCAAAAAACACCGAGCAGTTTTCTTCTCTTGCCTTTACATTATCAAATAATTTATGAACTTCTAAGCCTAATAATTTATTTAAAAATAAAGCAAATTTATCTTGTGTGTTAGTAAAAAGCTCCACAAAATCATTAATTTCTTTATTTTTAAAACTTGCTAGATTATCCTTTAGGCTCTCAAGTAAAGAAAGCTTAGTAGCGTTTGCCTCTAGCTTTTCTAAGGCTTTTTCACCGAACTTTCTTTTAGGCATATTTATGATTTTTTTGAAAGCTAAATTATCATTATGATTAATATAAAGCCTTAAATAATTTAAAAGCAGTTTTATCTCAGCTCTTTCAAAAAACGGCACCGAGCCTATCACTTTATAGGGAATATTTTCACTAATTAGCCTAGGTTCAATGAAGTTTGCACTCATATTCATTCTATAAATAATACAAATCTCACTAGGTTTTACATCGTTTTCTATAAGTTTTTTTATCTCATAAACTACTTCATGATAATTTTCAAGTCTAGTAATATCATCATCTATTTTATTATTAGTAAAAAGCTCTTTTCCATATCTTGATTTATTGTTTGAGATTACATTGTTTGCATGAGTTAATATAGTTTTCGTGCTTCTATAGTTTTCTTCAAGTTTTATTATCTTTGCACCCTTAAAATCATCAGCAAAACCTAAGATATTTTGCACCCTTGCATGGCGAAATGAATAAATGCTTTGATCATCATCGCCAACTACTACTATATTTTGATGAGCCGTGCAAAGTAGCTTTAATAATTTTAATTGAGCTAGGTTTGTGTCTTGATACTCATCTACCATTATATAAGAGTATTTTTCGCTAACTTTTTTTGCAGTTGCAAGGTTTTGCTTTAAAATATCGTGCGGTAAAATGATTAAATCATCAAAGTCAATTAAATTATCTCTAGTTAAAATTTCTTCGTATTTTATATATATTTCGTGATTTGTATTTGCTGTTTCAAATTCCAAAGTATTTTTTACTTCTTCTATATAAGCAAGAGCTTTTCTTGTTTCATCGTTTAAAAATTCTCTTTCTTCTTTTAAAATTTCTTTATCTTTTTTATCTTTTACTAAGAAATTAATATCATCTAGCCTAATTTTATCTAAGACTAGGCTTTTTATAATGTCTTTTTTATCATCAGTATCAATTAGCCTATAATTTTTTCTTCTACGCCCATCAAGTAATTCTATATATTCACTCAAAAACTCCATTCCAAAGCTATGAAATGTGCTAAGAGTTGGCAAATTTCCACTAAAGCCAATATCATTTAGCATTGAAACTGCTCGCTCTTTCATAGAAGCTGCAGCTTTATTTGTAAATGTAAGGCTTAAGATTGATTCAGGACTAATTCCAACTTCACTTATTAGATAAACTAATCTACTAATCATAGTTTGGGTTTTACCTGTTCCAGCACCTGCTAAAATTAGCAAACTTCCATCTACAAAAGTAGCCGCCTCTTTTTGAGCGGGATTTAGTTTATCTAAATAACTCATTCACAAAACTCCTGAACCATTTTTGAAATTTCATTTATACCTAATTGCCAAAACTCATCACTATTTAAATCAAGACCAAAAAGAGCAACTAATTCGGCTGGTGATTTAGAACCCCCACTTGCTAAAAACTCAGTATAAATATCCACAAAATTAGGGCATTTTCCACTCTTATAAAGTCCAAATAAAGCTAAAACTAATAATTGCGCATAAGAATACGCATAGCAATAAAACGGCGAATGTATAAAATGCGGAATATAGCTAAACCAATATTTATATTTTTTGTGTAATTTTACGCTAGAGCCAAACATTTTTTGCCCTTCAGCTAACCATAAATCGCAAAGCTCATCTACACTTAATTCGCCTTCGTGATTATGTAAAGCAATTTCGAAATTTGTAAAATTAATTTGTCTAAAAAATGTTGCGAAAATATCTTCAATTTTACTTGCTAGAAGTGCTTTTTTCTCCTTTGCACTAAGCGTATCTTTAATAGCGTCATAAGTTAGCATTTCAGCAAATACACTAGCAGTCTCAGCTGTGGTTAATGGAGTGTTTGCATTAAAATATCCAAGCTTTTGCCCAGCTAAACTTTGATGAATTAAATGTCCTAATTCATGAGCTAAGGTAAATAAATCTCTTCTATTATTTGTATGATTTAGCATTACGAATGGTTGTGGATTTATACCATAGCTAAATGCTCCACCACGCTTATTTTTAGCTGGATATACATCAAGTGCATGATTATCCAAAGCTTTTTGCATAATATCAGCAAATTTTGGACTAAATTTATTAAATGTATCTTTTACAACTTTACAAGACTTTTCAAAATCCCAATCATTGCTAGCGTCAGAGTAAAGCGGTGCGTATCTATCATAATCTTTTAGCTCTTTTAAGCCTAGAATTTCACGCTTTTTATTATAATATTTTTCTACTAAATGATAATTGCTTTCAGCAACTTTGATTAAACTCATAACGCTTTCATCACTTATTTGATTGCTTAAATTCCTTGCTCTTAAAGGATTTTCATATCCTCTTAATTCGCATTCGGTTTTGTGATGATTTTTAATCATATTAAAAATAAAGCTTAGAGTTTTGATATTTTTCTTAAGTCCTTTTGTAAGTGCGTCGGCAGCTCTTTTTCTTAAAGCTCTATCAGGACTATAAAGTTTGCTTAGCAATTCTTCTTCGCTAATTTTTTCTAAATCAAGCTTAAAAGTAATATTGCTTAAATACTCATCAAATAATCTTGAAAAGGCTTCATTTCCATTTACGCTCATTTTCATAAATATTTGCTCGTTACTCTTGCTTAGCTGATATTTTTTGCTCTTTAGCCAGTTATTTAGCATATATGAGTATTCGTTACTTTTGTTTGCAATTTCTTGTGCGTTTTCAAGTTCACAAAACTCAATTTCAAAAAATACTAATTTTGAAGAAATTTTCGTACAAATTTCGCTTATTTCTTGCAAAAATGCTCCGTTTGAGCTATCTTTTGCAAAGTTTAAATAAGCATAAGCACCAGCCTTGCTAAGTCCTTCGTAAATATTTTCTAATTCTTTAATTCCTATTTCAAATTCCACGCATTCGTTAAGCTTGTTTTCATATTTACTAGCAAAATCATCGGCTCTTTTTTCTAAATCTTTTAAATTATCATATAAGTCTTCTTTATTTTTATAAATTATGCTTAAATCCCATTCCATTTTAAACCCTACTTAAATCTATTTGTGTATCAGAGCAAATCGCAGAAAATAGCACATCAGTTGAGCTATTTAGTGCAGTTTCAACGCTATCTTGAATAACACCTATTATAAAGCCAACTCCAACTACTTGCATAGCAATATCATCGCTTATTCCAAATAACGAGCAAGCAAGTGGAACTAAAAGTAAAGAACCCCCAGCAACCCCACTAGCCCCACAAGCAGCAAATGCAGCTAAAAAGCTTAATAATAATGCCTGAGTAAAGCTTACATTAATTCCTAGAGTATGCACAGCCGAAAGTGCTAATATAGCAATGGTTACAGCTGCTCCTGCCATATTGATGGTTGCACCTAGTGGAATTGAAACTCCATATAATTCTTTATCTACATTTATTTTTGAGCAAAGTGCCATATTTACAGGAATATTTGCAGCCGAACTTCTAGTAAAGAAAGCATAAATTGCAGAATGTTTTAAACAAACCCAAACCAAAGGATAAGGATTTTTCTTAGTTACAAAAAATACTATTAAAGGATTTATTACAAATGTTACAAATAGCATAGTGCCAACCAAAACTACTAATAACATCGCATAATTTGCCATTGTTTCAATTCCTGTTCTTGCTATATTTGAGCTTACAAGTCCAAAGATTCCAAATGGTGCTAAGCGAACAATAAATGCTACGATTTTAATAGTTCCTTCGTTAATATCTATAAAAACTCTTTTTACTTCTTTTGAACAAGTCTTAAGTGCAATTCCTGCTGCAATTGCCCAAGTTAAAATACCTATATAATTTCCGTTAGCTAAGGCTTTTACAGGGTTTTCAACCATACTAAATAATAAATCTTGAAATACTTTAATAACACTACTAGGTGGGATCAAATCAGTATTTTGTGGGATTTCTAAAATTAGTTTTGTAGGGAATAAAAATGACGCTATAACAGCGCAAACAGAAGCTAAAAATGTTCCTATTAAATATAAAATTATAACTTTTTTAATTTTCTTTGTTCCATCTCCGTATTCTCTAGTAGAAATCGCACTAAGCACTAAAATAAATACTAAAATGGGAGCAATAGCTTTCAATGCACCTATAAAAAAATTACCCAAAAGTGAAGTAAAATCAACCAAACTAGGAACAAAAATTCCAACAATAACACCTAAAATAATGCCTATTAGTATTTGCACTATTAAATTAGTGCTTTTATACCTTGTAATAACTGAACTTAGCATACTCATAAACTCTCCTTAAAAAGGAAAAAATATAGCAAATCACTCTTACAAAACATTAACTATAAAGGCTAAAATTAAGCAAAAATTTATTATAAAGGATAATAAATGTATTTATTTACAAGTGAAGTAGTTAGTGCGGGTCATCCTGATAAATGTGCTGATATCATTGCTGATAGCATAGTTGATTTGCATATAAACTATGATAAAAATGCTCGTGTAGCAAGCGAAGTATTCGTAGCTGGTAAAAATGTAATAATCGGCGGAGAAATCAAATCAAATTTAAAAGTTAGTCAAGAAGAATACGAAGAATTAGTAAAAAACGCTTTAATTAAGATAGGTTATAAAGAAGATTCATATTTTAGCAAGGCTGAGTGCTTACACCCAAGTGATGTTAAAGTGCAAGTTTTATTAAACGAACAAAGTAATGATATTAATCAAGGTGTTGATCAAAAAGACGGCGAAATAGGAGCAGGAGATCAAGGTATGATGTTTGGCTTTGCTAGTAGTGAAGCGCCTGAATTTATGCCTGCTGCAATTTATTATGCAAGATTAATTTGCAATAAAGTTTATGAATACGCTCTAAATAATCCGCATGAGTTTGGAGTTGATATTAAAACTCAAGTTACAATTGATTATGAGAGCAAAGAAAATTACGAAAATTGTAAGCCTAAAAAAATCCATACAATAGTAGTTTCAGCTCCAAGTGTGAGCTCTTTAAGTCTTGATGAGGTTCGCACAAAAATTATGAGTTTAATAGAAAACTCAGGCTTGCCAAAAGAATTATTTAATAAAAATGATTGCATTATTTATATTAATCCAACGGGTCGCTATGTAAATCACTCAAGCCTTCATGATAGTGGTCTTACAGGTAGAAAACTAATAGTAGATAGCTTTGGTGGGTATAGCCCAATAGGTGGCGGAGCACAAAGTTCTAAAGATTATACTAAGGTTGATAGAAGTGGGCTATATGCTGCAAGATACATTGCAAAAAATATCGTAGCAAGTGGCTTAGCTAAAAAGTGCATAGTGCAAATTAGTTACGCAATAGGTATTGCAAAACCAACAAGCGTAAATGTTGATTGTATGGGAACAAATACAAGTGTAGATGATAATATTTTAAGTGCATTTGTTGAAAGCAATTTCGCTTTAACTCCTAGATGGATTAAAGAAAAATTTAGATTAGATGAGCCAAGCAAAGCAGGATTTTCTTATGCTGATGTGGCAACTTACGGACAAGTTGGCGTTGCATCATATCCTTGGGAAAAGCTTGATAGCGTTGAGATTTTTAAAAGTTTAGCGAAATGAAAGTAGGAGTTGTTGGATTAGGTGCAGTTGGCAGTGCAGCTTCTTTTATGATTGCAAGTTGCAATATAGCAAACGAACTTTATTTGTTTGATAAGATTCAAGGTCTTGCACTTGCAAGTATGCAAGATCTTGAAGATTCGTTAGAATATACGAATTCAAATTCTAAAATAATTGCAGCAAATAATTTAAGCGAATTAGTTAAATGTGATGTTATTGTTCTAGCTTATACAGCTTGTATTGAGCCTGATAGAACGCTTGAGCTTAAGGCAAATTATGAACCTTTAAAAGAAATCATTAAAGGTTTAGATGGTTTTAAAGGTATTTTTGTAATCGCTACTAATCCAAACGATAGCATAGTTTATTATGCTCAAAAATTAAGCAAAATTGATGCTACAAAAGTAATAGGAACAGGAACTACCCTAGATAGTGCAAGAGTAAAGATTGAGATAGCAAAAAGAACTAATGTTTCGTATAAAAATATAAATGCTTATATGTTAGCAGAGCATGGAGATACTCAGTTTTTATATGCTAGTAATGCTAGTATTGCGGGTAAAAATATAAGCGAATTTAATTTAAATTTAGAAGAAATTGAAAATAAAGCTCGTTTTAAAGGCGGAGAGATTTTTAAGGTTAAAGGCAAAACGGAATTTGGAATAGGAAGTACGATTGCAAGAATTATTAAGGCTATTAAAGATGATGAGAATTTAATCACTCCTTTAAGTTTCGTTCAAGGCAATTTAGCTTATTCTCGCCCTGTTATTTTAGGCAAAGGTGGGATTAAAAAAGTTCTTGATTTAAACCTAAGCGAAAGCGAAAAAGAAAAGTTAGAAATTTCAAAAAACTATATTTTAAAAACCATAAACTCAGTTGTTAATTTTTTATAATTTTTGTTTAATATACCTTTAAGATATTAAAGGGGTTAAAATTGTTAGAAAACGAAACTAGAACAAAATATATTGACATAAAATTAGAAAACGCTGGGTGGCTTAGGGAAAACATTAAGAAAGAGTATTATTTCACCGATGGTAGGATACTAATCGGCGGTAAGCGTGGGGCTAGAAAATTCGCTGATTATTTACTACATCATAAAAACAACAACCTTGCAATAATAGAAGCCAAAAGGATAGGCAAAAGCTGCCTTGACGGCTTACAGCAAGGCAAAGAATATGCCAAAATCCTAAATATCCGCTATGTATATTCAACCAATGGGCGTGAGCTTTATGAGTATGATATGCATTTATCAAAGGGCGAATTTATAGATGAATTCCCAAGCCCTGATGAACTATACCAAAAAACCTTTGGCGAGTTAGCAAAGCAAAACCTTTTAAGCCAAAAAGAGCTTGTAGTAGAAAACAAACAGCTAAGATATTATCAAAAAATAGCCGTTGATAGCGTGATAAAAGGCATTTTACAAAACAAATCAAGAATGCTTCTAACCCTAGCCACAGGCACAGGCAAGACCACGATAGCCTTTGCGATAGTTACAAGACTACTTAACGCTGGATGGAACAAAGATAGCGCCAAAAGAAAACCAAAAATCCTTTTTCTATGCGATAGAATAAGCCTAAGAAATCAAGCCTTAGGAGAGTTTAACCCCATAGAAAATGACTGCGTTAGCCTAGAATCAAGCCAAAAAGACGGCATGATAAAAAGTGCAAATGTGTATTTTGGCATATATCAAAGCCTAGCAAGTGAAGACAAAAATTACAATGAGTTTTATACTAAATTTCCAAAAGACTTTTTTGACCTTATAATCATTGATGAGTGTCATAGGGGTGGAGCGAACGAAAACGGCTCATGGCAAGAGATTTTAAAATACTTTGAAAGTGCAACCCAACTAGGCTTAACAGCCACACCAAAAAGAGATGATAATGTGGATACTTACAAATACTTTGGCGAAAGTATCTATAAATACAGCCTAAAAGACGGCATAAACGATGGATTTTTGACCCCGTATAAGGTAAAAAAGCTAAGCACAAGCCTAAGCGATGGCTATATTTATAGCACTGGCGATATAGTAAAAGGAGAGCTAGAAAAACCATGCTATAAATTTAGCGAGTTTGAAAAAAACATAAGCATACCAGCCTACAACGACCTAGTAGCAAGGCTAATCCTAGAAAATATGGAAGATTCTATGGATAAGACCATCATCTTTTGTGCTAATCAAAAACACGCAAGTGAAATAAGACACTACATTGATAAACACAAAAGCGTAAATCACAACGACTATTGCGTAAGGGTTACTAGTGATGAAGGTAAAATCGGGCTTGATTATCTAAACCTTTTTCAAGACAATGACAAAGCCTACCCAGTGATACTCACAAGCTCAAAAATGCTAACCACAGGAGTAGATGCTAGAAATGTTAGAAATATAGTTTTGCTTTCAAACATCGCATCTATGGTAGAGTTTAAACAAATCATAGGTAGAGGAACTAGAGTTTATAAAGGCAAGGATTTTTTCACGATAATTGATTTTACTAACTCAACCGAGCTTTTTTATGATAGCGAGTGGGACGGCGAGATGATGAGTGATGAGCCTATCAAGCTAAAGCCAAAGAGCAAAGAAGAAAAAGAACCGAAAGAAATCTCAAAAAAGCCAAGCAAAGATAAGCCAGTGGTATATCTTGGCAAATACCCAAGACTAGAAAAGGTAGAGACAAAATACATCCTAAATGATGATATCCCACTAGATACAAAAGAGTTTTTAGAAGCAGTGCTAGGCAAAGTTAGAGCAGTCGTAGCAAACGAGCAAATGCTAAGGCAAATTTGGAGTGAGAAAAAAAACTAGGCTTGAGTTTTTAAAGACTTTAGAAGCAAATGGCATAAGTGATGAAGACCTAGAAGAGCTAAAGCATATACTAAATGCTGATGATTGTGATTTGTATGATGTGTTTGCTTATCTTAGTTTTGGGGCGTTTAAAAAGAGCAGAAAGGACAGAGTGCAAAGTCTTAAAAATACGGAGTTTATAAAGGATATCAAAGATGATAATGCTTTGGCTTTTATGAATTTTTTGCTTGATAAATACGAAAGATTTGGCATAAAAGAATTTGACGCAGGACTTGGCACCTTGCTAACAAATAGCACGCTAGATAAGGACAAAATCGCACAAGGCTTTGGCTCAAAAGAGCTACTCAAGGCAAGTTTTGAAAAGCTCCAAGAAGAGCTTTTTAGGGTATAAAGGAGATTAAATGATAAAGCAATTTAAAGAAATTAATTTTGGTTCTTATAAAGATTTTAAATGGAAATGGACTGATGAAAAATATAATTTTAATAAAATAAATATTATTTATGGTCGTAATTATTCAGGCAAAACTACCCTTTCAAGGATAGCTAGAAGTTTTGAACTTAAAAATATTCATAAAGACTTTGGCGGTTCTAGCTTTAAAATATCTTTAGAAAATGGTGAAATCACTGAAAAAGATATAGAAAATCACTCACTAAACATTAAGGTTTATAATAGTGATTTTATAAAGGACAACCTAAGCTATTTATATGATGACAATGGAGATATAAAAGGATTTAAAACTTTAGGAGAAAAAAATACAAATCTACTTAAAGAAATAGAAGAATTAGAAAATAAGCTTGGTAAAAAAAGCTCTAATGAAGAAAACGCAAGTGGTTTGTATTTAGAATTAGAAATTTTAGAAAAAGAATACGAATTGGTGAGCAATGATTTAAATAAAAAGAAGAATGATTTAGAAAAAGCATTAACAGATAAAGCAAAAAATATTAGTGCAAATCGATATCTTGTAGAACATGGTAAAACATATAATAAGCCAGATTTAAAAAGAGAATTAAAGTATGTCTTAGAATATTATATGCAAACAGATTTATTGAGAAAAGTTATCGATATTAAAGAATTGGAAAATTTATATGATAAACTAATAAAACAAAATAATAAGTATAAAAAAATAGAAGCGCAACGGCAAGTAAGTTCTGAAACAACAAAACAAAAAAATAAAGAATTAGAATATATTATTAATGAAATTAATGTTAGCTCTATTGGTAGATATATCAAGATTAGCTACAATTATGATAAATTATTATCTGAGTTAAAGCATTTGATGAAAAAATTAAAAAACAACTCTTTTACTATAAATAACATTGAAAAAGAAGAATTAATAAGAATAATTAAATATGAAAAATTAGAAAAAATTGATTTTAAAATTAATTTTAGCAATGAAGTATTTTCAAAAATTTTAGAAAAAGTAAAATTATTATTATCTACAAAAATAATCGATCACTTTAATATAACTGTTGAACTTAGAAATTGGTTAAAAGATGGAGTTGCAATACATAATAACGATAATAATATGTGTAAATTTTGTCATAATAACCTATCAAAAGAAAGATGGGGTGAGTTAGAAAATATTATAAATTTTAAAATAGAAGAAGTTCAAAAATTGCAAAATTCATTAAAAAATATTCAAAATAAAATTAATAAGTCAATGCTTAATGAAGAATATCTATTAAATAAACTTACAAAATATAATTTTTATTCTCATTTACAATTAAATTTTGAAAAAAAGGTTAAAACATTACAAACACGAATTAAAAAGTATAATAAATCCCTTACCTTAATAAAATCAAATATAGAAAAAAAATTAAAAAATGTTTATGAACCGATAATTTTAAACAACATATTTGATAACACAAAAGGTGTATTTTCTGTTTTACAACTTATAGATAAAATATGCAATACAAACAATATGTATGGAGAAAACTTAGAAAAAGAAAAGTTAAAAACTTTTGAAGTTTTGCGATATGAAGAAATAATACAATATTATTTTGATAGTAAATATGGAATAAAAATAATAGATATAAAAAATCTTGAAAATAAAAAATATAGATTAAAGAATAATATTGCTACAGTTAAGGAAAAAATAAAAGAACAAAAAAATGAAATTAAAGCCAAACAAAAAATTCTTTCTCACCTTGATTTGTCAGTAAAAAATATAAATAAATATTTAAAATCATATTTTGGACATAATGCTTTAGAAATTGAGATTGGAGAAGATAGTAATGAAAGGCAAACTTTTACTATTTTAAGAAACAAAAAACCAGCAAAAAACCTAAGCGAAGGCGAATGTAATTTGGTAGCTTTTTGCTATTTTATAGCGATTTTAAAAGCGGAAGATAATACCTTAAAGCCTATAATTTGGATTGACGACCCTATCTCAAGCCTTGATAATAACCATATCTTTTTTATTTTTTCTCTTATAGAGAATGAGATAATACGAAAAGAATTTGATAATCAAATATTTATATCTACTCATAATTTGGAATTTTTAAAATATTTAAAAAGGTTAAAGAAAAGCAAACCTAAACAAAACGATGAAGATAAAACCGAATATTATTATCCACAATATTATTTGATTGAAAAAAATATTCATGAAGATATAGAAACAAGTGAGATTAAAAAATTGCCTAAATACTTAGAAAAGTACACAACAGAATTTAATTATCTTTTTGAACAAATTTATAATTTTAGATATATAAATGATGTAGAAAATGAAGATTTAGAAGCTACTCTTGTTTATAATTTTGGAAATAATCTAAGAAAATTCCTTGAAATTTATTTATTTTTTAAATACCCAAATAATTTTGAAAGCTTAGATAGGGAACAAATTGAAAGATTTATTCACGATACATATCAAAATGATAATCTTGAAAGAAGTCAAAAAATAATAGCGAGTATTATAAATAGATATCAAAATGAATATTCACATTTAAGAGATATGTTAGATAGAGGGATGCAACCTATTGATATAAAAGAGGCTAAAGAAATAGCTAGTTTTCTTTTAAAAGTAATGAAAAAAAATGATAAGAAACAATTTAAAGCCTTAGAAAGAAGTATAAGTAAAGCAACAGTTGGAACAGAAAATAAGTTAGAACAAAAAGGTGATAAATGACAAAATTACCGAATGGTTGGGAAGTTAAAAAGCTTGAAGAAGTTGCCACAATAGTAACGGGCAACACTCCAAGCAAAAAGAACTTGGATTTTTATGGCAATGATTATCCATTTTTTAAGCCTAGTGATTTTGATAGTACATATGAGCTTACAACAGCAGGAGACAATCTTTCATCATTAGGCTTTAAAAACGCTAGACAATTACCACCAAAAACCATACTTGTAGTATGTATAGGCTCGCTTGGTAAGGTTGGGCTGACTAGGGTTCAAGGTAGTTGCAACCAACAAATAAACGCAATAATCCCAAACGATAATTTATTATCAGAATATGTTTATTATTTTTGCATTTCACCTAGCTTTCAAAAAACAATGTTTTTACAAGCACCTAAAACCACCTTACCTATTTTAAATAAAAAAGAATTTTCAAAGCTTACAATAACATTACCACCATTAGAAGAGCAAGAGCGTATCGCAAAAGAGCTAGAAAGCAAAGCAAATACCATAAAAGAGCTAAAAGAGCTTTATACAAAAAGGCTAAAAGATTATGAAGAGTTAAAAGAAAGCTTACTAGACTTAGCCTTTAAGGGTGGGTTGTGAGTGGAATTTAAATCCGTAATTTAGCTTAAATTTCGTTTGTTTGGAAGTGGAATTTGAATTAGGAATTTCGTTTGTTTATAATTTCAAACAAGTTACATTTGAGTTAAAAATACACGAAATAAATTTTAAGCTTGATATGTTAAAAAATCTCGTAATTTTTAACATAAAAGCCTAATATGTTAAAAAATTAACATATCAAAAAGATATAAAAGGACAAAAATGCAAAACAAAATAGACCAAATAACAGACATTTTAAGGCGTGATGATGGCATAAGTGGGGCTATGCATTATACGGAGCAAATTAGCTGGATACTATTTTTAAAATTCTTAGATGATTATGAAAAAGAGCTTGAAGAAAAGGCGTTTTATGATGATAAGGAGTATGTAAGCATACTGGAAAGCAAATTTGCGTGGAGCAGTTGGGCAGCACCTAAAAAAGAAGATGGCACACTAGATACCAAAAACGCCCTAAGCGGTGATGATTTGACTAATTTTGTAAATAATGAACTTTTTGTCTATCTAAAAAGCTTTAAAAATAACGATGATTTTAAAAGCATTGAGTATAAAATCGGCGGTATTTTTGAAAATATTGACAACAGAATAAGCAGCGGACACACGCTAAGAGATATCATAAATATCATTGATGAATGTAGCTTTAGCAAAGATGATGATGCGTTTGCATTAAGCCTAGTGTATGAAAAGCTTTTAAAAGATATGGGGAGTGATGGGGGAAATAGTGGGGAGTTTTATACCCCAAGACCACTTATAAAAGCTATCGTTGAAGTGATAAACCCAAAGGCAAATGAGCGTGTGTATGACCCTGCCTGTGGTAGCTGTGGATTTTTGTGTGAGAGCTTTTTGCATGTGATGAGAGATAAAACAAGCCTTAGCAATGATGAGATAGATTTTATGCAAAATGACGCCTTGCACGGCAAGGAAAAGACCCCGCTAAGCTATGCAATGGGTGTGATGAATATGATTTTACACGGCATAAAATCTCCAAATATCATCAAAACAAACACGCTAAATAAAAAAATCACCGATATAAGCGAAGATGATAGATATGAAATAATCCTAGCAAATCCACCATTTGGTGGCAAAGAAAAAGAGCAAATCCAAAACAACTTTTTAGTAAAATCAAACGCCACTGAGCTATTATTTTTACAACATATCCTAAAAAGCCTTAAGATAAATGGCAGATGTGCTGTGGTAGTGCCTGAAGGAGTGCTGTTTCAAAACTCAAACGCTTTTACTAGTGTAAAGCAAGATTTGGTAAATGAGTATAATTTAGAGTGCGTTTTAAGCCTTCCTAGCGGGGTGTTTTTGCCTTATAGTGCTGTAAAGACTAATGTGCTGTTTTTCTCGCTTGGTAAAAGGTTTTTAAATGATAGTGATGAGGTGTATTATTATGAGCTAGTGCCACCTTATAAACTCACTAAAAATAAGCCTTTAGAATATGAGCATTTTAAAGATTTTCTAGCTTGTGTTAAAGAGCGTAAAATCACTGATAATTCTTGGCTTGTAAGTAAAAGCGAACTTGCTAGTAAAAACTATGATTTAAGTGCAAAAAATCCAAACATAAAAGAAGAAAAAGAGCTAAGAAGTGTAGATGAAATTCTAAGCTCACTTAGCAAAAACCTAGAAAAATCAAACGAACTTTTAAAGAATTTGAAATAGGAATTAAGATGATTAAAAAAGACTTGATTATATTTTCTAATTTAAGGCAGATAAAAGATTATATAAAAAATCTTAAAAATGATGGTTTTTTTGCGACTACGATTAGCATTAATGAATTTTTTCAAGATTACGCGATAAATGATAAAAGAAGAGCGACTGAAGTAGAGCAAATCATCGCAATGAATAGGGCTTGTAATAAAACTAAAGATTATAAAAAGCTTAATTTTTCAAATGATTTTTTAAGTTTTTTAAAAAATAAAGAATATTTATTCTCATTTTTTAGCGAATTAAATAGCCAAAAAGTAAGCATAAATGATTTAAGAAATAATGATTTATATAGCTTTTTTGATGAATATTTAGACATTTTAGAAGAGTGTTTAAAGCATTATAAAAATGAACTAGATAGCCAAAATTTATATGATGATATAACGATTAATGAGCTTAGACCTAATTATTTTTTATTAAATCAATTTAAATCAATTACCTTTTATTTAAACGGCTTTTTAAAGCAATATGAATTAGAGTTTTTTGAAAAGTTATCAAATGAAACTAATGTAAAAATCATCACAAATATAAGCGATTACAACGCAAATTTATTAAAAAAATCTTTTAAAATAGACTTTAAGCCAAATCATACTTATACTTTAAGCTTTAATAATTCTTGGCAAATCTTAGAGCAAACTGGGCTAAATTATAATAACACTATAAAAACTGCTTCGTTTAAAAGCTCAATTTATCAATACATTTATGCACTTAGTTTAATTTCAAAATATTATCAAGATGATAAACAAATCGCACTTATTATGCCAGATGAAAGTGTTGCAAGTAGCTTAAAAGCTCTTGATATTCATAATTATTTAAATATAGCAAGTGGGCTAAACTCAAACGAAATCGCACAAAAACTAAATGCTATTTTAAACGAAGATGAAATAGCAACTTTACAAAAAAAATTGCTGGGTTGTATTGAGCTTAATAAAAATGATTTTGATAAATTAAAAGAACAACTATTAAGCCTTAGTAAAAACGCTGAAGTTAAAGAAATCTTAAAAAATCGCTTAAATGAAATAAAGCTTTTAAATGATGAGTTTAAATTAGACTTTTCGCAAATTATAAAACTACTTGACGCTAATAACATTAAAATTTCTCATACAAACGGCGGAAATGTTGATGCTCTAGGAGTGCTAGAAAGTCGTGGAATGAGTAAGGATATAGTAATCGTTCTTGATTTTAACGATGATTTAGTGCCAAAAAGAAGTGTGAATGAAATGTTTTTAAACAACGCAGTTCGCACAAAGGCTGGGCTAATTAGCTATGCTGATAGAGAAAATTTACAAAGACATTATTATAAAGAGCTTTTTAATGCTAAGGAAGTTTTTGTTTTATACCTTGAAAACGAAGAAAAATCACCTGCTAGAATGCTAAAAGATTTTAATTGCCAAAAACAAATCGTAGATGAAAAAGGGCTTATAGAGTCGTTTTTAAAGGCATTTAATGGCAAAACAAAAGCAAATGAAAACATACTTGAGCCTGATTTAGAACTTATAAAAAATCATGATTTTTTTGCAGAGCCACTGAGTTTTTCAAGATTATCATGCTATTTAAACTCGCCTTATGAATATTATTTAAAGTATATTTTAAAATTAAGCGAGCCAAGTAATTTAAACGAAAAAGCAGCAATCGGGCTAAAGGTTCATGAGTTTTTTCAAAATGCTGATTTTAAGAATTTGAAATCGGAATTTGAAAAAGAGCTAAAAGATAATTTAAGCCCTATTGATTATGCTTTAATATACGATAATTTAGATGAAATCGCGTATTATATTAATAATAATCAGCCAAGTGCAAAATGTGAAGAAAAAATCTCGGGTAAAATCGCAAACATTAATGCCTACGGGATTGCTGATAGAATAAATGATGAGCTAATAATTGATTATAAGACTTCAAACAAGCCAAACTCAAGTAAAAATCATGAAAAACAATTAGCATTTTATGCAATGCTTTTAGATAAGCCTTTAATACAAACAGCTTTAATTTATCTAAAAAGCACTCGTGGGGCTGTGCTTGAATGCAATAGATTTGATAAATTATCTAAAGAAATTGAAAACGATATCGCAACGCTAAAAGATGGCTTTATTTTAGATAAAAACGAAAACGCTTACGGCTATTATCATCTAATAATCAATAAAAAGGACAGAGCATGAAACATATCGCATTATCAGCAAGTGCTGGAAGTGGCAAGACATTTACCTTAAGTATTAGATATATTGCTCTAGTTTTAAGTGGTGCTAGTATTAATGATATAGTAGCTCTTACATTTACAAAAAAAGCTGTAAATGAGATGAAAGAAAGAATTACAAATGTATTTTTAAATCTTGAAAATAGAGCTGCTGAACTAAAAGTTTTGCAAGATTCATTAGGCTTAAGTGCAGAGCAAATCATAAATACACGAAATAAATTCTTAAAAAACTTTAAAGAAGATGAGCTTAGGATTTATACTTTTGATAGCTTTTTTTCTAAGATTTTAAGGCTTTTTGCAACTCATGAGGGCTTAAGCGTTGATGCGGAATTAATTGATTATTTAGACATTAAAGAAGAGTTTTTAAAGTCTTTAGATACAAATGAAGCCATAAAATTAGTAAAAGACTTAAAAGATTTTAATATGAGCTTAGGAGATTTTTTAAACTGGCTTGAGAGTTTATATTTAAATTACACAGGCGAAAAAATCATAAATGATATAGAAATTATTAGCCCTTTTGATGAGTTTTTAAGGCTTAAAGATAATTTTACTGGAGCGAATAAAAAAGTTGATGAATGGCTTGGCAAAATTACGGATTTAAATTCTTTACTTTCTAGCTCACTTTTAGACGCTAGTAAATCAAATGTGCAAAAAGCCCTAGATTTGCCAACTTTTGCAGCTGCTTATGAAGAATTATTATCAATCGTTGCTAAATATTACGGCTTTTTAGAAAGCAATCAATTAAAATTATGCTTTAATTACTTAGATAAATTTAGCGAAGTTGCGAAAAACTATCATAAAGAGCAAAATATTTTAAGCTTTAGTGATGTTGCGATTTATGTTCATAAAATATTGCAAAATAAGGATTTAAAAGACCTTTTTTATTTTAGACTTAACTCAAACTTAAGCCATCTTTTAATAGATGAGTTTCAAGATACTTCAGTTATTCAATATGAAATAATTAAGCCTTTGGTTGAAGAAATAGTGGCTGGAATTGGCATAGATGATAAGCAAAAAAGCTTTTTTTATGTAGGAGATAAAAAGCAATCAATTTATTCATTTAGGGGTGCTAAGCAAGAAGTATTTGATTTATTTCACAAAAACAAAACCTATAATATAACCTTGCAAAATCTTGATACCAATTATCGCAGTAAAAAAGCCATAGTAGAGTTTGTAAATAATAATTTTAAAAATCTTTATGATGATTATTACGAGCAATTAGTTGCAAGTAAAGAAAACGGAGCTGTAAGCAAAATAATCACCGAAAATTACTTAAGTGATGTTTATAAAAAAATTGCAAGTTTGCTACAAAATGGAGCAAAATTAGATGATATTTGCATACTTACAAGAGATAATGCAAATGCAAATGAAATAGCTAATTTTTTAAATGAATTTGGCTTAAAAACTAATGTAAATAATAATTCTTTGTTGGTTTCAAAAATGAGCGTTAGGGTTTTAATAGAATTTGCTAAATACTCTCTTTTAGAAGATGAAATTTATGGCTATTTTGTAAAGTCTGTGCTAGGCAAGGATTATTCAAAGCTTAAAATTGATATTACAAAAAGTGCTTATGAGATTTATAACGAAATAATCACTCATCTTGATTTATGTAAAGATGAATATGTTTTAGAGTTTTTAGATGATATTAGCTCTAAAGATTTTTTAGATACTATTTTTAATCTTAGCAGCAAACTTGCATCAAGCAATGAAGCAAAAGGCATAAATATTATGACAATTCATAAGAGTAAAGGCTTACAATTTGAGCATTTAATCTGCGTTCATTTAAGTAAAAATGCTCCACATGATACAGGGCTTAAAATTGAATATGATTTTTCTAGCCACAAATGGTATGGCTTTAAAAAAGACGCTAGTGCTATTAGAAATCTTAGATGTGTATATGATAAAGATTATGCAAAAAAGCTTGAAATTTATGAAAACACGAAAAAAAATGATGAGATAAATACCTATTATGTAGCTTATACAAGAGCGATTAGCTCACTTTGTATCGTTATGAATGAAGGAGCTGGGCTTAATGGGATTAATTATGCTGAAATTACTAATGAGAGCTTAGATGATGATTTGCTTAATTTTAGATATAAAGAAAATGAAGCAAGTGTTATAAATATCAGCTATGAGTTTAATCCTTGCGTGCCACTTCAAAATGTAAAGGCTAAAGAGTTTAGCACTGATGCGATTATGCTAGGAAACGCATTTCACTATTTTTGTGAATTAAGCGATTTTAATGATGAAAGTTTAAATGAGTGCTTAAGACTTGCATATAATAAGTTTAATCAAGTGGATTTTGATAAATTAAAAAAACTTTGCGAAGATTTGCTTAAATGCGTGGAGTTTAAAGAACTAATCAAAAATCATAATTTGGTTAAAGAATATAACTTTTTGTATGAGAATAAAGTGAATAGAATAGATTTATTAGCTATTAGTGATGATGAGATTAAGATAATTGATTATAAAAGCTCATTTTTTAATAAATCTTATGAAAAACAGCTAAAAACTTATGAAAGCTTTATAAAAACTAATTTTTCTAATCATAAAATTAGCTCTTATGTAGTGTTTTATGAAAATGAAAGTTTTAATATAAAAAGAATTTGAAATTCCTATTTCAAATTCTTTGAAAGTTCTTTAATAGCAAGAGAAGAAAGCATTAGCCCCATTGAGCCTGTCATTCCCATAAACGAGCCTAAACCTTGACACATAGGCTCTTCTTCACTATAAGTCATTTTAAACTTACCTTTAAACTTGCGTTTTTTAAGCTCAAGTCTAACAGCTTTAGCTAAAGCACACATTTTGGTTTTATCCCAGTTAGCAATTTTTATTTTTGTAGGATCAATTCTTTTTGCAGCTCCACCAGAGCTAATAAATTTAATTCCTTTTTCATAGCAAATTTCAGCCAAATCACACTTAGCCTTAACATCATCAATACAATCAATCACTAAATCAAATTCTTTATCCTTTAAAAACTCTAAAAAGCTTTCTTTAGTAATTAGTAGCTCATAACAATTTGCATTATAAAACTTAGCAAAAACACTAGCTTTACTAAGCCCTGTATTTTCAGAATGTAGTTGGCGGTTGCAATTTGTTATATCAAAATAATCCTTATCAATTCCGCTTACATTAATCCCAACTCTAGCAAGTGAGCTAAAACACATTCCACCAACGCCACCAAGCCCACAGATTAAAACTTTTTTATTTGTTAATTCTTCGTAATTTTCGGCAAATAAAAGCCTTGACCTTGTATATTTATCATTCATTTTCTAGCCACTTCTTAACTTTTTTTATTTCTTTTTTTGCTGTTAGGTTTAGCTTTATTGGGGTTATACTTGCATAGCCACGTCTTACGAAATCAATATCATCATTACTTGCTTTTACCTTGCTTAAATCATACAAACTATCTAGCCAATAATATTCTAAGCCCCTAGGATTTTTTTGCATTTTGCTTGAGAATACATATCTCATTTTACCCATTTTACAAACTTTATAACCTTTATAATCACTCTCGCAACTTGGATAATTTACATTTAAAAATCTTCTTTTTTTAAGTGGATTCATCTTAAGTAATTTTAAGATTAATTTAACGGCAAGTTTGCTTGAACGCTTAAAATCTACTTCTTTTTCGTAAAGTTGTGAAAAAGCAATAGCATTTACTCCACATAAAACGCTTTCCATACAAGCAGCTGCCGTGCCTGAATAAGTGATATCTTCGGCTAGATTTGCTCCATTATTAATCCCACTTACTACTAAATCAGGCAATTTGTCCTTAAAAATAGTGCAAAATGCAAGATTTACGCAATCACTCGGAGTGCCATCTTTTAAAGCATAATAATTTTTCTTCATTTTTACAAAGCTTAGTGGGTGATTTAGGGTTAGCGAATGTGCGCATGCACTTTTATTAGACCAAGGAGCTACTACAAAAACTTCTAAATCTTTAATTTTTTTAAGCCTTTTTCTAAGAGCAATAAGACCTGCTGCGTCGTATCCATCATCGTTTGTAAGAAGTATTCTCATATTTTACCTTTTCATATCAAAATCTATAAATAAGCCTATTTTTTTATTATTATTTAATAATTCTAATCTATATCTCATAGTGCTTAATAAGCATGAGCTTACTACAAAAATGCTTTCATAATCACCATTTTCTAAGCGTATAAAATCAGCTTTTATTACTCCCATATCCATATTAAGCCCGTATAAATTAAGGCTTAGATTATCGTATTTAGGTAAGCCTTTAATTATTAATTTAGATTCTTCCATAAAACGAATAGGGCGGTTTAGTATCTCAAAGCTAATTTGCTTTCCTTTAAAGCTAACTTCACAAATATCTTTATTTATAGAGCATTTAAGTGGAGTATTTAAGTAATTTTCATCAATTTTTTCATCATTACAAGCAATAAAAAAAAGTGCTATTAATATTAAAAAAGCTTTCATTTTTTACTCCTAAAAACTGCAACTAAACTAAAGATTAGCAATATTAAAACACTAATTATTAGCCACATAGGTGAATTGAAATTACTTTGTTCTCCTGCATAAGAATGCTTGCCAACTAGATAATAATTAACCCCAAAATAAGTCATTAAAATTGAGCCAAAACTCCATAAGCTAAGCAAACTTTTAATAAGTTCTGATTTTAATTTTAAATGAACTAATATTGCATAAATTAAAATACTAATTAAAGACCAAGTTTCTTTAGAATCCCAGCCCCAGTATCTTCCCCACGATTCATTCGCCCAAATAGCGCCTAAGAAATTGCCACAAACTAATAATAATAAACCTAAAAGATTTGCTAAATGCATTTGAATTAGTGCTTTTTCGTAAGGTCGTTTTATGATAATACAAACTAATTTTACAAATGCAATCAAAGCACTCAAAGCAAAAAAGCCATAAGAAGCTGTAATTAAGCTTACATGAATGCTAAGATAAGGGGAATTTAAAACAGGAATTAGGTTTGTAATTTGTGGATTTATATCGTTTAAATGAGCAGTCATTAATACAGCAACGCTAAGTAATAAACATAAGCTTAGCAAGAGATTTTTTCTAAATACAAGTCCAGCAAAAACAGAGCTTAAAGCAATATAAATTAAACTCTCATAAGTATTGCTAAGCGGAGCAAATCCAGCCACAAAACCCCTTGTAATGATTAAGGCTAGATGAATTATAAAAAGAACTAAGCTTAAATAAAATATGATTTTGCTTTTATTACTTATAAAAAATAAAGATATGAAAAATAATATCAAATAAGCTAAACATAGATTATAAAAAACATCATATTTATTAAGAAATATTTCAGCTTTTATTTGATTTTCGCTAGGTAAAAAATCTTGCATTTTTTGAAGATTTTTGATTTTTTCTAAAGCAATATTAGCTTCATCATAATTGTTTGTTTTTTTAGCAATTAATAATGCGCTTAAATAATCATTTACAAGCTTTTGATTTTCTAAGCTTACATTATTTGCAAATGGGCTTTGCAAGTGATTTTCGTTTGGCAATATTTTGAATAATTCTCCTGTGAAAATTAAATAAAGAATATTTACGCTTTCATCAACTCTAATTAAGTCTTTATCATAATCATTAAAATTTGCTTCGCCTTTTGCATAAGTTTTTTTAAGCTCATCTTTTAATTTATAGCTTGAGCCTTCGTAAAAATCGCTAAATTTTGCTTGTTTTTCGCAGTTTAAAAACTCTCTTAATTTAGGATTTTTTACCTTTATTAATCTTGCTTCATTTACATAATTAACATCACTAATTAGCCTAAAAATCTCGCTACTTGCATTAGATATATCAGGACAGCCTATTTTATTGCATAAATTTTTTGAATATGAATAAAATGGCAAAAATCTGTCATTGTAATCTTGAATAATTAAAGTGTTTAAATTATCTATATGATTTGCTCTTAAATTAGTGCTAAAAAATACTAAAAATACTAAGCTTAAAGCCTTAAAATAGCTTATGGTTTTTTTGCTAAATAGATTTAAAAAGCAGCCTAAAAATAATAAAAAATATCCTATATAAGTAGGGGTTTTGCCTAAATCTTTATTCGCACTTAAAATTGAGCCCTTTAAATCTTCATCGTATGAATGCTGAAAATACCTAATGCCTTTATAATCAAGCACTTTATTCATAGCGATTTTTGTATGAATGTTTTTATCTTTATCAATTATTACAATTTCGCTCTCATAATCTTTTGGACTATTGCTGTTTGCATAAGTTATTAGATTAAATCTTTTTAGATAAATATCAAAATCAAGCTTTAAGCTTTCTTGGCTCCACAATATTTCATAATCATTTATTTTAATACTATCATTTAGAGCTAGGATTATATTTTCTTTTGATGATCCTATTTTAAATTCCACTTTAATTGCTTGTAAATTACCCCCACTCATACTAAGAGCGTCTTTTGAATGAACTAAATAATTTAAAGCAGAAAATGAAAAATCATCTAAAGTATATATTCCATCTTTTAGCTTAAAATCAAAATCAAGAATTTGATTTAGGAATTTGATTTTTTCATTTGTAGCTACATAAAACTCATTATCTTTAATATAAAAATTTACATAATTATTTAAGCTTGTTTTATTAAAGCAAAAATTAGTTTTGCCAACTAAAAGACAATCATTATAATTAATCTCAACATCGCTATATCCACTTGCGAAGTTAAATCTTAATTTTAAATAACTTGGGTCGTTTAAATTATCGCTTTTTACTTTAGTAAGACCTGCTTCATTACTAAAATCTAAAAACTTTAAACTAGCATTATTTAGCTTTAGGCTTTCGTTTAAATTATCCGTGCTAATTATTTCATCATTATGTTTTAAGATTAATTTGGTTTTAGTGCTTTTAATCTCGTTAGCTTTATTATCAACTCTTAAATGAATTACCCCTTCAAAGCCAAAAAAATGTGTAAGCACTGCACCTATAAAAATAAAAATAAAAGAACTATGTATTAAAAATAATGAAAGATTTTTATAAAGTTTATATTTAAATATACAAAAAATTGTGCTTAAAAATAACAAAATCATAATTAAGTAAAAATACCAAGCATTATAAATCAAGCTATTTGCATAAGCTGTGCCATTTTTGCTCTCAGCAAAAGTTGCAATCATACACAAAAATGCGAATATAAACATATAAAATAAACTAAATTTTAAAGAAAAAATCTTATTAAAAAACTTCATAAATTGCTAACCTTATTTTTAAAATCTTTATTAGTTGATAAATTTTATTATCTAAACTTAAATTATTATTTTATAATAAAAGCCTTAAAAAATAGAAAAATTACAAAATTTTATTTCATACTATTTATATCTTATTTTAAATTTATAAATTATATTTATTTTTTTAAGTTTTTTTAAGAAAGCTTTAAATGAAAATGGACTAAACTTTAGTTCCAAAATATTTTTTAAGGAGAATGTTATGAAACGATTATTGGTGCTTAGTGCCTGTATTAGCTCAATGCTATTTGGTGTTACGCCGCAAGCTGATGGTATAGAACCTAGAACTCTTCATGATTATGTAAATCAAGAAACTGATTTTATAGAGTTTTTAAAAGATCGTCACCCTATGTTTAAATACGAAAAAGAAGGCAGATTAGTAGGAAAATATTCTATTTCAAATCGCCAAGAAGAATTCGTAGAATTTGGTGGTGCAGCAAACTATGAGAAAGACAAAGGTCATGGTGCTTCAATTACATATCGCTTAGGTATGGAAAGTATTTTAGATTATCCAAACAAATTCGTTGGTCCTAAAAAATGTGGAGAATGCCACCCTGCACAATATGAAGCTTGGCAACGCTCACGCCACTCAAAAGTTATTCGCTTTCCTGATGAGCTAGAAGAAGCAGGAGGAGATCCTAAAAAGCCTATGTATGGAAGTAGCGAAGCTACAATTTTACCTAAGGGTGTTGAAGCTGATGATGTATTCGTTATCGTAGGAACTCCTAGAACAAAATATGGTTTTATTGATAAGTGGTTGGTTCGTGGAACTTATCACATTGAAGATGGAAAATTAGCTGATGGAACAGGTAAAATGGTTGCTGGTGGTAATCAATTCTCACGCCTTTGGGTTGAATCACTTACACCTGAAGTAGCGAAAAAAATAGCTGAATTTTCTCCAAATTTCCCTACAAAATTAGAAGATTTTGGCAAACAAACTTCAAGCGTTTGGGGAATTAACTCTTATGGTTCTACTTATAAAGAAAAGATGATGTTTCAACCTGCATCTGCATATTGTGAAGTTTGCCATAGCTTTAAATTTGACTTCAAATCTAAAGAAGAGTTTTTAGCAGCAATCGGTAATAAAGATGAACTTAGAAAACACGCAATTTCTAAAGGAATTAGCTGTGAAGAATGCCACGGAGCAGGAGCTCATCTTTATGGAGCAAGAGGTGCTGGTATGCCAAGTAACTGCGAAAGATGTCATCAAAGATTTGCTTATGATAGTGAAGACGCTAAGATTGATCCAAGAAAGCCATTTAATAGCTACTTTAAATCAGCATGTCCATCTTGTGGAACAGAAGGCTCACAAATGTATAACACAATGCACTATGATAAAGGTATGAGATGTTCAACTTGCCATGACCCACACGAAGTTACAGCAAATGATTGGAAAGACCCATATACAAAAGTAGGGCTTAAGAAAACTTGTAGTGATTGCCACGAAACTCAAGCTGATATGTTTAAATACGGCGGAGCACACTCAAAGGATAATTGTACAGGTTGTCATATGCCAAATATGATGAGTTGTGAAAACTTTGCAAGCGTTCAAAACCCTGATAAAGGTGGATTTGATAATGTTCGTGCAAGCCATATTTGGAAGATTTATGTAGATAAAGACGCAAAAACTCTAAATCCACCAGCAGGCAAGCCAAGAGACCCACAAAATACTAAGGGTTGGACAATTGCTAGAAAAGATGGAAAATTCTTCGTTGATTTAATGTGGAGTTGCGGAAGAACTAGCTGGAGTGATGTAAATCTTGTTGGGCCTGGTGCAAGCGGATGCCATAGTGCAGTTCAATCAACTTTACCAAAAGAATTACACTTTACAGACCAAGAGCAAATCTATGATAAGGTTATGGAGTGGCAATTACCTGTTAAAGAAGGATTTAAAAAACTTGAGCTTGCAATTCGCAAAATTGATAGAGAACAAGCAAAAATGGATAATTTAAGCACAAAAGTTAAAGCTGAAATTATTCTACTTACAAAAGAAGCAAGAACAATTTATGAAAAAATTGAAAAAGACGGCAGCTGGGGTGTGCATGGTCCAAAATATGCTCTTAAATTAATAAATGAAGCATTAGTTTATGCACAACAAGCTCAAGATTTATTAGATGGTAAGAAATAAAAGGCTAGGGGTTTTCCTAGCCTTCGTGAAAGGATAAAATATGTTGTTAAGACTTATTTTTGCCATCTTTTTAAGCTTTAACCTTTTTGCATCAGAAGGCGATTTTGCAGTAGTTGATGGGGTAATTCCCATATCTATGGCTGATGTAGAAAAAGAATTAGGTAAAAAAGATGTTTATATATTTGATGCAAACACAAAAGAAGAAAGAATAAAATACGGCTATTTAAAAGGCTCTATTTTTATTAATACTCCTGAATGGGTAAGTTTATTACCTAGCAATAAAGATGCTAAGATTATTTTTTATTGTTTAAATAGAATGTGTTATGCAAGCTCTGATGCAGCTTTAAAAGCACAAAAATTAGGCTACACAAATGTTCGTGTAATGCTTGATGGAATTGAAAGCTGGATTCTTAGTGCAAGACCTATTGAAAAAGGCGGAATAAAACCACTTGTAAAAAGCTATGATATAAATAGTTGGCATGAAGGTAGTGAAGTTAGTAGTTTTAAAGATGAGTTACATAAAAATCTAAGATTTGGTAATCTTCCTGCTTGTAGAGATTGTCATGGTGATAGTGGAAAAATCAATGAATTAGCAAATGATAAAGATAATGTAAATAATAACTGCTCAAGCTGTCATAAAGAAGTAAAATCTGAGTTTAGCGGAAGTGTTCATGATAAAAGAACAAATCCAAGAGAAAAATCTCCATCATGTTCGGATTGCCATAATGTGCATGATAAACAACAATTAACTTCTTTAGCTGTTAAAAAATTAAGCGATGTTAAATGTGGAAGTTGCCACGAAAAAGAACAAAAGCATTATCATGAAACATTCCATGGTAAAGCTATGGTTTTAGCACAAGATGGTGAGAGTAAAAAAATAGCTGCTTGTTTTGACTGCCATGGAGCACACAATATTCATAAACCTGAAGATAAAAAATCAACGCTTTATGGTGAAGCAAAAATCAAAACTTGTGAAAAGTGCCATGAAGGTGCTAATGCTAACTTTAGTGATTTTATAGCTCATGCTGACCATACAGATAAAGAGAATTTCCCATTACTTTATTGGGCTTATGTATTTATGACAGGGCTTGTAATTAGTGTATTTGCATTCTTTGGCTTACACACGTTCTTGTGGAGTATGAAACTAATTTATATGAGTATTAAATATAAAGATGAGTGGCGTGCAGCAAAAGAAAAAATGCATAAAGATAAGGTAAATATTAAACGCTTTAGCACATTGCATAGAATTCAACATTTCTTCGTAGCTTCAAGCTTCTTAGGACTTAGCTTTAGTGGTTTACCACAAAAGTTCTATACAGCTCCTTGGGCGCAAACTATGATTGATATGATGGGTGGAATTGTAATGGCTACTAAGATACACCACTTTAGTGCATTTATTATGATAGCAGTGTTCTTAAGCCATATTGCTGAAGTAATTTATAATTCTTGGATTAAGCGTGACGCTATTCGTGATGCTAATGGAAAACTAAGCTTTAAATTATTCTTAGCAAAATTATTTGGACCTGATAGTTTAATGCCTAGAATGCAAGACTTAAGAGATGTTGTAGCTCACTTTAAATGGTTTATTGGTAGAGGCGAAAGACCTAAGTTTGATAGATTTACTTACTGGGAGAAGTTTGATTATATAGCAGTATTCTGGGGTATGTTTATTATAGGATTTAGTGGGCTTGTATTATGGTTCCCTGTTGAATTTACAAAGATTTTACCTGGCTTTATGCTAAATCTTGCAACGCTTGTGCATTCTGATGAAGCACTTTTGGCTACTGGATTTATTTTTGCAGTTCACTTCTTTAATACTCACTTTAGAGCTGATAGATTCCCAATGGATATGGTTATATTTAGTGGAGAATTAACAGAAGAAGAATTAAAGCACGATAGACCTGAATGGTATGCAAGGCTTAAGGCTAGTGGAAAATTAGAGAGCCTTAAAAATGAAAGCAATTCTTTTGCTAAGTATTTTTATTTTGCAAGAGTTGTTGGATTTTTAATGCTATTTACTGGACTAATTTTTCTGTTCTTGATAATTTATGCATTTGCAGATATGTTGATAGGTTGAGTTGATGAAAAATAAAGATGCTAATATAATTTTAAGTTTTATGGCTTCTTCTTTAGTTACTGCAGCACTTATTTTAAGTGCTTGCGGTAACGAGAAAAAAGAGCCTGAAATGGTGGTTAAGGATTTTGTGCTTTTATGTGAAGCTGGAAAAATGAATGAAGCTTCAAAACTTCTTGCAAAAAAGAATAATGTAGATTATTTTAAGAAGTTTCAAGATAAAGGTAAGGATATGATTTTTATAGATTATGATTACAAGGGTAATGATGATACTATTGAAATGAGCTTTACTAAGAAGAATAAAAGTAGCGAAATAGCTGTGGTACAAGTTGATACAAATTATAAAATACAGCAGCATAAATTCAGTAAAGATGTGATTTTACACAACGAAAACGGCGAGTGGAAAATCTACGAATACCCTTCGCTATATCCTGTAAAGGTTAAATAGGAATTTCAAATTCCTATTTCAAATTCTTAAAAAAACTTTGGAATTTGAAATAGGAATTAGGATTTTTAATAAATTATTTAATCATTATAAAACTTCAAGCTTTTGGTATAATCTTTCAAAAACAAAGGTTTAAAATGAAAGATATTATAAATGAATTAAAACAAGTTTTTGAGTTTGAAAGAGAGATAAACGAAACTAATATAGCATTAGATGAAACTCAACAAACACTCACAATAAAAAATATTGCGATTTTAAAAATATTAAACATTTATAAAAACAAATATAGATTTAATTTTAGTAATACAACTTTCAAAGTAAATATACTTGAAATACTGCAAAAGTACAATATGGATAAAATTAAATTCCTAGATTGTATTTTTTTAAAAGAAAATCAATTTCTAATAGAAGAAAACGATCAAATTAATTTTGATATTGAATTTTTAAATTGCAAATTTAATGATAATTTTAGCTTATTTGGTTTGAAAATTCAAAATGAAATAAGTTTTGAAAATTCTACTTTTAAAAGTGAAATAAAGAAAATAAATATTAATTTTGAAGAAATTGATTTTGCAAATAATGTAATTTTTAAAAATACTAAATTTTACGGAATTACAAAATTTTTAGCTTGTAATTTTGAAAAAGATGTTGATTTTAGTAAAACATATTTTTACGATGAACTAATAGTATCAGCTTGTGAATTTAAAAAATATGAAAAATCTTGCCTAAATTTCACAGATTCTAATTTTTATAACCAAGTAGAATTTTCAGATTGTAAATTTTATAATGATGTAAAATTTATTAATTTAGAAAATGGTCAAGAAAGCAATATTGATTTTAATGATTTTGATATTTCTCACAGTATATTTTTTGCTAATTTAGATTTTACAGAAACAAAATTTTATCAAAATATTAGTTTTGAAAAGTGTCAAATAAATGAAATAAAAGGTCTCAATAAAACTTACTTTTACGAACAAGTTGGGTTTGAAAATTGCAAATTTAATAAAAATATAGATTTTAGTAATTCTAAATTTAAAAATTTATTTTCATTAAAAGAATGTAGTTTTAAAAGTCTTGCTAATTTTGAAGAATGTACTTTTGAAAAAGATGCTAATTTTGAAAAGGTTATTTTTTATTCTCATGATATTGACTATGAAGGTGTTGTAAATCAAACAAGATTTACAAAAGCTACTTTTATGGGAAAAGCTGATTTTACTAAAGTCTCTTTTAATACTAGACCAAGTTTTAGTAAGACAAAATTTATAAAAGATGCTATATTTAATAGCATACAGCCAAGTCATCATATATATTTTAAAGATTCTGAATTTTTTGAAAATGCTGATTTTAAAAATATTGAAAAGCTAAACCACTCTTATTTTGATAGGGTAATTTTTCACAAAAATGTTGATTTTACAAATACTAATTTTATTGATTATGTAAGCTTTACTCAAGCTAGCTTTAAAGGTTCCGCATATTTTAATAATGCTATTTTTAAAAACTTTATAAATATGTCAAATTGTACTATAGATGATGTTGTAAGTTTTTATGATGCTAAATTATATTATACACCATATCTATCAGGTGCAAATATAGATAAAAATGCTAGGTTTAATCTAATGTATATTAAGCAAAATCATAAGATTGATATAGAGCAAGCCGTTGATGAATATATGGAAAATCTAAAAGAAGATAAAGAACACATTAGAAAAAACAAAGAATATGGCAAAATAGAAATAGCTCAAGGTTTTAGAGAGAGTTTTCGTATACTTAAAAGCTATTTGATAACTAACCATAATTTATTAGAAGCTTCATTTTATAGGGTAAATGAGTTAAAAGCAAAAGAGCTTGAAATGGATTTAACCAAATATAAATTAAGTCTTAGTGAAAAATTAGAAAAAAGATTATTTCAGTTATATAAAATAACTAGCAATCATCATTCAGATTTACTCTTAATAGTATTTACTACTCTTAGTGTAATAGGTGGGTATTATTTATTTAGTATTGCAGTAGAAAGTTGTTTTTTTGGTTTTAATTGTGATATTATAAATATAATTAATTATGGGTTTTATTTTTTAGTATCTATTGTATTGTGTTGTATTGTTTTTGCTTTTATTGAATGTTATTTTAATATCAAAATTTGCCTATATGGAATTAAGCGTTATGTGGTTTTTGCACTTATTGCTAGTTCATTGTGTGGAATAATTCAGGCACCAAGCATTATCACTCCATTTATAGGAGTATTTTCAGATAATGCCAAAAATTATTTTTTAAATAAAGCCATAATTAATCTTGAAGATTATCAATCTATAAGTATTGCAAATAGGCTAAATCCAACGGCAATTTATCTAAACGAAAGTCAAGCTAAAAAAGATTTATTAGCTAATAAAGACATAATAAAAGAAGATGAACTTATTTTAAATGCTTATAATGAAGCTTTACTAAAAGGTAAAAATGCTGATGAGTTTATGAGTAGAATTAATATAATTTATTATATTCTTATGATTTTATGTTTATTTTCTTTACAAAAAACAGCTAGAAAAAACTCTATAATTCCTAATTAAATTCCTATTTGAAATTCTCAAATAGGAATTGTGATTTTTAGCCGTCTGCGTTGATTTTTGCTATTAGTTCGTTTAAAACTTTTTCGGCATCTTCGTGAGATACTTGGCAAGTGCCTGCTGCTTCATGTCCGCCTCCGCCGTATTTTAGCATTAGCTCTCCGATATTTGTTTTGCTAGTCCTATTAAATATGCTCTTACCTGTTGCATAAACCATATTTTGACCTCTAAAGCCTAAGATTTTATGAATAGAGATATTGCATTCTGGATAAAGCGCATAAATCATAAAGCGATTGCCCGGATAAATAATTTCTTCTTTGCTTAAATCTAATACAACTAGATTTTTATATACTTTTGAGCATCTTTTTAATTGTTCTTTAAATTCATTTTCGTATTTTTTATATAAATCACTTCTTTCAACAACATCAGGTAATTTCATAATATCATCAATTTTGTGATTTTTGCAATAATCAATTAAATCCATCATAAGGTTATAGTTGCTTATTCTAAAGTCGTGAAATCTTCCAAGACCAGTTCTACTATCCATTAAAAAGCTTAAAAATTCCCAACCTTTAGGCTCAAGCACATCTTCCATTAAAAATTGTGCGCTATCAGCTTTATCAACTGCAACCATCATATCATCCCATTCTTTAGGGAATTCTACGCCTTGTTTAGTGTAATAATCATACACAACTCTAGCAGCACTTGGTGCATCAGGTATTATAATATGATTATCAGCCTTACCATTTCTAATACTTTCGCTTTCATGATGATCAAATACTAAATGTGCATTAGGGCAATACGGCAAGTTTGTTACTATATCATTGCTTGTAATTTCTATTGTGCCATCTTGCATATCTTTAGGATGAACGAATTTAATATCGCTAATTAAATCCATATGTTTCAATAATACAGCACATACAAGTCCATCCATATCACTTCTAGTTATTAATCTATATTTATTCATTATTTTTCCTTTGCTTTTTGATTATTTTTAAATATTTTATGCTATTTGATTGCATTTGTTTTACTTCATAATAGCAATGTTCGTCTTCACAACGCTCTTTTTCACTAGGAACATGCCCTAAGCGATTGAATATATATCCGCCTATGGTTAGCTCTTCTAATTCATCATCGTATTTTATATCAAGCAATTCTTCAACGCTTTCAATATCAAGCCTTCCATTTACGATATAAATATCATCGTTTATTTTTCTATAATCTTGTTCTTTTTTATCGTGCTCATCATTAATATCACCTACTAATTCTTCAATAATATCTTCCATAGTAAGCAATCCTGCAGTTCCGCCGTATTCATCCATTACTATTGCTGTATGGATTTGCTCTTTATTCATTTGAACTAGAACCTTTGAAATACTGATATTTTCAGGAACAAAAAGAACTTTTCTAACACATTCATTTAGGTCTTTATTTTGATTATCTAATAAATCTCTAATATGAATCATACCTAATACATTATCTTTACTAGCATCTATGAAAGGAAATCTAGTGTGTTTATAATCATGAACTATTTTTATATTTTCTTCATAAGTATTGCTTTTGTTTAAGCATATCATATCGCGTCTTGGAGTCATAATCTCTTTAGCTACAATGTCGCTAAAATCAACTGCATTTTGGATAAGTTCAGTTTCAAATTCATCTAAAACTCCACTTTTTTGGCTTTCACTTGCTATAAATTTAATTTCTTCTTCAGAGTGAGCTGCGTGCTCGTTTGTTTTTATTCTTAACATTTTTAAAATTGATAAAGATAAAAAATCAAATGTAGCAATAAAAGGTGCAAAAATTATTCTAAATAAATAAAGTGGTCTTGCTATCCATAATACAACGGTTTCAGTCTTTGCTATCGCTATACTTTTTGGAACAATTTCGCCTAAGACAACATGTAAAAGCGTAATTAATATAAAAGAAATAACAACAGAAACACTATGAATTGCGATAGGATTTACATTAAAATTAGATAAAAGTTTGTTTAATAAAACTGCAACAGAACTCTCGCCCAACCAACCAAGAGCAAGTGAGCTTAAAGTAATTCCTAGCTGAGTAGCTGATAAATAAGTATCTAAGTTTTTATACATTTCTAAAGCTAATTTAGCGTTAGTTCTTCCTTGATTTACAAATTCTTCTAGCTTACTTTTTCTAATTTTTACAATGCTAAATTCAGATAATACGAAAAATCCATTTAAAAAAACACAAAATAATGCTAAAAACAGCATTAAAGCTGTATAACTGGGGTCCAAAAAATCTCCTTTTTTCAAAATAAAAACAAAAATTATAAACTCACAAGCTTAAAAATAAGTAAGTAAGATAAATAAAGCTATTTTTTAGATAATTTGCTTAGGAATTTCATTTAGGAATTTGAAATTCCTAATTTAAATTCTATAAATCAAACATATGATTTAAAGGGCCTCTTCCAGCACCTAATTTTGGTGCGTTTTCCATAGCGTTTTGAGTATAAATTTTTGCATTTGCAACTGCACTTAATTTATCTAAGCCATTTGCTAGATTTGCAGCTATTGCAGCGCTTAGAGTACAACCTGCTCCGTGGTCGTTTGAAGTTTGCAAGTTTTTACCACAAAGTTCGTGAAAATCTTTTCCATCATAAAAATAATCTACTGCTAAATCAAAATATTTTCCACCTTTAGCCAAAACGCTTTTAGCTCCTAAATCAATTAGTTTTTTAGCTGAATCTTTTAATTTTTCTTTTGAATCAATGCTAAATCCGCAAAGAAGTTCAGCTTCAAGTTTATTAGGTGTTAAAACATCGGCAAATTGTATGAATTCTTCTACATATAATTTAAAATCTTCATCGCCAATTAATCTAAACCCACTTTTTGAAAACATAACAGGGTCAATTACTATATTTTCTGGCTTAAATTCTTTAAATTTTGCAGTGATTAATCTAATTAAATCAGCATCTCCCATTAAACCTGTTTTAAGAGCTTTTGGTCTTATATCATTAAAAACTGCATCAAATTGAGATGCAACAATTTCTTTATCCATAACACAAGCACCATAAACACCTTGAGTATTTACAGAATAAACACCTAAAACCACTGCCATTCCAAAAGTTTTATGCATTGTAAAAGTTTTTAAATCAGCCTCAAGTCCGCTACCCCCACTGCAATCACTACCTGCAATCGTTAGAACTGGATTTAACATATAAGCTCCTTAATATGAATTAGAAGCGAAATAATACTTAAAAATTTATAATTTTATTATAATATTTGCCTTTTTTATTAATTTTTTAGGAACAAATATGTTTAACATTGATATAAACTTATTTTCATACATTAGCGTTAGGGCGTTTTTAGCTTTTTTATTGTCTTTTTTTATGACTTTAATTATTATGCCACTTTTTATTTCTTGGGCAAAAAACATAGGTGCAAATCAACCTATCTTAAGTGACGCTCCAAAAACTCATCAAAAAAAGTGCAATACCCCTACAATGGGTGGAGTGATATTTTTAGGCTCAACACTTCTTTCAAGCCTTATTTTTGCTACTTTTAATGTTTATAGTATTTCTGCGTTTTTGTGTTTAGTGTGTTTTGGTGCGATTGGAATTATTGATGATTTAGGTAAGGTTTTAAAAAAGGCTAATAAAGCAGGGCTTAAACCACGCTCAAAAATGCTTTTAATGATAATTGCTTCATTAATTACCTTACTTCCTATTATGATTTTTAGTGATTTTAGCACGGAACTTTTCGTTCCTTTTTATAAATATCCAATAATAGATATGAAATATTTTGCTCTAATTTTTTGGATTTTGGTATTAATTTCAAGCTCAAATGCCATTAATCTAACCGATGGTCTTGATGGCCTTGCTTGTGTTCCTAGTGTGTTTTCTTTATTTACATTATCTGTGTTTTTATATCTTAGCTCTAATGCTGTGTATGCTAATTATTTATTATTACCTAAGGTTAGTGGTGCTGAAGAATGCGTTGTAATTGCACTTGCATTAATTGGTTCTTTACTAGGCTTTTTATGGTATAACTGCCATCCTGCGCAAGTATTTATGGGAGATAGCGGTTCGCTTACATTAGGGGCTATTGTTGGGTATTTAGCGATTATTTCAAAGAATGAAATTTTACTTATATTAATAGGTTTTGTTTTTGTGTGCGAGACATTAAGTGTTATTTTACAAGTTGGAAGCTTTAAGATTTTTCATAAAAGAATTTTCAAAATGGCACCTATTCATCATCATTTTGAGCAAATCGGTTGGAGTGAGAATAAAATAATCGTTAGATTTTGGCTGATTGCGTTTTTATGCAATGTATTTGCATTAATTACTATTAAATTAAGGTGAGATTATGTTATCAATGTTTGGGTATGGAAATGTTGCTAAAGCAATTACTAGCACTTACAAAAAAGGCGAGTGGAATATATATGATGATAAATTTAGCGTAGCTAGTGAAGATGAATTTGGCAATAAACTTTTGCCTGTAAATGAGTTTAATCCTGAGCTAAGTAGCATTGAAGTTGTAAGTCCTGGAATCGCACCTAATCATATTTTATGCAAAAAGGCAAGAAATCTTACAAGCGAGATTGATTTTTATAATGAAGCATTAGGGCTTAGTATTTGGGTAAGTGGAACAAACGGTAAAACTACAACAACTGAGATGATAGCTCATTTATTAGATATTGAAGCTGGAGCAAATATAGGAAAACCTTTGGCTTTAATGAATCTTAAAGCACCTTTAGTAGTGCTTGAGATGAGCTCTTTTGCTCTTCATTATACTAAGGTTGCAAGACCTGAGCTTTATGTATTACTTCCTATTTGTGATGATCATATAAGTTGGCATGGAAGTTTTAGCAATTACGAAAAAGCAAAGCTTGATTTGATTTTTAGAATGAATAAAACTGCTAGCGTAATAGTTCCTAAAAAATATGAAAAATATTTAGAGAATGCAAAATGTATTAAATATTTTTATGAAAACTCAAGCGATTTAGCAAAAACTTTTGATATTGATTTAGCTAGATTAAATTATAAAGAGCCGTTTTTATTAGATGCGTGTTTAGCATTAGCAGCTACAAAAATAATTAGTAGTGAGATTAAATATGATAAATTAAGTTTATTTAAAATCGGTCGTCATAGGGTTGAGGTATTTAAAGATAGTAAAAATAGAACTTGGATTGATGATAGCAAGGCTACAAATATTTCCGCAGCACTTGCAGCGATTAATAGTTTCAAAGAACCCCTGCATTTAATTGCAGGTGGGGATGCTAAAGGTCAAGATTTAAATGAGTTTTTTAAATATTTACCTAAGAATACAAAGCTTTATTTAATAGGAAAGACAGATTTTAGCGACATTGCAAAGGCAAACGGATTTAATCCTATTAGAACGAATTTAAAAGAAGCTGTTGCTTTAATATATAAAGATTTAAAAATAGATGAAATTGCATTATTAAGTCCTGCGTGTGCAAGCTTAGATGAGTTTAGCTCATATGCTGAGCGTGGGGATTTATTTATAAAATATGTGAAAGAGCTTGATGTTTAGTTTTTTAAGACTTGCAAAAAGTGCTTTAATAAATAGCGATTATGAAATAAAAGAAAATAAATTAATTTATAAGAATAAAGAATTTTTATTGCAAGATGAATTAAAAAATCCTAATAATACTTATTTCGTAGTTGCTATTGATAGAGTAATTTTATTTAAGAATAAAGATGAAGATAATTTTAAAAATGCAAAAGCAAGGCAAAAAAGAGCAATTTTTATTACATTTACAATATGCCTTGCGCTTTTTATAGCATTATTTTTCACGGAATTTGAAATAGGAATTTCGTTTTTAACAATTGCAAGTATCGTGGTTTTTATACTTTCTATTTTAAATTATTCATTTTTAAAACAACAAATTTTTGCTTTAGAAAATATTTTAAGCAAAGTTTAAGAATTTTTGCATATAATTCAAGCTTTTACTTCAGGTGGTTGGATAGCTCAGTCGGTAGAGCAGCAGACTGAAAATCTGCGTGTCGGCAGTTCGATTCTGCCTCTAACCACCATTTTTATTTTTCCCCATTTTTTATTTTTAATCTTTTTTATTTTTTTCTAAGTATTAAATATTTTTCTTTATACTCCTGCAATGATTAAGGCAAAAAAGAAATTCGGACAAAATTTTTTAAAAGATGAATTAGTAAAACAGCAGATCATCCAAGCGATACCCAAAGATTTAAAGTCAATTTTAATTGAGATTGGGCCTGGCTTAGGTGATTTAACTGCTCCTATACTTAAAAGTGGTTTTAAGCTCACTAGTATTGAAATAGATGATAGTTTGATACCTATTTTAAATGAGCGTTTTAATAAAGAGATTTTAAGTGGAGATTTTACATTAATTAATGCTGATGTTATGAGCGTGAAGATTAGTGATGAGCCTTATTTTATATGTGCTAATTTGCCGTATTATATTAGTTCGCAAATTATCCTAAATGCTTTGTTTGATGATAACTGCACAGGTATGCTTGTTATGATTCAAAAAGAGCTTGCTGATAGATTTTTTGGCGATGATTATTGTGCTTTAAGCGTAATTACTGAATTACTTTGTGAAAAATCACTAGTTTGTGAAGTACCGCCTAGTGCTTTTGTGCCTATGCCGAAAGTAAATTCAAGCGTAATTAAGCTTATTAAAAAGCCAAGTTTAATGGATAAAAAGGATATAAAAGGCTTTAATGCTTTTATAAAAACAGCCTTTAATCAACCTAGAAAAAAAATGCTAAGCTCATTTTCAAATAAAGAAAAAGTAAAAAAAGCATTAGATTTATTAGGAATAAACGAAAATGTAAGAGCTCATGAGGTATCGGTTAAATCATTCTTAGAAATTTTTAAATTACTAAAGGATGACAATGAGTATAGATGAATTAAATAAGACAAAAATAGCTAGAAGTTATGAAAACGCAGAAAATGAAGATGAACTTTTAGAAGAATTAGAAGAAGAAATTGACGAAAAAAAATCAAAAAAGAAGAAAAAACGCAAGAAAAAAATCTTACCAGCTTCTTTAAAAGGTGATTTAGATTGGCAAAAAGCTTTAGCTGAATCAATGAAAGCAAACGAAAAAGCTCAAGAAAAAAGATTAAGCCCGTGGATTAATTATAAAGGTAATGCTAGCGTGAAATTCACTCCACTTGGTGGGTTAGGTGCAATAGGTGGAAATATGAGCGTAATTGAATATGAAGATGAAGCAATTATCATTGATGTTGGAATGAGCTTTCCTGATGCCGATACTTTAGGTGTTGATATTGTAGTGCCTGATTTTTCATATATTAGAAAGATAAAAGATAAGGTTAAAGCTGTATTAATTACTCACGCTCATGAAGATCATATCGGAGCGATGCCTTATTTTTATAAAGAATTTGATTTTCCTATTTATGCAACTCCGCTTCCATTAGGAATGATTTCAAATAAATTTAGCGAACACGGACTTAAAGATAAGTGCAAATTATTTAGACCTATAACAAAGCGTGAAATATATGAAATCGGCTCATTTAAGGTTGAGTTTATTCATATAACACATAGTATTATTGATAGTTGTGCTTTAGCTATAAATACACCTGCAGGAACTATCATTCATACAGGAGATTTTAAGATAGATCACACTCCAATAGATGGCTATGCGAGTGACTTACATCGTTTAGCTTATTATGGCGAAAAGGGAGTTTTATGTCTATTTAGTGATAGCACTAATAGTTACCGCGAAGGTGTAACTAAGAGTGAAAGCACTGTGGGGGCTACATTTGATTTAATTTATTCACGCTGTAAAGGTCGTGTGATAATGAGTACATTTAGCTCAAATATTCACAGAATTCATCAAGCGATTTCTCAAGCTCTAGTTTATAATAGAAAAGTTTGTATTATAGGCCGTTCAATGGAAAGAAACTTATTTACAGCAATTGAGTTAGGTTATTTAAAATTTGATAAAAAGATTTTCATAAGTGCTGATGAACTTGATAAATTCCCTGACGAAGAGATTTTGATCATTACTACTGGCTCACAAGGTGAGAGTATGAGTGCATTATATAGAATGGCAACAAGTGAGCATAAACATGTAAAGATTAAGCCAAATGATCAAATAATAATAAGTGCAAAAGCAATTCCAGGTAATGAAGCAAGTGTTTCAGGTGTGATTGATTTATTAATGCGTCATGGAGCAAGTGTTGCTTATCAAGAATTTAGCGAAATTCACGTAAGCGGACACGCAGCTGCTGAAGAGCAAAAATTAATATTAAGATTAGTAAAACCTAAATATTTTCTACCTGTTCATGGAGAATATTCTCATATTAGCAAGCACAAAGCTAGTGCTATTGCTTGTGGTGTAAATGAAAGAAATATTTATTTATTAGATAACGGCGATCAAATGGAAATAAGCTGGAATAAATTAAGAAAACTAAAGAGTGTTAAAACAGGAAAGACTTATATAGATAATCAAGTAGATAGAGAAGTTCAAGATGATTTATTAAATACTAGAAAAAATCTAGCAGAGCATGGAATAGTTCAGCTAAATCTTCATATAAATATGGGTGCAAAAACTCTAAATCACGCACATATTATAAATTTTGGTCTTGTATCAAATAAACTAGCTCAAGATTTTGGAACTGATGTGAGTAATTACATTAAATTATTCATTGCAGATGCAAAAGAAGGCATTATGAAAGACAAAAAAGCTTTTGAGCCAGCACTAAGAAACGCACTTAAAAAGTATTTCTTTAAAAAGTATAAGAAATATCCATATTTATTATTAAATATACATTAAGGATAAATTATGCTAGAAATTGCAAAAAACATTCTAAAGCGAGAAGCTTTCGCTTTAGAAGAAGCGGCTTTAAGTTTAGATGAGAGTTTTATTAAAATTGCTAATTTAGTTAATGATTGTAAGGGCAATTTAATAGTGGTTGGAGTTGGTAAAAGTGGCATAGTTGGACGCAAAATTGCTGCTTCATTTGCTAGTTGTGGAGTAAAGTCGTTTTTTATTCATGCAAGTGAATTAATGCACGGAGATTTAGGAAATATTTCTAAAGAAGATTTAGTAATTTTAATTTCATTTAGTGGAAAAAGCGAAGAAGTTTTAAAAATTATTCCTTTTTTAAAAGATAGAGCTTGTACTTTAATTAGTATTTCACAAAGTAATTCTCCACTAGCTAATTCATGCTTATTTAATATCGCAACAAATTGTAATGAAGCAATCACAAACCTACCTGCACCAACTAGTTCAACAACTCTAACACTAGCTTTAGCAGACGCATTACTAGCTTGTGTAATTGCTTTAAGAGATTTTAGTGTAAGTGATTTTGGTATAAATCATCCTGGTGGAGCTTTAGGTAAGAGATATTATGTAAAAGTAAGTGATTTAATGCATAAAAATAATCTTCCTATTATTAATAAAGACGCTAATTTAAAAGAAGCAATTTTATGTATGAGTAAGGCTAGTTTTGGTTGTGCTTTAATAGTTGATAATGAAAAATTACTTGGATTTTTAAGCGATGGAGACTTAAGAAGAGCAATGGCAAAAGAAGATTTTTCTTTAGAACAATTAGCCTTAACATATGCAAGTAAAAATCCTAAAACAATAATAAAAACAGAGCTAGCTCACAAGGCGTTTTCTTATATGAAAGAGAACAAAATATCTATTTTAGTAGTTGTTGAAGATGAAAAAATAATAGGTTTATTACAATTATTGGATGAGTGATGAGACTTAATAAATTTATTGCACACAATAGCAAATATTCAAGAAAAGAAGCTGATAAGCTAATTAAAGAAGGTTTAGTAAAAATCAATAATAAAGTCGTTTTAGAAGATTGGAGCGAAGTTGAAGCTAGTGATAAAGTTTTTGTAAAAGGTAAAAGAATTTATAAAAAAAGCGAATTTAGCGTAATCGTATATCACAAAGATAAAGGCGAATTGGTAAGTCATAAAGATGAGCGTGGAAGAGCTTTGATATTTGATAATTTACCAAGAGATTTTAGACATTTTAATCCTGTTGGAAGACTAGATTACGCATCTACTGGGATGCTTTTATTAGTTGATAGTCCTGTGATAGCTGATTTTTTAATGCAAAGTAACCTAGAGCGTGAATATTATTTGAAAATTAAAGGAACAATCACAAAAGAAGTAATCAATGCTATGGAAAATGGGCTTGAAATTGTAAATAGCTTAAAAGGAGCACACCCAAAAAGCAAAATCACAAATCTTAGCCTAAAGCCATTTTTAGAATACGAAATATTTGGAAGTAGTGGCGGATATACAAAGCTAAGAGTTATAATTGATGAAGGTAAAAATAGAGAGTTAAGACGTTTTTTTGCTGAGTTTGATTTAGAAGTTGTTGAGCTTAAAAGAGTAGCTTTTGGTAGAGTTGATTTAGGTGTTTTAAAACCTAAAAAATATAGATTTTTAACTAATAGCGAGTATGAAGACTTAAGAAGCTTTTTAAAAGAAAATAAGGTATATTACTAATGAAAAATTTAGAGAATTTGTATCAGGAATTTAAAGAATTAAGACATTTTATTCATCAAAATCCAGAACTAGGATTTAATGAGCTAAATACAGCAAAATTAGTTGCAAATAAGCTAAAAGAATTTGGATACGAAGTTTATGAAGGCATTGGAAAAACCGGCGTTGTAGGAGTGCTTAAAAAGGGTAACTCAGCTAAAAGCATAGGTCTTAGAGCAGATATGGACGCACTTAGTATTAATGAATGTAATAATTTTTCTTATGCAAGCAAAAACGGCTGTATGCACGCATGCGGGCATGATGGACATACTGCAGGGCTTTTAATGGCTGCAAAGTATTTAGCAAGTGCTGAATTTAATGGAACACTTAATTTATTTTTTCAACCTGCTGAAGAATGCTGCGATGAAGAATTATTAAGTGGTGCAATGAGAATGATAAAAGATAAAGCATTAGAACGCTTTAGGGTTGATTATATTTATGGAATTCACAATATGCCAAGCTCTCAAATGAAAGGCTATGAAAACAAAAAGTTTTTTATGAAGCGCGGCGTTATGATGGCTGGAGTTAGTGCTTATAGGGTTGATTTTATAGGTTTAGGCGGACATGCGTCAGCTCCACATTTATGTAAAGACCCAATAAGTGTTGCAAATAATTTCGTAAATGCTTTATATACTTTTAAATCTCTTGAATTAAAAGATAGTGTTTTAAATGTTACAGGCTTTTTAGCAGGAACAACAAAAGCATTTAATATTATTCCAAATGAAGCAACTGTTATGATAAATGTAAGAGGGCTTAGCAATGATGAGCTTAGCTTTATTCATAAAAGAATTAACGAAATTGCAAAAGGAATTGCAGCAGCATTTAATTTAGAAGTAAATGTTAAAAGAGCAGAAAATATAAAAGCAACAATAAATAATGATGAAGCTTACGACATTGCAAAAAATGCAGCTATAAAAGCATTTGGTGAAAATGATTGTGAGTTTAATCATCCGCATTTAATGGGTAGCGAAGATTTTTCAGCATTCTTAGATGAGGTAAAAGGAACTTATGCTTTCATAAACAATGGCGATAGCGCGAACCTTCATCATCCTGAATATGATTTTAATGATGAAGTTTTATTGCTTGCTAGCAAGTATTTTTCTACTTTAGTTTTAGACTATTTAAAAGATTAAATTCCGAATTCAAATTCTTGTTTTTAAAATAAGAATTTGAAATAGGTTTTTATGAGTTAAATTAAATAAAATATATTAAAAATTTTAAGTCTTTGTGATTAGATTTATGAATTAAAGATTATCTTATTAGAATTTAAAACTTATCAAAAAGATTTAAAATAGTATTTTTGTAAAAGCAAAATTACTAATCATAGATGAATTAGAAGTTGGACTTAATAAAAATGCTATAAAAAAATTTATAAAACACTGCCAAGCTTATGAAAATTCTATGATTTTAATAAGCCATGTTAAAGAAATTGCAGAAGGAATTTGTAATAGGAATTACGAAATCATAAAAAAGGTTTAAAATGTATAAAAAAGCTTTCTTATCAAACTATGAATTAGATAAATTTAAGGTTTATACAAGTAGTGCAAATAGTAGATTTGAAGTAAGCAAAAGATTTAAAATTAAAAAACTTAAAAATGTGGATTTTTTATTTAATTTAAGTAAGGTTGTAAATGATACAAAAGAATTAAAATTAAGCGTAATAAATGGCGAAATAGTAGAATTTAATGTCTTAAATCCTGCGTATGTTTTAGAAAAAAACCAAGAGATTGTAAATACCTTTACAAATTATTCTAGTAATTATGAAGAATTTGTAAGAAATTATGAAAAAGATTATGAATTATTTTTGCAATCACCTTTAGCTTTTAGCTTAAAACAAAGTGATATTAATTGTTTTTATGTATCAAGTTTTAAGGGTTATTTTGATTCTTTTTCTTTGCATTTAAAAAATGGCTTTGAGTTTTATCAACCTATATTTACAAGTTTAAAAGATAGTGAAGAATTAGTAATTTACGCTAATTTTCATCATGCTTTTTTTGACCTTGCAAAGGCTAAAAAATTTTATGATTATCTTGCTGAATTATTAAAATGAAAATAATTATTAATAATAAAATGCTTTAATGCTTGCTTTTATTATTAATTAAGGAGAACTTATGTTTCGTTTTAGTATTGCAGTAATTTTGCTAATGGGGGGGGGTGCTTATGCTAATGTTGAACTTGATTTAATAAATGTAAAATCAAATTCCATTGATGAGTTTAGCATTCAAAACAAAAACACAACAAGCACAAGAGATATTTTAAGAAATCTTCCTAGCATTTATTTAGGTGGGACAAATAATTTAAATCAAAAAATATTTATGCGTGGAATGAGTGATAGGGCAGTAAATATTAGCATAGATGGAGCAAGACAAGTTGGAAATAACTGGCATCACTCAGCTGATTTAGTCGTTGATACTGATATTTTAAAAGCAATTGAGATAAATACTGATAATTTAAATATTATTTCTTCATCTTTAGCAGGTAGCGTTAAGTTTAATACCTTAAATGCACTTGATTTACTTGAAGCTAACGAGCATTTAGGAGCAAAGATTAAAACAAGCTTTGCGAGTAATAATAAAGAATGGCAAAAAAGCTTGCAAACTTATGGCAAAAGCGACAATGGCTTACATTTATTAGCTTATATAAATCATAAAAACCATAGCTTTTCAAAAGACGCTTTAAAGCACGAAAGCGGTGGAAAAGGCAATAATTTAAGCTATCTTTTAAAGGGTGGATATACTAAAGATGAGCATAATTTAAATATAAGTTATGAAAATGTTGAATATAAAGGCGATTATCCATTAGTACCTGAATGGGCTGGAAGTGTTGCTTATGATTATTATCAAGGAGCTAACTTAATTAGTGCAGGAACAAGGGCGTTTGATTTGATTAATCAAGAAATGAGAAGAAATACCTTTGTGTTTGATTATAATTATGATTTAGATGAATATATAAATCTTAATTTTAAGACTTATTATACAAATAGAGCGCTTGAGCTTGATAACTGGAAGCAAAAAAATCTTTTAAAAGAAGATGTTTTAGAATATTTAAAAGGTGGAGTTAAAACTTATGGATTATATCTTGATAATAAAAGTGAATTAAAAACATTTGATATTTCTCATCTTTTTACTTACGGGCTTGAATATTTTAATACCCAAAGCTATGTTAAGAATAATTATTATAAATATAATTTAAGTAAAGATATAGCAATTTATGAAAAATTCACACCAGCTTCAAATGATATCTCTCAAACTCTTTCAGTATTTTTACAAGATAAGATGAGTTTAGGAGATTTTGATTTGATTTTAGGAACTAAGTTTAATAATTATAAAATCAATACAATTGCTAATTTAAATCAAGATAGAATAAAGCATAATTTTAATTCAATTGATTATGCTGCAAGACTTAAATATAATTTTTCTAAAGATTTTTCAATTTACGCAGGATATTCTAAGATTTCTAAAGGAATTGACCCACTTGAAATGATTGTTTTGCGTGAAAATAGAGCAAAGCTAAAAACAAATGAAGATTTAAAATACGAAAGCGGTTATGGATATGAGTTTGGGCTTGACTATCTTAAAGAAATAAATGATTTTACTATGGGTGCAAGTGCAAAATACTATAATAGATTTTACAAAAACCTAATTAGAGAAGAGACTAAAAGAATTGGCGAAGCAGGTGGATATTATACAAGGCTAAATGGTGGAAAATATAATATTTACGGAGTTGATTTAGAAGCAATTTTTAGCTACAAGCAGTTTAAATCAAGGCTTGGTTATTCAAGAGCTAGAACTTATGATGAAAAAGATAGTTTAGTAAGAGCTGGATATGCTTTAGCTTATAGTGATGCAGGAGATAAATATACTTTAAACCTTGAATATTTATATCAAAATTTTATTTTTGGATATGATTTAATTTATTTTAGCTCTATTTTAGTAGATGATTATATTAAACCAGCTTATGCAAAGCATGATTTTTATGTAAATTACGAAGTAAATAAAAATCTTGATTTAGGTTTTAGTGTTAATAATATTTTTAATAAACTATATTTTTCACACTACAAAAGAAGCTACAAAAGTGCTAAAAGCGCTGATTGGGAAGCTGGAAGAGACTTTAGATTTAGCATAAGTTATAGATTTTAAAAGGCATTTATTTGCCTTTTATTTTCAAGAATTTGAAATAGGAATTTGAAAAATGAAAATATTAGCTATTTTTAAAATATAATAAGCTTTATTTTCTTTGAAGGTGCAAATTGTTTAAAAAATATTTAATTTTATTACTAAGCTTATCTTATATTTTTGCTTTAGACATTGATGAGTTTGATGAGATTACAACTCCTATTAAAACCAGCGAAGAAGTTAATAATAATGGCACTATAAGTAGCGATAATAATGAGCTTTTAGGAACTTTTAATAATAATTATGGAGCTATTTTGCACGGAGATAACTCTATATTTAATATAGTAAATAATGATGGCTTTTTTGAAGGCTCAGGTCATAATATAAATGAATTTATAAATAATGGATATTTTTTAAGCTCGGATACTATTATTAACAATACTTTTACAAATACTTATGATGGCATTGTTGAGGGTAGTGGTAATGATTTTGCAAATACACATAATTTTGGCTTAATTTACGGAGATTTTAATACTTTTAATAATTTTATAAATTATTATGATGGTTGGATTTTCGGAGATAATCTAACTTTTAATGGAGAAGTTTTAAACGAATCTAATAGTTTGATATCAGGCAGCAATCTTATCTTTAATGGTAAGGTTACAAATAGTGATAATTCTTATATTTTTATAGGTAGTGGTGCAGAATTTAATGAAGTAGTTAATGAATCGGTAATTGATGGTAGCAATATTACTTTTAATGGCGAAGTACATAATAATGATACTATCAACGGCGATAATTTAATCTTTAATGCGACTTTAAATAATAATTTAGAAAGCACTATTTCAGGTGAAACTATGGAGTTTCAAAAAGTCTTTAATAATTCAATGATATTAGGAGATTATGTTAATTTTAAAGACGTAGTTGAAAACTATGAAGAAGGTTGGATAATAGGAAATGAAATAACCTTTACAAGTCCAACTATTAATAAAGGCGATATTATAGGAGCAAGGCTACATTTTCAAAATAGTCTAGAAAATCATTTAAATCTTGATTGTATGTATTCAGATTTTCAAGAAATAAAAAATTATGATAATTTTAGCGCTTATAAAAGTCATTTCGCAGGTAAGATTACTCAATTTAATAATGCGTATTTATACGCAAATGCTTCATTTTTTAGCAATGATTTAGATGGTGGAGATTATGAGATTGCTTATAGTAAGGTAGTAAATAATTCTATAAATGCTAGAAATTTTTTAGCAAGTCATACTTTGCTTAATTCAACTAATATGAATTTTGATAGCTTAAATGTATTGGATAATTCTCAAGTTTATGGTGGTTTTAGAACTAAAAAACTATATGCTAAAGATAGTGAGTTTGTAGTGTATTTTAACGATGGTTTTAGCGGTTCTATCGTAGTTACCGAAGAAATAAATGGAGAAAATAACTCAATTAAAATTCTTAATTACGACCCAAGCACAGGTTTTTATCCTATATTATTAGCTAAAACTAATAAAGATATTATGAATGATTTTTCGCTTTACACTATAAAAGGCTTTAGTGTTTTTGGTTTTGATAAAGAGCTTGTAGCTAAGATTAATCAAAACGGAGCGTTTTTATTAGGTATAGGAGATTTTAATTCTTTAGGAATTAGTGATATAAACGAATTATTTAAAGATGAATATAAAAATATTTTTGAAAATGTTAGCAAAGATAGAATTTATGCTTTTGATTCAGCCTTAAATAAAGTTGGCGTAGATAGAAAAATAATAGCAAATATTAAGGACAAATTTTATAAAAACGAATTATTAAATTACGCTATTTTAAGGCTTAATTTTGATGATATTAATAAAGATTCTTTTAATTACGAATACCATAGTGGCGATATAAACGATGATAATTATCAAATGACTTTATTAAAGTTTAATAAATTTAATGATTATTTTAATGTTAATAATAATTTAGGATTTTTCTTATATAAGCTTGATACGCAAAACACTTATCACAAAATCAAAGGTGGTGGAATATACGCTAATTTTGATTTTAAAGATTATTATATAAACACAGATTTTAAATATAGCGAACACACAAATAAAGTAAATCTTGATGATTTTGGGATTTTAGATAGTAAATATTTTCACGCTAATACAAAGCTAGAATTTGGTTTAATATACGACAATCTTATTATGTTTAAACCAAATATCGCAATGATTTTTGAGTATTTTCCTAAGACAAAGTTTAAAAATAAAGATATAAGGGTTAAATTATTAAAACAAAATAATTTATATTATAAACTAGGCTTTGATTTGATTTATCAAACTTATGATTTTGATTTAGCTTTTAGCTCAAATTATTATCAAAAACTTTCAAAACAAAGAGAAATGATTTTAAGAGATGGATATTCTAAAGAAATCTTAGAGCTTAATAAACATAAATCTTTAGAATTAGGTATCAAAACTCACTTTTTATTAAAAGATAATTTGCATATTTATTTTGATTTATCAAAAACTTTATTAAATAAAGATTTTGATTCTTATTCATTCAGAGCTTCGCTTGGATATAGCTTTTAATTTTAAGAATTATGAAATAAGAATTTGATTTGAAATTCCGAATTCAAATTCTTTTGTTTTTTTAAAGGGTAGGGCTTATTATGTCAAAATGCAATTGAAATAATAAATTCCAAAAGAATTACGAAATAGGAATTTGATTTTAAGTTGTGCTAATTTAACAAAAGCTAATTTTATTTATTCGCTTAATAAATCACAAGAATACTTATCTCCTAGCTTACAAGCTTTTTTAAGATATTCTTGCCTTTTATTGTTGTTATTTGTCATTTGAGCTAGGTTATAGCAAGATATTGCTAAATTATTTTCACAAGCTTTTGTAAAGATTTGCAATGCCTTATTACTATCCTTTGCAAAACCTATGCTATTTGTATATAAATAGCCTAAATTATTGCAATATACCAAATCACCATCATGGCATTTTGTCATTATATTCATTTTATCTTTTTGTGATTTTGGATAGTATTTGCCTAATCTTAAAGCTTCGGCTTGATTATCTTTATTCATAGTATAAACAAGCATCAAAATATCGCTTTCGTTTGCTAAGCTTGAGCCTAAAAAGGCTAAAGCTAAGATAATTTTTTTCATCAACTTACTCCTAAAAGTTAATAATTATTCCTTGTTTGTTTTTTGCTTACATTCTAAGCATTCTAAAAATGTTCCTTTTTTAAGCTCTTTAATAATCATAGTTCCACCACATTCACATTTTTCTTTAGCTAATGGATATGAGCTTATAAAATTACACTTTGGATAGTTGCTACATCCATAAAATGCTCCACGCTTAGAAAATCTTTGCACTAAATCCCCACCACATTTAGGGCAAGGAACTTCTAGCTTTACTACTTCTTTTTTTGGTTTTTCTTCTTTCGTTTCGTTTGCTGTTTCGTTTAAATTCCTTGAATATTTGCATTTAGGATAGCCACTACAAGCTATGAATTTGCCAAATCTTCCTTCACGAATTAATAATTCTTTGCCACAATCAGGACAATTCTCGCCTAATTTTTCAACTTGTTTTTGACTTTGAATGCTTGTTTTTCCATCATTTATTTTTGTAATAAATGGCTCATAAAATTCGTTTAAAACTTCATCTAAATCACGCCCATGGGTTGCAATCTCATCTAAACGCTCTTCCATAGTGCTAGTAAATTTAGCATCTACAATTTGCATAAAATGCTCTTCTAAAAATTCTATAATTTTTTCACCTTTTTCACTAGGAATTAGCTGTTTTTTCTCAACATTTACATAATCTCTATCTATTAAAAGGCTTGTTGTAGGAGCGTATGTAGAAGGTCTTCCTATGCCTAATTCTTCAAGCTGTTTAATAAGACTTGCTTCATTGTATCTTGCAGGTGGTTCTGTATGAAGTGTCTTTACTTTAGCACTTTGTAAAGTCATTTCATCGCCTTTATTTAAATTAGGCAATATTTTATCTCCACTAGCATCATCATTAAGTTTTAAATGCCCATCAAATAGCACTCTTCTTCCGCTTAATTTAAACTTAGCCTTATCGCTTGTGATATAAATAGTATTATTTTCTATCCTTGCATCAGCCATTTGAGTCATCAAAAATCTATCATAAATTAGCTTATATAATTTATATTCATCTGGTTTTAAATACTCTTTAGCAATTGCTGGAGTAAAGGCTGTATTAGTTACACGAATTGCTTCGTGAGCTTCTTGAGCGCCTTTGTTTTTTGTCTCATAAACTCTTGCTTTGCTTGGAACATATTCTTTTCCGTAATTTTTGTTAATTTGTTCTCTTGCAGCCTTAATTGCTTCTTCGCTTAAGTTTAAACTATCTGTTCTCATATAAGTTATAGCACCCATAAAACCTGCATGAGTTTGAACGCCTTCGTATAAAGTCTGTGCTAACATCATTGTTTTTTTCGGTGAAAAGCCTAATTTTGAGCTAGCAGCTTGTTGAAGTGTTGAGGTCATAAAAGGTGGTTTTGGGCTATCTTTACGCTCTTTTATATTTACTTCATCTACGCTAAATCTAGCACCTTTAATGTGTTTTAAAATCTCATCAGCTAAGGCTTTATCAGTTAGGCTTGTTTTTGCTATTTTTTTGCCTTCATATTCTATTAATTCTACTTCTAAATCTTGTTTAAATTTAGTATCAAGTTCATAATATTCAATGCTTACGAAATTTCTAATTTCACGCTCTTTTAATACGATTAATCTTAAGGCTGCACTTTGAACTCTTCCAGCACTTAGCTTACTAGCAACTTTGCTTGATAGCAAGCCACTTAGTTTAAAGCCCACAATTCTATCTAGCATACGCCTTGCTTGTTGGGCATTTACGCTGTTTAAATCTATTTTTCTAGGGTGTTTTATAGCGTTTAATATAGCATCTTTTGTAATTTCGTGAAATACAATTCTATCATAGCTTAAAACATCGCCGCCTAAGATATTTGCAAGATGATAAGCAATTGCTTCTCCTTCTCTATCTTCATCAGTTGCAAGTAAAACTTTTGCACCTTTGCTAAGGCTTTTTAGCTCTTTTACTATACCTGCATGAGTTTTGCTTATTTCATAATCAGGCTCAAAATGTCCATTTTCTATACTAATTCCAAGCCTATTTTTAGGTAAATCCCTAATATGACCTTTACTAGCGATTACTGAGTAATCACTGCTTACAAATTTTGAAATTGTTTTTGCTTTGCTAGGTGATTCTACTATTATTAGGGTATTACTCATTTATTCTCCTTTTATTAAAACATTAGCGTATTCATCATAAAGTCTTCTATACTCATCGCCAAGTTTTACAATATTTTCGTTTTTGCTAATGTATTCTAAATCTTTTAACACTACATAATTTTTTAAAAAATTATTCGCATTTTCTTTATTTAAATATGTTTTAGCAAGATTTAAATAAACTTTTAAAAACTCATTAGCAAATTCACTAAATCTATTTAAATCTACTTCTACTAAAGTATTTTCGCCTAATTTTAAAACTTCGCTTTTAAATAAAATCTCTAAAAATATAAGCCCTTCGCAATAATAAGGCTCTATTTCTTTAGTGCTTTTATAAGCCATTAAAGATATTGCACGGCTTGTAATATTTGCTAAAAGTGGCTTTTGGTATTTTTCATCTAAGTTATTTAAAAAATCATACACCCCACCAGCACTAGCTTTAAATTCTTCAATATTTTTAAATACTCCATCTTTATTCATAAGGCTTTCAGTATCGCTATCTATAAAGAAAATATGTCCTGCTTCATGTCCTATTGTGCTAATTTCATAAATCTTTTTCCATAAAAACTCATCATCTAAAACGCTTTGCGTATAGTCGTTGTAGTCTTTGCTAAATACTTTTTGATTTAGCATAGTTTTTGGTTTTGATTTTGCTTTTTTATAGACAAAATCTAAAAATGCGAAGATTTTTTTGCCATAATTTGCCGATACAAATTCATCATTTGGCACAACTTGAGCTGAAAATAAACCATTTAGCTCAGCTCCGTAATAAATCGCAGGTTTGCTTATATGAAGTTCTATTTTATTTAGATTTGCAAGGCTAAGATTTAATGCACTTATACAATTTATATTGCTATCTTCATAGATTTTATTTAGGCTTGTCTTCATTTTATTTACAAAGTTTTCATTATTAAAATTATATGAATCATCAATTCTAATATCCCATTCAATAGCAACCGAGTGAGTGAAAGCATCTTCATAGTATTCTAAGAAATGTCCTACTTGAATAAAGTCTTTTACCCCCATCCAAGTAATCTCAGCATCTTGAAAAGGCTTAAGATTTAATTCTTTACTCATTAAAGCATTTTGCAAGGCTTTAAGATATTTTATATAAGGCTCATTTTTGTGATTTTTAGCAAAAAATTCATTAAAATATTCATTAATTTTTCTAAACTCATCGCTAAAATACTCAGAGTATGGTTTTAGTTCTGGTTTAGTGTCTAAATTAATAGCAAGTGCGTAAATCCTAGTTGCGATTTCGCCTTTTTCATCAAGATAATAAAGCTTATTGTTTTTAATAAAATCATAAGGATTTTCTAAGCTTTTAAAAAACTCATTATTTTTATTAATTACTTCATTCCATTTTGGCTGAATACTATTAAAAATAAGCCCAATTTTATGCACTAAATGTAATAAATCTATATAAAACTCATTTAAATAAGGGCTTAGATTTGTGATTAATTCTAAATGTCTTTTTTCATAAAATTCTTTTGCTATTTTATAAGCTAAGTTTTTTGCCTTAGTTAAATTAATATTATTTTTCTTGCAAGTATTTTCATAATTTGTAGTGTTTAATTCAATAATTCTTAATAAGAAAGAATTAAAGTTTAAATCATTATTTTCTAAGCCTAATTCATCTAAGGCGTTATTTATTATTTTGCTTAATTCATGTTCGCTTGTGTTTTTTAGATTATATAAATTAAATAAGTTTAATTCGTGATTTTTTATAATTTCACTTAACATTTCTTCTCCTTTTTTTCGCATTTTGCCAAAAATCTTTAAATGTGGAACACACTTTGCTATATGTTATAAATTATTTTGAACAAGGATAAGAAAATGGCAATTTCACCTATGAATAATACAATGAGTAGTGTAAGAACTGACATATCAAAACAAAATGTTGATAATTTAACCAAAAAGCAAAGAGATGCAGGATTTAGCTTAGATAATACAACCCATACAAGTGATATTAAAAAGCAAGAAGCAGAAGCTAAAGCTTTAAAAGAAGCTGATGGAACAAACCCTAATGCTAAGATTTCTCAAGAAGCTTTTATGAGATTATTGCTTGAAGAATTAAAACATCAAGACCCAACAAGCCCTATGGATAGTGATAAAATGCTAACTCAAACAAGCCAATTAGCAGCACTTGAAACCCAAGAAAAAACTAATAAAACAATGGATGAGCTTGCAAAAAGAATGGAATTGCTTAGCAATAGCGTTGGAATTGGAATGATTAATTCAGTTGGTAAAATGGCAATACTTAAAAAAGATGGCTTTACTCATGATGGTAAGGCAGTGGATTTACCATTTAACTTATACTTTCCAAATGGTGCTCCTAGCGATGTAAGAATTGGAGTATTTAATGATAAATACGAACAAATTGATGGTTTTACTATAAGTAAAGACCATATTATAAAAGGAAATAACAATTTCTTGTGGGATACAAGATATGAAGATGGAACTATTAGAGAAAAGGGCGAATTCAAATTCCTTGCAGAATACGAAGATGAAAATGGAAATATAGTAAAAATTCCTAGTGGATATTTTAAAATAGACGGCGTTACCTTTGAAGATGGCAAGGCATATTTGAATGCTGGAGATTTACAAATAAGCTTTGATGAAGTTAAACAATTTCAGGATGAAAAACTATGATGCGTTCACTTTATAACGGAGTTAGTGGGGTAAAAACACATAGCTTCGGAATGGATTTGTTAGCAAATAATATTGCCAATATTAACACAGTAGGCTACAAGGCTGCTATTCCTGAGTTTAAAGATATTTTTTATCAAACAGGAGTTGATGTTGGTGGGCTTAATAATTTTGGAGCAAATCAAGTAGGACTTGCTGCAAGTGGTCTAAGCTCAACTTTTTCTCAAAAGCAAGGATTTTTAGTAGCAAGTCAAAATACCTTTGATGTTGCTATTGAAGGAAAAGGCTTTTATGGCATAAAAGATTATGATGGCAATACTTATTACACTAGAAATGGTGCTTTTAACATTGATGCTGATTATAATTTGGTTGATAGTTTTGGAAGATTTGTGCTTGGCACTATGAATGCAGGTTTTAATGCAAGTACTATGAATGATAATATTAAACAAATGTATGGAAATATTAGCTCAAACGCTGGTTATACAATATCAAATAATGATTTAAATATTAAACTAAATGAGCCAAATGCACAAAGCCCTATAAAATTGCCAAAAACACTTTTTATGAATGCAATTGCAACTACAAATGTAGATGTTAAGGCAAATCTTAGCAATGAATTTAAAGAAGTAGATGAATATACAGAAATTAAAAATATTGAGCTTTTTGCAGAAAATAATAAAAGTACTTTTAAAGCAAGTAATTTAGAGCCAAATGCAAGAATATTTTTAGAAGTTGATAGAGGAAGTGGAAGCGAAACTATTGAAGCTTATGCAAATGAGTTTGGGGAATTAGAAAAACAAATTAGTGGAAATGTAAAAAGCTTTAGTGCAAAGCAAGTAAAGAGTGTAAAGGTAGGAGCTATTAATAAATTTGACATAGCAACTTATGATGCAAATGGAAATATAAGAAAGATTGATTTGCAAATTCAAGCGATAAAAGATTTAGATTTTAAGGCTACTGCTGTGTTAAAAGATGCTAAAGGAAATGTTTTAGAAGAAGTAAGTGGAAATATTATTTTTAATCCTGATGGCTCTTTAAAAATCAATGAACTAACAAATATAGGTGGAATTAATCTAAATCTAGGAACAGCAGGTGGGGATAATAAAGGCGGTTATGATGGATTAACCTGCATTGATAATGCAAAAATAGAGCGTTATGTATCAGCTGATGGCTATCCTGCAGGTATTTTAAGAGATTACAATATTGATGATAGGGGAAATATATTAGCAAACTTTACAAATGGCAAATCTCAAGCTGTTGCTAAGTTTGCAATATTTAATTTTATAAACGAGCAAGGTCTTCATAAAAATGGCGAAAATGAATTTAGCACCACTCCTGATAGTGGAAATGCAATATTTTTTAAAGACGCAAATAATGATGTAATTAATTCATATAAGATTAAATCAAATTATTTAGAGCAAAGTAACGTTGATTTAGGCACAGAACTTACTCAAGTTATTGTATTTCAAAAAGCCTATGAAGCAAATGCTAAAAGCATTACGACAGCTGATCAAATGTTAAAGCGTGCAATTGAGATGAAGAAATAATTAAATTTAATGCTCATAATTAATAATAATTGTTAAAATATTAAAGTTTTTATAAATTAATCCGATATTAATTTAAATTTAACAAAGGAGAAATTATGAGTATTAGTTCGGTTAGCTCAAGTGGCTTTACAATGCCAAAAAGCGTAAAAACTCAAGATGATGCAAGAAATGCAATAAAAGATAATTTAAAAAATATAGGAATTGACTTAGGAGATAGGGACTTAAGTAGTGTTAGTGGTAAGGATATTACTAATGCTTATATAGCACAAAGCATGCAATTAAGTTCTACTCAATTTAGCGTTCAAGGAAATATCGCAAGTTTTTCAAAAAACGAAATGCAACTTAGCACTTTCTTAGGAACTTTAGGCAAATTAGGAAGTGGTTTTGAAAATTTACAAGATTTAACACCTGAAAAAGCAAAAGAATTAATTAGCGAAGATGGCTACTGGGGAAGTAAGCAAACAGGCGATAGAATAGCTGGTTTTGTTCTAGCTGGTGCTGGAGATGATATAGAAAAACTAAAAGCTGGTCGTGAAGGTATCATGCGTGGATTTAAACAAGCTGATAAAATGCTAGGCGGATTTAGCAAAGGTTATGATGATATTGCAAATGCTACAATAGAAAGAGCTGTAAAAGCAATAGATGACAAAATTGCTGAATTAGGCGGAAATCTAGTAGATATTAAAGCATAATTTATTTTTCCTACTTCTAGTTTAGAAGTAGGGCTTAGGTTTTAAATGTTTAAAAATATCTTCTTAAAAACTTTTTTAAATGTGTTCTTATTAAACTTTAATGCTAATTTAAGCAAAAATGACTTTTTTAAGTTTTGGGGTGTTATTTCTTTAGTATCGCTTTTTATACATGGTTTATTATTAATTGATTATAGTGTTTATATAAAATTTACTGAATTCTACCGATGTTTAGCAGAGATATTAGTTTTTACACTTATTTTTACTCTTATTTATAGGGCGAAAAAGTATAAAAAATTTGTATTTATTTTAATTATATTTTTTCCTTTTATTTTGTTTGCTTCAAGTTATTTTACGGATTGTTATATATGCATATTTTTTGCTTTTTTATTCTTGATATTGTTTTTGAGTTTGCGTGATAATGAAACAAATCTTAATATTAATTTAGGCAAAAAAGAATTAATCATAAGACTTATATTTATTGCTTTAATAAATATATTTTTATTTAAACAAAGCTTGATATTAGCATTTTTTATTATTAGCTTTATTGCAACTCTTATATATCTAATAAAAAATTATAAGAATTTGAAATAGGAATTAGATTATTGTCTATTATCAACACCCCATTTACACATTAAATCAAGTATAGGAATCAAGCTTTCTCCCCTTTTACTCAAACTATATTCAACCTTTGGTGGGATTTGTGGGTATTCGGTGCGAATTATTAAATCATCACTTTCAAGCTCTTTTAAAGCTTTTGTTAAACTCTTAAAAGAAACTCCATCAATTAGCCTTTTAAGCTCATTGTATCTTATAACCTTATGTCTTGATAATAGATATAAAACACTCATTTTATACTTGCTTGAAATTAAGCCTAGTGTATAATAAAATCCACATTGACCTATATATTTTTCTTTTTCCCAGTATTCCATAACACTCTCCTTTTAGTTAGTATCTAACAAAATTATTCGTATTGACTAAAAATTAGGTGTAAATTATAATGTTTTTTCATTTTTTACACAAGGAGATTTTATGAAAAATGTTTTACTTATTAATGGTGCTAAAGCCTTTGGGTTTTCAGAAGCAAAATTAAGTGCAAGTCTTTGTCAAGTTGCATTTGATACTTTGAGTGAAAATGGTTTTAAAGTAGAGCAAACCATTATTGATGAAGGGTATGAGATAGAAGCTGAAGTAGAAAAAATATTAAGAGCAGATATTATTATCTTTCAAGTGCAAGGATTTTGGATGAATGCACCTTGGATAGTTTGGGAATATATTTCAAAAGTTTATTTAAGTGGTGCTGGAAAATTATGGGAAAATGACGGCAGAAGTAGAAACGATGCAAGTAAAAAATACGGCTCAGGTGGGCTTTGTCAAGGTAAAAAATTTATGATTTCTTGGACTTGGAATGCACCTGAGGAGGCATTTACAGATAAAAATCAGTTTTTTGGTGGTGTTGGTATTGATGGAGTTGGTATAAGCATTATGAAAACTCATGAATTTTTAGGTATGAAAGCGCTTAAAACCTTTGCTTGCTATGACGTGCATAAAGAAAATCAAGGCGAAAAATACCTAAAAGAATATAAAGAACATATTTTAAACGAAATTGTAAAAAAGCATTAAATTAAAATTATTAAGCCATATTACTTAATGTTAAATATGGCTTAGTAAGAAAGTTTTAATTCCTATTTTAAGAATTTGAAATAGGAATTTCATTAAACTATAAAGTATTTTTTAGCGTCGTTTTTGCTAAGTGCTTTTGCAAAATATTTTTGCCCTTTAAACTCGCATTCTTTATCATCTGGACTTTTAGCATAAGCAAGTGCAAGCGAGCAGGCAAGATTAATATCATCTAAATTAGCATTATTATCTAATAGAGAAATCGCACCGATTAAGCCTGTTTTAATCTCACTCATTTTTATTTTTTCATTTGCTAATAATTCTAAGATTTTTATACCTTCTGCTTCATCTCTTGAGATTATCATCTTAGCATTATTTGGCAGTCTTAAATGTCTTCCATATCTTAATAATTTTGCATTTTGGCTATCTAAAGTATCGTATTTTAAATAATCTTGTATTTTGTTTTTATAAGCTTGCAAGGTTAGTAAGCACCCACCAGCTGGGCTTTCATAATCGCTGTATCCATAAACATTTGCAAGTTCCATTTGTCTAGTTCTTCCCCTGCCACTAAAATCAAGCAGTTTTTCTCTATCAACCCATCCATTAATCTCAGGTAAAGTTGGTGCAAGTAATTTAGCACTCAAAGGGCGTAAAATCTTATTATCTTTATCTTCGCTAAGTTTTGCAACGCTATTTAATGCTTGTGCTCTTTGGCTCATTGGACGCTGACCTAAAACCTCTCCACTAATTACAAAAGAAGCTCCTAAATCTTCACACATAGAAAGTGCAGTCTTAAACATATAACCATGACAATCAATACAAGGATTTATAGCTTTTCCATAGCCATATTTTGGATTTAATAAAACATCTTGCAAATACGCACTACTAATATCAACTACTCTAAAGCTAGCTCCTGCCATATTTGCACGGCGTTTTAATAATTCAAAATTGCTTCCACCAAATCCCGTATCAATATGAATGGCTTCAACTTCTATTCCTTGTTTTGCAATGGTAGTGATTGCTAACATACTATCAAGACCACCACTAAATAAAGCTAATGCTTTCATTTATTCTCCTAATTTTCTTATATAGTCTTTTAATTTTTCTTTTTCTTCTTCATCTAAGGCTTTATTATGAACTAAGATTAATTCAACCAAACAATGATAAGCCTTTTTTAAACCTTCTTTGCTGTGAATTAATTTTAAGTTTTTTATAATCTCTGCTGCATAGTTTTTAAATAAAGAAGCGTTTAGAATATTAAAACTTGCGTAATAATTAGCTAAATTATTAAAAAAAACTAAAATATTATCAATTTTTTGTGCGTTGCTAAAATTGTTTAAAAACTCAATCAGTCCTGCACTTGCATAGTTCATATTTAAAACATCATCAATTAGTGGATTTTGAAAATATTCTCTTAAAATCAAAACATTAAAATTTGCCTTAGAAATAGCTAGAAAATAAATTATTCTATCTTCTTGAATATTGCTTGTTTTTTTAATTTGTGGTTTTTTTTCTACAACTTTTGCTTTTATTCCATTTAATAGATTAAAATCAAGCCCATAATTTTCGCAAAATATCTTAAGATGAGTATTTGCTAAAAAACTATCAATTGTATTTGTATATTCTAAGACTTTTAAATAAGCTTGTTTTATCAAAAATGGCTCAATTTTACTTATGCTTAATTTGTCTAAATATTCAAGCTCTAATTCTTTTTTGAATATATATTCAATACAAAAAGTAATGATATTTATTGCGTTGTTTAATTCTGATTTTAGCTTTAATTCTTCGTTGTTTTCAATATATTCGCCTGGGTCTTTATATGTTTTTAGCCTTATTACTTCGGCGTTATAGCCGTTTGCACTAAGCAATACACCTGCTTTAAATGCAGCATTTAATCCTGCACCATCTTTATCAAAACAAAGCGATACAAAGCAATCTTTTTTAATTAGTCTTAAATGCTGTTTAGTAAGTGCAGTTCCTAACACTGCTACTGCGTAGGTTAAACCTGCTTTATGTAGGCTAATTGTATCCATATAGCCTTCACAAATTATCATTCTTTTGTGCTTATTAATATCGTTTTTTGCTAAGTGATAAGCATAAAAAATAGTGCTTTTATCAAAAAGAGCCGAAGCAGGGGAATTTACATATTTTGCAGGATTTTGCGGATTTAGTGTGCGTCCTCCAAAACCTATTAAAAAGCCTGTATTATCATAAATAGGAAAGGTAATTCTTTCTATAAAAGAAGCATAAACTCCATTTTCGTTTTTTTTAAGAACTCCTTCATTTAGAGCATTTTCTAAAGGAATATTTGCTTTTTGTAATACTCTTAAAGTATCGTTTGCGCTAGGTGCGTAGCCAAGATTAAACTTAATTCTTAAATCTCTTGTGATTTTTCTTTTTTCAAGATACGAAATCAAATTCCCACGAATATTTAATTCGCTTATATAATAATCATTTAATACCACTAAAGCATCGTTTTTTTGATAGACCTTTGTTTTTTTATCATCTTCTAAAACGAAGTTATACATATTTGCTAATTCTTTTACGGCGTCTATAAAATCTAAATTATTATATTTTTGTAAAAAACTTATAGCATCGCCATTAGCCCCACATCCAAAGCAATGAAAAAAACCTTCATTTTCACGAATAGCCATACTAGGGTTTTTATCAGCATGAAAAGGGCAAACGCACATATAATTCGCACCATTTTTATGCACTGGAATATAATTTGAAATTAAATCAACAATATTAACACTTTCTTTTAATCTTTGAATGCTCTCGTTTGTAATCATAAAAGTATTATATGTATAATTAATTAATTTTTTTTAAAGGATATTTGTGGATTTAATACTTAGCTATTATAGAAATCCTATTTTTGGTATTTTAGTATTAATTAGCCTTGTTTTAATCATTGCACTATCTCAAATCATCTTTGCAAGTTTAAAAGAAAGTCAAACTAATAAAAATATTAAAAAATATCTTGCTAATTTTAACGCACTTGAGCCTAAATATTTAAGCAATTTAAGTTTTGATGAAAGGCTTAATTTAGCAAATGGATTTTTTAAAGCATCAATGTTTTTAGAATGTAAGCAAGTTTTAATCAATTTATTAAATGAATTTAGTAATGATAAAGACTTATTATATCTATTAGCACAATGTGATTTAAGGCTAGGTTTGTTAAATGACGCTAAGCAAGATTTATTAAAAATTTTAAAAAATCGTGCTAGAGATGAAGCAGCGTTGTTAAGTCTTGCTTATATTCACTTTAAATTAAATGAAATAAATGATTGTATAGAAGTTTATAAATGCTTATGTGTTTTAAATGATTATGAAAAGGACTTAGAATTTATAAAAAATTATAAAAACTCTCCTAATTTTTCATATAAGCAAGTAAAAGTAGATGATAAAGTAATAGATGCTAGTTCTATCAATCAATTTTATTTATGCAAATATTGTTCATCGCATTCTTTATTTTACACTCCGTTTTGTTCGCAGTGCTTTAGATGTGATTGCTTACAAGCTAATTTAAGGATAAAAATATGAAAAAAATAACTATATATACAGACGGAAGTTGCCTAAACAATCCAGGAGCAGGTGGTTGGGCTTGGATAAAATTAGATGATGGCAAAATCACAAAAGATAGTGGTGGAGAAAGCTCTACAACAAATAATATTATGGAACTAAGTGCCTGTATCAATGCACTTTCAAGTCTTAATGAAGCTTGTGAAATTGATTTATATAGCGATAGTCAATATGTAGTAAAAGGAATTAATGAGTGGCTTAGTGGTTGGGTTAAGACTGATTTTAAAGGCAAAAAAAATGTTGAATTATGGAAAAATTATTTAGAAGTTTCAAAATCACATAAAATCAATGCAATTTGGGTTAAAGCTCATAATGGCGATACTTATAATGAAATGTGTGATGAATTAGCAAGGACAAAAGCACTTGAGTATGAAAAAGGCGTAATAGTAGAAAAAAAACATTCAAAATACAAAGAGATAGAAGATAAATTAAATTATAAATTTAAAAACGAAGCTTTATTAAATCAAGCACTAACACATAAAAGTTTTGGTAAAACTCATAATGAAAGGCTTGAGTTTTTGGGTGATGCGGTGCTTGATTTAATAGTGGCAAATATTTTATTTAAAGATTTCGGACATTTTAGTGAAGGGGATTTGAGCAAATTAAGAGCTGCGCTTGTAAATGAAAAATCATTTGCAAAAATTGCAAAATACCTAAATATAGGAGATTTTTTACAATTATCAACTTCAGAAGAAAATAACGGCGGAAGAGCAAAGCCAAGCTTACTTTCAGATGCTTACGAAGCAATAATTGGTGCAATTTACTTAGAAAGTGGTTATGAAAAAGCAAGAGAAGTTGGCGAAAAGATTTTAAATGAAGTTTTTCCTAAGATTGATATAGAACTTATAAAAGATTATAAAACAAAGCTTCAAGAAAAAACTCAAGCAATAATGGCACAAACACCAGAATATAAAATCCTTAGCACAAAAGGACCTGACCATAAAAAAGAATTTGAAATAGGACTTTTCTTAAATGATGAATTATTTACAAAAGCCATAGGAAATAGCAAAAAAGAAGCAGAGCAAAGTGCTGCAAAATTAGCACTAGAAAGATTAGAAGATGAATAGTTTTGGAAGTTTTTTAAAATTTAGTAGCTTTGGAGAAAGTCACGGAAAAGCAATAGGCGTTGTAATAGATAATTATCCAGCAGGAATTAAGATTGATATTGATTATATAAACTCACAACTAAAGCTAAGACAAGGTGGCGGAGCATTTAGCACTCCTAGAAAAGAAGTCGATGAGATAAATATAATTAGCGGAGTATTTAATGATATTAGCACAGGTGCTCCAATTTGTGTACTTGTAGAAAATAACAACACTAGAAGTAAAGATTATAAAGAGCATTTACGCCCTGCTCATGCTGATTTTAGCTATTATGCAAAATACGAGCATTTTGATTATCGTGGTGGTGGTAGAAGTAGTGCTAGAGAAAGCCTTGCAAGGGTTATTGCAGGAAGTTTTGCAGATTTAATACTAAAAGAATTTAATATAAGAACTTATGCAAGTATTTGTGGGGTTGGTGGAGTTAGTTTAGATGAGTTTAAATTTAGCGAAAATGATTATAAAAACGCTTTAGCTAAAGACTTTAACGCCTTAGGTGATGATTTAATAAAAGAATTATTTAAAGATGAAATCATAAAAGCAAAAAATAATAATGATAGCGTAGGTGCTAGTGTAAGTGTTGCTGCATTTGGCGTAATGGCAGGGCTTGGAAATGGGCTTTATGATAAGCTAGATGCTAGAATTGCAAGTGCATTTATGGGGCTTAATGCTGTAAAATGTGTTGAAATTGGAGCAGGAAGAAAGCTAAGCTCAATGAATGGCTCTTTTGCAAATGATGAGATTTTAGGTGTTAGCAATAGCGAAAATCACACAAACACTACAAGTAATATAGTGAAAAAATCAAGTAATTTTGTATCATTTAAAGAAGCAAAGGCTAATATAAACAAGCCTTTATTTTTACATACTAGACATAATTTTAGCGGCGGAGTTGTTGGTGGGATTAGTACAGGAGAAAATATTTATATCAAGGCTCATTTTAAGCCAACTCCTTCAATTTTTAAAGAACAAACTATGCTAAATAAAGATTTAAAACTTATTAAAGATAGCATTCATGGAAGACATGATCCTTGCGTTGGAGTGCGTGGGGCTGTTGTTTTAAAATCAATGTTAAGCTTTATAATAGCTGATTTTTTAATGTTAAATTCGTGTGCTAAAATAAGCAACCTTAAAAAAATCTACAAAGGAGAATAAATGCCAGTAATTAATATAAAACTAGCAGCACCAATGCCAAATAAAGAAAAATGCGAAGAAATCATAAAAGATTTAACCGAATATTTTGAAACAAAATTAGGCAAAAAGCGTGAAAGAATAGTAATAATGCTAGAAGAAATCCCACAATCTCACATAGGTTTTGGTGGAAGAAGCGTTGAAAATATCAATAATGCTGATTTTGTGAATAATTACAAATTAGAAGATAGATAAAATTCCCTATTTTAGGGGAATTTCTATGCAAATTTTACTTTCTTTACTATTTGGATTTTTTATTTTTATCGGTGTTTTTTTAGAATTTTTTTATTTTGTATGGAGGGCTTTTAAGCTTTTTGATGCTGCTTATCCTTTAATATCTTTAGCGATTTTTACGATTTTAATTTTATTAATTATTAAAATAATTAGAAAAATTAGCTTTAAAAAATTTTTACTCATTAGTATTGTAATCATTAGTTTTGAAGCGCTTTTTGTTAGAACTATCGTTGATTATTCTAGTTTTAATGATTTTAGTTATGTTTTAAAGAGTAGTTATGAAAAAGATTTGCTTGGATATTGTGTAAAAGATAATGAGATTTTAAGTAAAGATGAGCTTTTAAGAAGAGGAATTAATGATTTAATACATAAAACAAAAATTTATTATAAAAATATAGCTAATAAATATGAAAAAGATAGGGTTTATTTTTATACCCTTGATGAGGTTAAGAGTTTTGATGATTTAAAATTATACAAATTAGAAAAATTAAATCAACATAAATTAAATACTAAAAATTATTTAGAAAAACTATTAGAAAGACCATTGTTTTTATCTACTCCTTATAGGTATGATATTGTGTTTTTTTATGAAGGATTTAAGATAAATAATGGATATTTAGAGTATTTATATACAAAAACAGATAGTAGTTTAGCTTATAAATTCACTGATAAACTTGAGATTGATAATTGTGGTAATGTAAATAGAGCTTATTTAGAAGAGCCTTGTTTTGATTTCTTTGGTTGTAAATATAGATATAATTTATAGAATTTAAAATAGGAATTTGATTTGAAATTCCGAATTCAAATTCTTTTTTAAATAATCCTTAATTTATTAATTTTTTGTATAATGTAAGTTTTTTCAAAAAGGAGCAAAAATGGCAGATTTAGATAAAGAATTAGAGGTTTTGTTTAAGGACAATACAGATGATTATTTAACCTATGAAATGATAGTTAAGTTATTTAAAAAAGCTCCAACAGCAGCAAATATAAAAACTATTAAAAATCTAGTAAAAGAATATAATGTAAATCTTCTAAGCTCAGCAGAAATTGCTAAAATGAGAAATCTAAAAGAAGCAAAAGAGCGAGCAAAGCAAAGAGAATTATTAAGAGAAAACGAGCTTGAGGGTGATTTAAGCAAGGATTATGATTTAAGCGAAATCAGTAGAAGTGAAAGCCCTGTTAGAATGTATCTTCGTGAAATGGGTCAAATTGATTTATTAAGCAAAGAAGAAGAAGTAGAAATTAGTAAAAGAATTGAGCTAGGAGAAGATATAATCATTGATGCTTTTTGTAGCGTTCCTTATTTGATTGATTTCATACTTGATTATAAAGATGCTTTAATTAATCGTGAGCGTCGTGTAAAAGAGCTATTTAAAAACTTTGATAATGACGAAGAAGAAAACGAAGAAGAATTAGAAGAAGATGAGCTTGAAGATGGCGATGAAGAAAGAAAGCCAGCAAAATCTTTAAAAGAAGATAAAAGAGCAATCAAAGTAATAGAAAGCTTTAAAGCTTTAGAAAAAGCTAAAAAAGAATGGCTAAAAAGCTCACATAAAGAACAACTTAGCAAAGATGAATTACAAAATCATATAAATATTGCGTTTAAGAAAAATATTTTAAAAGAAAAATTATTAGCACTAGGACCAACTTCTAAGCTAATTAATGAAATTGTAAAATCTATGGAAACTGTTTTAAAAAGCGATGTAGATTTTGATAAAGAATTAAAACGCTTAGAATACCGCTTGCCTATGTTTAGCGATGAACTAAAAGAAAGACATAAAAAAATCTTAGATAATATCACAAATCTAAGCAAAGAAGAAATCGCTGAACTTGCACTTGAAAATACAATGGTAAGCACATATATGGAAATTAAGAAATTATTCCAGACAAAGGAAGCTAGCGAAAATTGCTTTGATATGGATAAAGAAAGATTAAAAGAGATTTTAGAGCAAATTAAGCGTGGTAAAAATATTAGCGATACTGCAAAAGGTAAAATGGCAAGATCAAACTTAAGATTGGTTGTAAGTATTGCAAAACGCTATACTAATCGTGGTTTAGCATTCTTAGATCTTATTCAAGAAGGAAATATCGGTCTTATGAAGGCTGTTGATAAGTTTGAATACAAGCGTGGATATAAATTCTCAACCTATGCAACTTGGTGGATTAGACAAGCAATTAGCCGTGCAGTAGCTGATCAGGCTAGAACTATTAGAATTCCAATACATATGATTGATACTATTAATAAGATTAATAAATTTAGCAAAAAGCGTGTTCAAGAATGTGGAAAAGAGCCAACAATAGATGAAATTGCTAAAGAAATCGGAATGAGTGAAGATAAGGTTAAGCAAGTTATGAAGATTGCAAAAGAGCCTGTTAGCCTTGATGCTCCTGTTGGAAGTGATGATGATGGAAGATTTGGCGATAGCGTAGAAGATAGAAGTAGCATTAGCCCACTTGAGCATATCTTAAAAGAAGATTTAAAAGAGCAAATTAACGGAGTTTTAGAGCAATTAAACGAGCGTGAGAAAACCGTTATTAAATTACGCTTTGGCTTAACAGAAGACGAAAGTGATAGAACGCTTGAAGAAATAGGAACAGAACTTAAAATTACTCGTGAGCGTGTAAGACAGATTGAAAGCACAGCGATTAAGAAATTAAAATTCCCTAAATACGGAAAACAATTAAAAGGAGCTAGCACATGAGTAAATATGAAATATTTAATGTAAATTGCTCTCATTGTGTAAATAAAATTAAAAATGAATTAGACAATGTTAGCTTTAGTGATGATTTAAAAACAATCATAACCGATCATGATGAAGATGAATTAAGAGAAATCTTAGAAGATTTAGGCTTTAAACTAGGAAAGAAATTAGATTAAAATTAGGCTTTTTATAAGCGCTTGCTTATAAAAAGCTATTTAATAAATATTTATAATATTTTTATAATATTTAATTTTTATTTAAAAAATAAGGAGATATTATGAAAAAATTATTTTTATTAAGCTTATTTGGTGTTTTTGTAATGGCAAATGAAGGAGAAGCTATTGCGAAAATTATAAAACAATATCAAGTAGAGTGTGCAAGTGGAAATGGTGCTTCTTGTGATAAATTAAGCAAAATTCATAATTTTCTTATGAATAATCAAGATTTTTTTACAAATAATCAAAACAATTTAGCAAGCCTTGAGAAAGATTGCAATAATAAAAATTATAAAGTTTGTGAAGAATTAGGCGATAAATACTATATGGGAGATGGTGTTAATACCGATCTTGACAAAGCGCTTTTATATTATAATAAAGCTTGCAAAGGTTCAGTGGCTTGCAATAAAGTAAATGCTACAAAAAATGCAAAGCAAAGAATAGAAAATATCGTAAATAATTATTATCAAAATCAAGCAAATACTAATAATCAAAACTCTTATAATCCAAACGATATAAGCTCAAAAAACACTTATGACCCATATAATACTTATTATGTTAGAAATGGCAAAAGATATATGCTCCCATCAACTTGCCCTATGGGAGCTGATAAAGATAAAGCTTATATGTATGCGATAGAGTATTTAAAAGTAGGAAATGGCAAAGAAGCTAAAAGATGCCTTTTAAAAGGTTGTGATAGAAAATATTCTCCTTTAGCAAAATCTTGCACGAAGTTAGGAGATATGCATTTTAGTGGGAATGGGGCTGAGTTTAGCTATGATTTGGCTTTAAAATATTATAAAAAAGGTTGCGAATTAGGCGATAGCTATGCTTGTTTAGGAACTAAAAAAGTTGCAGACGCACTAAAAGAAGAAAAAGAAAAAAATAAATATGAAGTAATAATTAAAAAATAAAACCTAAGAATTTGAATTATGATTTATAATTCAAATTCCTATTTCAAATTCTTATAATTTTTATTTCTTATAAACTAGGAATTAAAACGCAGATTAAATTAGCTAAAATTAATAAACTTTACTTTAGGCAAAAAACTTACAAATAGCTAAAATAATTTTATTTAAATTTATTTGAAGATTTATTCAAAATAAAAGCAAGTAATAATAATAAAATAAATTAGCAAAAAGCCTTAAAAAATCATATACTAAAAATACCTATAAATATCCTTGAAAAACAAAGATATTTTAATATTTTTAGTTTTAAATTCCTAATTCAAATTCTTTTTGTTTTAGCACTCAATTTTCTTTAACATAGGTAGCTTAATGTTTTTATTTTTTAATAATTCTAATGTTAGTTTTGTATGAAAATTATCATAATTTATCTCGTAAAAAACAAAAGCACCATCTCTACTTGCAATTAATAATTCCGCATCTTTTAAAATCTTTAAATGCCTTGAAATACGAGATTGTATCATATCAAAACTCTCACATATCTCACAAACGCAAAGCTTTTTATGAATGTCTAAAAAAGCTATTATTTTAAGTCTTGTTTCATCGTTTATCGCCGCTGTGTAATTTAACAAATCTTTCATCTTAGTCCTTAAATCTATTTTTATTTATATTAACAATTTTTACCAAAAACAACATTAATGGCACTTCAACAAGCACGCCAACAACACAAACTAAGGTAGCAAAAGAGCCAAGTCCAAACAAAGCAATGCTAACTCCAACAGCAAGTTCAAAGAAATTTGAAGCACCTATTAAAATACTTGCTGAAGCTATTTCAAATGGTAGTTTTAACTTTAGTGATAAATAAAATCCTACTAAAAAAACAATAAAAGTTTGAATGATTAAAACTATTGAAATAAGAACTATCAAAATAGGATTATTTATGATATTTTGCCCTTGAAAAATAAAAATAGTTATCAAAGTTAGCAAAAGCCCAAGCATTGTAAATCTATCAAAACTAGGCAAAAATGATTTTTCGTAATACTCTAAACCTTTTTTCTTAATTACTTTATGCCTTATAAAAACGCTTATAAAAAGTGGTAAAAATACATATAAAATTGTAGATAAAATTAGCGTTGTAAATGAAATGCTAATATCACTCCTATTAAGTAAAAATGAAGATATAGGCACAAAGGCAAACAAAATTATCAAATCATTACTAGCAACTTGTATCAAAGTATAATTAGCATTTGCACGAGTTAGCTTAGCCCATACAAATACCATAGCGGTGCAAGGTGCAACCCCAAGCAAGACAGCACCAGCTAAAAATTCATAATAATTTTCAAAATTATAAATATACTTAAAAAATAAAATCGCTACTAAATACATCAAAAATGGTTTAAAAAGCCAATTTATAAACCAAGTTAAATATAAACCTTTTGGATTTTGAAGGCTATGTTTTAGACTTGTAAAATCAATTTTTAAAAACATAGGTATTATCATAACCCAAAGCAAAATTAGCATTATAAAAGATATATTTGCGTATTCTAATGATTTTAAAACATTAGCAAAATTAGGCATAAGATAGCCAAGCAAAGTGCCAATTATCATACATATAATCACCCAAAAACTTAAGTTTTTTTCAAAAAAACTAATATCATTTTTCATCTAAAACTCCTATGTTTTTTAAAAATTCATTGATTTTTTTGTCTATTTCATAAATTGTTTTAATAAATTCTTTTTCATCATATTCACTAGGGTCAGCTACTCCAAAATCAAGCCTTGCGATATTATGCTTTAAGCTAGGGCATTTTACATTACACCCCATAGTTATCACATAATCAATATCAGTAAGGCTATCAATTAGCTTTGATTTTTCTTTGCTTATATCTATATCAAACTCGCTTTTTAGATATTTAATAGCCTTAGGATTAATAGGCTTTAAAGATGTTCCTGCTGAATAAAACTCAATTCCTTTTAAGCCTTTTGATTTTGCTAAAGCTTCAGCGATTTGGCTTCTGCAAGAATTATGCACGCAAATAAAAGCTACTTTCATAAAAATTCCTTAGTAAAATAAATAAAGCAATATCCCAAAAACATTTGCCATAGCAAGAACACTAAGTATAAATATAATCATCATGCGAGTTTTAAACATTGATTTTAAGAGTATAAGTTCTGGTAAAGAGCAGCCGCCACCAGCAATCAAAAAGCTAAAAAATATACCGATAGGAAACCCAACATTTATTAAAGTTACTCCTAGTGGAATAATCAAGCAAGTTTGTATATAAAGTAATAAACCAACAAAACTAGCTAAAAATATACCATAAATTCCAAAACTAGATAAATAATCTTTAATAAACTCAACAGGCATAAAATTATGCAAAAAAGCACCTATTAACATACCAAATAATACATAATAAAAAATATCCTTATATGATTTTAAAGATTTGTATAGACATTCATATAAATTAAGCTTGACATTTTGATTGAACTGAAATTCTTTAGTTATAATATCTTTTAATAGCAATCTTGCAGGTATTAAACCTATTAAATAGCTTATAATAAATACAAATATAACTATATAAATAATGTAATAAAAAGTTATGCTAAAACCAAATGCACTAAGTAGCATAGTAATTAGCATAGGATTAATTAATGGCGAAGTTAGTAAAAAAGCACTAGCTACTCCGTGATTAATATTGTTTTTAATTAAAGAATTAAAAACAGGTATAGTTGAACAAGAACAAAAAGTAGTAATTGAGCCTAAAAATATTGCTATAAAATATGAAAAAACATTATTTTTTAAATATTTATTAAAGCTATACCTTGAATTAATATAAAACATAATCATATTGATAAAAATAAATAAAAAGCTTATTTCAGCAGTTAAAAACAAAAACTCATAAAAAAATGAGAGTAATTTTTCGCTTGTAAATTCCATAAAAAATCCTTTAAAATAATTTAATTTTGAAAATATATTATAAAATTCTAAATATCAAGATAACTTGATATTTAGAATAATCAAAGAATTACGAATTAGGTATTAGATTTAAAATGTTTTAATACCTGTGAATTATAAAATCTAATTTTAGCTTAAACAAAAGTCTAATTCCTATTTCAAATTCCTTTGTTTTTAAAGGGTAGGGCAGAAGAATTTAAAATAGGAATTTGGTTTGATAATTCGTGTAAGTTTTAAAAATTGTTAAGCATTTAATTCATAAAATATTCATAACTTAGCTTAGAAAGGGTTAAAAATACTATTGTTAAAAAGATTTTTTTAATTGATGTGCTTTTATATTTTAGAACAAACTTAGCTCCTAAAAATGCTCCAAATATCCCACAAGCAGCCATTTTAAAGCCAAGCGAATAATAAATATTAAAATCTATTATAAATACAAGAAGAGAAATCATTCCGCTTGCCATACATAAAGCTTTTGCATTAATACTAGCTTGTTTTATATCTTGTCCTATTAGACTAATGCTAGCAAATATCCAAAACGAACCCGTAGCAGGCCCTAAAAAGCCATCATAAAAGCCTATTAATAAGCCAAATAATGGATAAAATAATTTTTCGCTCATTATTTGTTTTGCTTTAATTGAGCCTAGTTTTGAATTAAATATAGAATAGATAAATATGGCTAAAAGTGTAAATAAAATAATCGGTTTTAATGGTTCAGGATTTATTATGATTAAAACTCTAGCACCAATTATTCCACCTATTAGGCTAAAAATTATGCCTAAAAATAGCTTTTTAAACTCAATATATTTAAAAAGCGTAGAAAAAGAACAAAGCATTGCAAACATTGCTTGAAATTTATGCGTGCTTATTGCAAGTTGCTCTCCTAATCCAAAGGCTATTAGCATGGGAATTATAATAAGACCGCCACCACCGCAAATAGCGTCAATAAATCCTGCAAAAGTAGCTGAGATTAATACGATTATTTCTTGAATTAGGCTAAGATATGGCATTTTTAATAAGCTCGTTTAAGGCTTTTTCATCATTAGTTTGTGATATTCTATAAAGTGCAAAATCGTATTTTAAAGGATCATTCGGACAAAATTCTCTTAAAGCCTTGCTTAGCTCAAGCATACATTTTTGATCGGCTTGTTTTCTTGTAATTAGCCCTAATTTTAAGCCCATTTTATGTGTATGTGTATCAAGTGGCATTAATAAATCAGCTGGGTTTATCTCATTAAATAAACCTAAATCTAAATTATCATTTCTTACCATCCAACGATAATACATGCAATATCTTTTATAAGCACTTGTTTTATTTACCTTGCTAAAGAAAAACTCATAACCAGCACTTCTATAATCATTTAAAGAATAAATTTCATTAATAAAGGCATAAATTACATTTAGTAATTTATTTTCTTTGCTAGATTTGTATATTTTATGGCTAAAGTCTTTTATGCTTGTTTTTTCTTTAAACCTTTTTAAACTTATAAAAATCTGTGCTACATCTTGTGAGTTTTGAAATCTATATAAATTATTAAGTTCTTTAATTTCATTATCACTTTTATCAAGTAGTGAAAAATCAAGTTTTTTTAAAAATTTAACAATAGCTCCTGCATTTCCATAAGCAAATAAAGCACAAATAAGTGCAATAAATTCTATATCTTTATGATTTATATTATCATAAACAACTTGTAATGGGTCAGGATGAGAATAAAGGTTATCTAAAGTATTTTTAACACTTGCTGCTTCATCTAATAATTGTTTTATCATAATTTTTCTTTTAGGCTAGTTATTTTTAAATACGATTCTTCAAGCCTTTTTCTAGTGATTTTACCATCATTTACAGCTTTTGTGATTATATCTACTACATAGCTTGCTGTATCTCCGTATTTGATTTTTGATAATCCAAAATACAATATATCAACACCTGCATTTATACTATTTATTATTCTTTCACTAAAGTCAATATTATCTAAATCTCCACCTAAAATATCATCACTTATAATAACGCCTTTATAAGCTAAATCATTTTTTAAAATATTTATGATTTTTTTTGACATTACTGCTGGATTTGTATCTAGCATAGGATAAATTTTATTTGAGATCATGATCATATCTACTTTATTTGTTTGTGAAAAATCATAAAATGGCTTCAAAAAGCTTATTTTATAGTCTTTTACTTCTTTTTCTAAGTAATTCATATCGCCAGGAAATGTTTTTGCTGATACTAAAATATTGCTTTGTCTAAATGCGTCTGAATATTCTCTTGCATAAATACTAAGCTTATCTAATAAATTATTTGTAATTTGAGTATTTACTCCAAGGCTTAGATTTAGGTTTAACCCTAGTTCTTTTAGGTTTAGTGCTGTTTTTAAGTAGCTAAGTCTTGCATCGTTTATATTAAGTGTTTGATTTATAAAATCAGGCTCTTTAAAATACATAAAATCATAATTTTTATCTAAATCTTTATAATCAATTGCTAAAAATAATGGATTTACTATCGCTATATTTTTAAATCTTTTTATTAGTTTTTTTGCTTGTTCTGTATCGGTAAAATTATTTGCTCTAAATACAATACCGCCTAATTTTCCTAAGCTTGCTTCTTGACCTAGCTTTCTTATTGTGTATTCTTTAATGTCTTTTCCATTAAAGCCTATCATAATCATTTGCCCTGCTAGTCTTTGTGTACTTATGTTTGATAAATTTGAAGAATAGCCTATGCTTATTGCAAATATTAATATTAATAACTTTTTCATCTTTTAAGTAAATCTTGTAAGCTTATTTTTACATCTTTTCCATCTAAAATTAATGATATTTCATTTGCAATAGGGCAATAAATATTATTAGTTTTAGCGATTTTACACACTGATTTTGTAGTGGCAATTCCTTCGGCAACTTCTTGTAACTCCTTATATATTTGCTCTTTTGAATACCCTTTTGCAAGCATTAAACCAACTCTATAATTTCTAGAAAGTGTTGAGCTTGCAGTTAAAAATAAATCCCCAGCCCCACTAAGTCCTAAAAATGTATTATCTCTTGCTCCAAAAAATTTACCAAATCTAGTAATTTCAATAAGACCACGAGATATTAAAGCAGCTCTTGCATTATTGCCTAGTTCTAATCCATCACAAATCCCACTTGCAATTGCTATTATATTTTTATAAGCACCACAAATCTCTGCACCGATTACATCAGTATCTGTGTATGTTTTAATAAAGTTTGGAAAAAAGGCTGCAAATTCCTGATTCAAATTCTCATTAATTCCACTAATTACTAAAGCCGTTGGTAAATTTTTGCTCACTTCGGCTGCAAATGATGGACCTGTTAAAACACATATATTTTCTTTATGAAAAAATTTTGAAAATATATCATGCAAGAACATATCTTCATAAATACCTTTTGATGCGATTAAAACTTTATTGTTATTTATATTTGCGAAATTAGTCTTAAGATAATCATAAGTTCCTTGAGCGCTCAAAGCAAATACTAAATATTCGCTTTTTTTAGCTTCATCTATACTTATATAATCTCCATCTTTTTTATTAAAAGGACAAATATTTACTTTATTATTAAGTGAGATAGCATGAGCTATTGCGCTACCCCACTTACCTGAGCCTATTACGCTAATCATCCAAGCTTAGCCTTTAAAAGCTCATTTACTTTTGCAGGATTAAAGGCACCTTTTCCTTCTTTCATTACTTGACCTACAAAGAAACCAAATAATTTATCTTTACCTGATTTATATTCTTCTACTTTATCTGTGTTTTTAGCTAGAATTTCATCAATGATTGCATTTATTGCACCATCATCACTAACTTGTTTTAAGCCAAGTTTTTCAATACATTCACTTACGCTAATATCATTTTCAAATAAATATGCTAAAACATCTTTTCCTGCTTTATTTGAAATTTCTCCGCTATCAATTGCCTTGATTAAATCTGCTAATTTTTCTTTACTTACAGGAGAGTTTGTGATATTTAATTCACCTTTTAAAAGTCCCATAAGTTCTACACTAAGCCATGTGGTGCTAAGTTTAGCCGAGCAACCACTTTCTATTAAATATTCAAAGAATTTAGCCATTTCAAGAGAACTTACTAAAACCTTTGCATCATCTTCTTTTATTCCGTATTCACTCATATAACGAGCTATTTTTTCATCTGCTAATTCTGGAATTTTTACATCAATCATCTCTTTAGTAGCTAATACAGGTAATAAATCAGGGTCAGCAAAATATCTATATTCAGCTGCTTCTTCTTTACTTCTCATAGATTTTGTTACAAGTCTTGTTGTATCAAACAATCTTGTTTCTTGAACTATTTCGCTTTCGTATTTACCATCCATCCAAGCTGCTATTTGTCTTTCTTTTTCGTATTCAATAGCTTTTTGAATAAATCTAAAACTATTTAGGTTTTTAATTTCTACTCTTGTATAAAATTTCTCATCACCTTTAGGGCGAATTGAGATATTTACATCACATCTAAATGAACCTTCTTGCATATTTGCATCGCTAATATCTAAAAATCTTATAATAGAATGAAGTTTTTTAAGATATGCAACTGCTTCATCTGCACTTCTGATTTCTGGTTCGCTTACTATTTCTAAAAGCGGAGTTCCTGCACGATTTAAATCTACTAAAGAATTATCATTTTCGTGAATATTTTTACCTGCATCTTCTTCTAAGTGCGCTCTTGTAATTCCTATTGTTTTTTTACCAAAATCGCCTTCAATTTCAAGTTTTCCACCTTCTACAATTGCTACATCAAATTGAGATATTTGATAAGCTTTAGGTAAGTCAGGATAAAAATAATTTTTTCTATTAAAAATACTTACTTCATTTATTTTTGCATTGATAGCTTTACCAAAATATATTGCCTTTTGTAAAGCTTCTTTATTTAATACCGGTAAAGCACCTGGTAAAGCTAAACATACAGGGCAAACATTAGTGTTAGCAACTTCTCCAAAACTTGTTGCGCATGAGCAAAAGATTTTAGTTTTTGTGTTTAGTTGTGTATGAACTTCAAGACCGATTACTACTTCAAATTCCATTAATGCTCCTCATCAAGTGCAATAGCACCTGCAATATATACATAAGTAAGTATCATAAATACGAATGTTTGTAAGCAAGCCATAAAGGTTAATAGAAAATATGGTGGAAGTGGTGCAACGAATGGAACTAGAGTTAAGATAACTCCTAAGAATAAATCATCACCTTTTATATTTCCAAATAAACGGAATGATAATGAAACAATACGAGAAAAGTGTGAAATCACTTCTACAACAAACATAAGTGGAGAAATAAGTTTAACAGGCCCTAAGAAATGTTTAAAATATTTACAAACTCCTTGAGTTTTTATACCTTCATAATGATAGTAAAAAAATACAATAACAGCTAAAGGAAGTGTTAAATTTAAACTAGCACTTGGAGCCTCAAAACCTGGGATAATTCCTATCATATTGCTAACAAAAACAACAAGACCTAAAGTAGCAATTAAAGGAACATATTTTAAAGAAGCTTCTTTTGAACCTATTGTATCTTTACCCATATTTAATACGCCTTCTAAGAACATTTCCATGATATTTTGAACACCTTTTGGAACTAATTGCATTTTAGAAGTGGCAGCTTTTGCTAGAACTAAAATTATTGCAAGAACTAAAACTAGATGAATTAAATAAGCCATTTTAATATCATCAGTAATAAATTCGCTAAACAAAAATAAACTATCGTGCATTTATTATCCTTAAAAATTGAAAGTAATTCCTTGATTTTACAAAAGCTCCTTTAGTAATTGGTTAATGTTTTTGTAAAAAATATGGAATATGATTTGCTTTATTAAACATATTTATAATAAGGAAAATTTATGCGTTTTATAGTTTTTATTTTTGTGTTTTGTGGCTATCTTTTTTCAACTTCTATAAAAGATGTTGCAAATATTGTTGGGGTAAGAGATAATGAATTAATAGGATATGGTCTAGTTGTAGGTCTTAATGGTAGCGGAGATGGTTCTAGTAGTGAATTTACCATTCAATCAATTGCTAATATGCTAGGTTCAATGAATATAAAAATAAGTCCTGATGATATCAAAAGTAAAAACACAGCAGCAGTTATGATAAGTGCAAAGTTACCTGCATTTGCTAAAGCAGGGGATAAAATAGATGTGAATGTGGCTTCTTTAGGAGATGCGAAAAGTCTTAAAGGTGGCACACTTTTACTGAGTGCTTTAAAGGGTGTTGATGGCAATATTTATGCTTTAGCGCAAGGAGCTTTAAGTATTGATAGTAGTGGAAAAGGTGCTAGTATGACTAATGCAAAGATTACTAATGGAGCTAGTATTGAGCGTGAAGTTGGCTTTGACTTTAGTAATCAAAATATGATAACTCTTAGCTTAAAACAAAATGATTTTGCATTAGCTAGCAAGATTAAAAACTCAATTAATAAAGCATTTGATTTAGATATTGCAAGAGCAACCGATGGTAAAACAATAATAATAGAGCGTCCTGAAGAAGAAAGTGCAGTTGATTTTATAGCTAAGGTTTTAAGTCTTGATGCAGGCGAAGTGAATGCAAATAGTAAAATTATAATAAATGAAAAAACAGGAACTATTATTAGTGGAATTGATGTTGAAGTTAGCCCTGTTTTGATTTCTCATGGAAATATTACAATTAAAATTGAGCCAAAAAGACCTTATGAGTTAAAAGATAATGAAGTTGATTTAAAAGATGGAAGTGTAATTGATACGAGTGCAAATATTTTAAGAATTGCAAACGATAAAATAACTCTTGCAAACATTACAAGAGCTTTAAATAAATTAGGAGCAAGTCCTGCTGATGTTATTACTATTATTAAAAATCTAAAACAAGCAGGTGCTATTAATGCTGAATTGGAGATTTTATAATGGATTTGTCAAAAATATATGAAAGTACTTATAAAAATACTTTACCTAATACAAATACTTTAATAAAACTAAGTGAGAATGAAAAAAGCGATTTTGCTAATATTTTAGAGAAAAAAACAAATGAATTAGAGAAGAAAAAGCATTTTGATATAGCAAATAATTTAGAGTTTAAGACTCAAAATATTGATGAAAAATTATTAAGAGAGCAAACCGATGCTTTTGAAGCTTTTATGATAAAAAATGTTTTAGATATTAGCTTAAAGATTGAAAATCCTTTGTTTGGCAAAGATGCAGCCGATGATATTTATGGCTCTATGTATAATGATGCTATGAGTAAGGCTTTAAGCGGGGGGCTTGGCTTTTCAGAAATTTTATTTAATTTTTTAAAAGAAAGACTATAAAGATTTTTAAACTTTGTCCGATATAGTAGAAAATATTATTAAAAAAGGTTGAAAGATGTTAAACTCAGTTAGTTCATCTATGGCTTATTCAAGTCAAGATATTTTAAAACCTAAGTTAAGTAAAAGCGAGAATGTTGATAACAAAAGCGATGTAAAACAAAGCTCTCTTAGTCCAAAAGCAGCTGCAATTGCAGAGCAAATTGCTAATGGAACTTATAAAATAGATTTAAGGGCTACTGCAAACGCTATTTTAAATGAGTTAAGCTGATGATAGAAAAAAGATTAAGCACTGCAAATAATTTATTACTAACTATCATCAAGCTTACAGAACAAGGAATTGCAGATATAAGGGAAGCTAGAAAAGATAGATTAGATAGCCAAAATAAAGAAAAATTAGATGCTTTAAATGCTTTTTTAAAAGAAAAAAAAGCTTTGGATATGGCATTATTAGATTTAGCAAATAAAAATAACGGCAACTTAACTGATGTTTTAAGCGAAAAAACTAATGATTTATTACAGCAATTAAGATTTAATTTAAATTATTTATTAGCAAAAAATAAAGAATATGCAAGATATGTATTATCAGTAAAAGAATTTTATGATTCTATGCTAGAAGAAATGTTAAAAGACAGCATAGAAGTAAATGGCTATAAGCAAGAATACAAAAATACTTCAACTCTAAATCAAACTTTATAAGATAGGAATTTCAAATTCCTATTTCAAATTCTTTAAACAAATATCATGAATTTAAAATCAATTTCTTAATTTAACTACTTGTTATTTTAATTGCTTTTATCTTGATTAAAAGATAAGGTTTATTTTTAAAATTTTACGCGAATTTAAAAAATCAAATTCTAAATCCAAATTCTTTAAAACTATTTGAAATAATCTATTTTTAGTAAGTAAAAGCAAAATATTAGAATTAAATAAAAAATTAAAATATTTGGGTTTTTATATATCAAAAATAAAGAGAATTTGAATTAGGAATTTGGTTTTTAAATTTTTAAAAAGCTAAAAATATTATTGAGTTTTAAATTCAATTTTTATTCAAACATTTGTAAGATTAATATTTTAATAAATATATTATTGTAATAATACAATTTCAAAGATAGTTTTAATTTCCTAATTCAAATTCTAAAAGAATTTGAATTAGGATTTTGTTTAATGACAAGCTGGGGTATTTGAAGTTGGTTGAATACTAGAATTATCAGCCTTTGCAGTGTTTAAAAACTCAATTAATTTAAACGCAGCTTCTTCGTATCTTTTAGCTACAACTGAGTTTGGCTCGCACATTGATACAGGCTTGCCACTATCTCCACCACTTCTAATAGATAAATCAATAGGAATACAGCCTAAAATAGAGCAATCATATTCATGAGCTAAATTAAGTGCTCCACCTTTACCAAAAATCTCATGCTCAATCTCGCAATTAGGACATATAAAACCACTCATATTTTCAACTATTCCTGCAACAGGTATGTTTAATTTAGCAAACATATCCATAGCTCTTCTGCTATCATCAAGGCTTACAGCTTGTGGAGTGCTAACGCAAACTCCTGCACTAACAGGCACGCTTTGAGCTAAAGTAATTTGCGCATCACCAGTTCCAGGAGGCATATCAAGCAATAACACATCAAGCTCACTCCAAAGAACATCGCTTAATAATTGCTCAATCGCTTTCATAACCATAGACCCTCTCCACATTAGTCCTTGTCCTGCTTCAATTAGATTTCCCATACTCATAAGCTCAATTCCATAAGCTTTAATAGGGCGAAGTTTATTGCCTACTACTACTGGTTTTTCATCTTCAGCTCCAAGCATTCTAGGCATATTAGGTCCATAAATATCAGCATCTAATACTCCAACTTTTTTGCCTAATTTTGCTAAGCTTAGTGCTAGATTTAGAGTTGTTGTGCTTTTGCCAACACCGCCTTTTCCACTACTAATCATTACAAAATGCTTAATTTGTGGAGCTAGATTTTTGATTTTTGGTCTTTTTATTTCTGGCTCTTCTAGTTTTGGTTGAATGATTTTAAGCTCTAGTTTATAATTATTATTTCTTGCTATTGCTTCACATTCGTTTCTTATAGCGTTTGCAACTTCAATGCTAGTAGCTGGAATTTCAATATCCATTAAAATAATATCGCCTGCTAATTCGCATTTTTTAACAAAGCCAAAACTTACAATATCCTTTTGAAAATTAGGATATTTTACATTTTTAAATAATTCAATTATTTGCATTATTTCTCCTTTTTTACTTTTATGCTAACAAAAAAAGTAAAATAATAAGATGAGATTTGTATTTTTATTGATTTTAAGTATTTTTGTAAAAGCTAGTGAAATTAGTGTTTGTTATGTGAGCGAAGATTATAAGCGGCTTGATACTATGTTCGGGCATTTATTTTTAGCATATAATAATAAAGCTGTTAGTTTTAATTTAAACAGCGATTTAAATGTTAAAGATAATTTATTAGCGCTTTTTGGTGTAGAAGGAATTTTACAAATTTTGCCTAAAGACAAATTAGTAAAGTTTTATGAAGATGATAAAAGATCTGTTGAGTGCTATCCACTAAATTTAAATGATAGCGAAGAAGCTAATTTATCGGCTTTATTTTATGAAAGCGACACTCTTGATACTTATACATTTTTAGGCAAAAATTGCTCATCAGCCTTAAGTGAATATGCAAAAAAATATGATGTTAGTTTAAAAAAAAGTTTAATTCCTTTAAGATTTGTTTCGCTTAATACTAATAAAAAAATTAATTTTTATAAAGCAGCTTTATTTTATGAGTATGATGGTTTTAATAGTTCTAATTTTTTAATTACTTTGCTAAGTTTAAATGATAAATTATCTCATAGTTTAAATTTATTTTCTTTTAATAAAAACTATTTTTCTCCTATAAGTATAAGTGAATTTAATAATTTTAGCTACGAATTTGAATTAGGAATTAGATACAAAAAGGCTAGAACTTTTGCTAATTTTTTCTTAGGATATTCTTACAATGGTTTGTTTGTTGGGGCTAATAATTATGGTTTAGCTCTTGGCTTTGTAAAGGATTTTAGTAATTTTGGAATAAAGCTTAGTTTTGATAAATCTCATATAAATTTTAATTCATATTATGATTATAAAAATTATCGCTTAAGCTTAATTGCTAATCAAAATTACGCTAAAATCGGGCTTATATATTCATTTTAAGGAAATTAATGAAAAGCGTTGCAGAAAATAAAAAAGCTAGATTTGAATACAGCATTATAGATACTTATGAATGTGGCTTTGTATTACAAGGTAGTGAAGTTGTAGCTATTAGACACGGCAAAATAAACTTAAAAGATTCTTTTGTAAGAATTATTAAAGGCGAAGCTTGGCTACTTGATTCACATGTAGGACATATGAATACTGATAATAAGTATTTTTCGCACGAAGATAGGCGTGCTAGAAAACTACTTTTAAAAAGAGCAGAAATTGATAAATTAATAGGTAAAATCAGCACCGATGGTTATACTTTAGTGATATTAAATTGCTATTTTAAGCGTGGAATTTTAAAAGGAACTCTAGCTTTAGCAAAAGGTAAAAATCTTCACGATAAACGCCAAAGCATTAAAGAAAGAGATTTAAAGCGAGAAGCTAGAGAGTATTATTAATTAACTCTTAAATATTAAACTAAAAAACATTTATATTATAAGGGAAACGATGAGAATTTATTTTGCAAACGACCATGCAGCAACTAAACTAAAGTTTGATTTGATTGATTATTTTTCTAAAGATTATGAATGTATAAATCTAGGTTGCGATAGCGATGAGAGCGTTGATTATCCTGATTATGCGAATAAGTTAGCAAATGAGCTTAAGAATAATCCTAATTCAATCGGAGTTATAATTTGTGGCACAGGAATAGGAATTAGCATAGCAGCAAATCGCCATTCGCACATCCGTGCAGCACTTTGCCACTCTAAAGAATACGCACAATTAGCAAGAGAACATAATGATGCTAATGTTATTTCACTTGGAGCTAGATTTATTGATTTTGACTTAGCAAAAGAGCTAATACTTACTTTTATTAATACGCCTTTTCTAGGTGGAAGGCATGAAATTAGAGTGCGTAAGCTAGGAAATTGAATGCTATTTATATGGATGGTAATTACTGCTTTAGTTTGTATTTGCATATATTTTATTGTAATGACTTATTATTATAGGTCTTTGCTAAATAAAGAAAGAGCTTCAAAAGAGTTTTTAAAGACAAATTTTGACGATACTGAAGTGGTTATGAGAAAGCTACAAACCCAACTCCAACGATCACTTGGAAACATTGATGTATTAAACGAAGAATTAGACAAGGTAAAAAGCGAATTAACAAGCTTAAGAACAAGAAATTCTCAATATCGTTTAGAAAACAATAAATTAAACGCAAAAATCAAAGAATTAGAAGCAAAAATTGAAAGCTTACTATAAGGAAAAACTATGGAAATAGAAAAATTATTAAATCAAAAGATTAAAAGATATGCAAACTATCCAAAAGAAGGCATAATCTTTGCTGATATTACTACACTTTTAGCAGATAATGATGGTTGGAATATGCTAATTTCTCATTTAAAAGAAAAATATAAAAATGAAAGCTTTGATTTCATTGTAGGAGCTGAAAGTCGTGGCTTTATATTTGCAGCTGCTTTAGGTGCTGTTTTAAATATTCCTTTTGTTCCTATTAGAAAGAAAAATAAGCTTCCTGGAGATGTAATTAGCGTTGAATATGATTTAGAGTATGGAAGCGATAAAGTAGAGATGAAAAAGGACGCATTTTTAGGCAAAAAAGATGTAAAAGTTCTTTTTATGGATGATTTATTAGCAACTGGAGGCACTAGTATTGCCTGTATGAAATTATTAAAATTAGCTGGTGCAAGTGAAATAAAAAGTTGCTTTTTAATAGATATAAATATAGGTGGCTTAAAGGCTCTTAAAGAATATTGCAATGATATTTATTGTGTTATAAAGGATTAGCTATGGATATGATTTTAGAATTTTTTTCTTCGTTTTTTGCTGATCCTGAAGGGGTTTTAACGGCTTTATTTAGAGATAAAATCGTTCTTGCTAGTATTATTATATTTTTATGGTGCACGCTTGAAGGAGAAACTGCATTAATCTTAGCAGGTCTTGCAGCTCATGGAGAACATATTCATATAGGGCTTATTACTTTTATTGCAGGTTGTGGTGGTTTTGTTGGAGATCAAGTGTATTTTTATATAGGAAGATATTCAAAAAATTATATTAGAAAAAAACTAAAAACTCAAAGAAGAAAATTCGCAGTAGCTCAAATATTACTTCAAAAATATGGCTGGCCTATAATATTTATTCAACGCTATATGTATGGTTTTAGAACCGTTATTCCTATGAGTATAGGGCTTACTAATTATAGTGCTAAGAAATTTGCAATTATTAATTTTATTTCAGCTCAAGTTTGGGCGGCTATTACTATTTTTACGGTTTATATTTTTGGAGAGCAAATTTGGGCTATTATAAATTGGGCTAAAAACCATTGGTATTTAGCAGCTATTTTAATAGTTGGATTTTTATGCTTAATTTTATATGCGTTTAAAAGTTTAGAAAATAAATTATTAAGTAAGAAAGGTAAAAAAAATGCAAATAGTATTTAATGATACAAATACTGATTTTAAAGTTTGTTTTATACAAAACAAAGATTTAAGTAAATTTGATGATGATGAATTTTTTAAGATAAATGATTATAAAGGCGTTGGAAGTATTAGTAATTTAGCCAAAAGAACACTTTATATAGGGCTTAGCGAAGAGCAAACTTATGCAAGTTTAATAGCTAGCGTAGGAAGTGCTATTAAAACTATTAAAAACTTAAATATAAAAAGCCTTAGTATTGAATACTTAAATATAGGTTGTGAGTTTTATAGTGCTTATGCGATTATTTATGGGGTTTTAGCAGCTTTATATGAGTTTAATAAATATCAAAAAGAGCCAAAAAATAGCAAAATTGAGCTTATTAGTCTTTTAGTAAATGCTAATGATGATATTAAAGAAGGCGTTAGATTAGCTGAAGTTTTAGCAAACGCTTGTGAAGATGTAAAAAATATCGTAAATGAAATTCCAAGTACATACAATCAATTAAGCTTTGAGCAAGACGCTTTAAAACTTGCTAAAGAATTTGATTTAGAATGCAATATTTATAGTGATGATTATATGCAAAAAGAAGGAATGAATGCGTTTTTGGCAGTAAATCGTGCAAGTGCTTATCCAGCAAAGCTAATTCATCTAGCATATAAACCTAAAAATGCAAAAAAAAGAATTGTTTATGTAGGAAAAGGACTTGTATATGATACAGGTGGGCTAAGCCTTAAACCAGCTGATTATATGCTAACAATGAAAGCTGATAAGAGCGGAGCTGCTGCTGTTTTAGGTATTTTAAAAGCTGCAAAATTGCTTAATTTAGATTATGAAATTCATGGAATATTAGGTGCAGCACAAAATTGCATAAGCGAAAAATCATATATGCCTGATGATGTAGTAATTTCAAAAGAAGGTGTAAGTATTGAAGTAAGAAACACAGATGCTGAAGGAAGATTGGTTTTAGCAGATTGCTTAAGTTTTGCACAAGATTTAAAACCTGATTTATTGATAGATTTAGCTACTTTAACAGGTGCTTGTGTAGTAGGGCTTAGCGAATATACAAGTGGCATTATGGGCTATAATGAAGAGCTTCAAAATGAGTTTTATGAAAACTCAAAAAGAAGTGGCGAATATACTTGCGTTCTTCATTTTAATCCACATATTAAAGAATTAATTAAGAGCAAGATAGCAGATGTTAGCAATACAGGTAGCTCAAGATATGGTGGAGCTATTAGTGCTGGAATGTTCTTAGGTGAGTTTATTAGAAAAGAATATAAAGATAAATGGTTGCATTTAGATATAGCTGGACCTGCTTATTTAGAAAAAGCTTGGGGAGAGAATAGTTATGGTGCAAGTGCAGCAGGAGTTAGAATGAATATTATTAATTTACTTAGAATGGCAAGGAGAAAATAATGGGTCTTAGTGTAGGTATTGTTGGACTTCCAAACGTTGGTAAAAGCACGACTTTTAACGCTTTAACAAAAGCAGCAAACGCTCAAGCAGCAAACTATCCATTCTGCACAATTGAGCCAAATAAAGCAGTTGTAGAAGTTCCTGATCATCGTTTAAATGAACTTGCAAAAATAGTAAATCCACAAAGAATAATGCATTCAATGATAGAATTTGTTGATATTGCAGGACTTGTAAAAGGTGCTAGTAAGGGCGAAGGTCTAGGGAATAAATTCTTAGCAAATATTCGTGAAACTGATTTAATTTTACATATAGTAAGATGTTTTGATGATGAGAATATTACCCATGTTGAAGGCGGGGTTGATCCTATTAGAGATATTGAAATTATAAATCTTGAATTAATCTTAGCTGATATTGAACAGCTTAATAAAAAGCTTGATAGACTTGCAAAAGAAGCAAAAGCAAATCTTAAAGGTGCTAAAGAATGCCTTGAATTAGCACAAGATTTATTAAAGCACCTTGAAGATGGAAAAATGGCTAGTGAATATGCTAATCGTGATAGCGAAGCGTTTTTAACCTTAAATAAAGAATTAAGATTGCTTAGTGCAAAAGAAGTAATTTATGGTGTTAATGTAAGCGAAGATGAATTATTAGATGATAATGACTATGTTAAAAAAGTGCGTGAATACGCAGCAAAATCAAATCATAGTGTTATGAAATTATGTGCTAAGCTTGAAGAAGATTTGGTTGGAATGGATGATAATGAAGCTAATGAATTTCTTAATGAATTAGGCGTTAGCGAAAGTGGTCTAGCTGCTATTATTAGAACTTCTTTTGCTAAGCTTAATTTAATATCTTACTTTACTTGTGGTGTGCAAGAAGTTCGCTCTTGGACAATTCATAAAGGCTATAAAGCTCCAAAAGCTGCAAGTGTAATTCATAATGATTTTGAAAAAGGCTTTATTAAAGCTGAGGTAATTAGTTATGATGATTTTATAGCTTGTGGTGGCGAAGCTAAAGCTAAAGAAGCAGGAAAATTACGCTTAGAAGGTAAAGATTACGAAGTAATTGATGGCGATATTATGCATTTTAGATTTAATGTTTAAGGCAATTTTGCTTTAAACATTTTTTAAATTCCTAATTCAAATTCCATATTTAAAATTAAAATAATTTTAAGGTATTAAAATGAGCCTTTAAAGGGTGGAAGATGGAAATATTATTATTAGAAGATGATTATATTTATGCAACAAGCATTTGTGAGTATTTGCAAGATTTAGGCTTTAGTGTAGATGTTTTTAGCGATGGCGATTTAGCCTGTAAAACAATAGCAAATAAATTCTATCATTTATACATTTTAGATGTTAAAGTGATTAATACAAGTGGATTTGAAGTTTTAGCTTATATTAAGAGTTTAAATATTGCAAGTCCAGTTATGATGATGACTTCAAGAACGGATATTGCAAGTATTAAAAAAGGTTATGAATTAGGGTGTAATGAGTATCTTAAAAAGCCTTTTGAATTAGATGAATTAAAATATCGTGTAAAAGAATTATTAAAACAATTTTTTCACACTAATAATCAAATAATAAAAATAGCAAATGATTTTACTTATGATTACTTGAATAAAACTCTTAGCAAAAATAATAAAATAGTAGAGCTAACAAATAAAGAAATTAATTTAATTGAGTATTTATTAGGCAATAAATCAAGCTTTGTAAGTGTTCATAATATATATGAATATGTTTGGAATAATGAAGTTTTAGAGCAATCTGATGTAAGCGATGTAAGGGTTTATGTAAAAAGAATTAGAGCAAAAACAAGCGATGATTTTATAATCTCACAAAGAGGTTTAGGATATAAAATTAATGTCTAGACAAGCATTACTTATTACCTTAATCATCATAATTTTTTCTTTACTTTCTGTTGGGATTTTAAAATTAAGCGTAGCAAATGATAAAAATACGACTTTATTAGAATTAGTTGCGTTTTCTAATAAAGAATTTGGCGATTTAAAAGATGCTAAAGTTTGTATTTTTAATGATGAAGAAGTTTTAAGTTGTGAGTTAAATATCAATGAAATAAGAGAAGATTTCATATACAAATGCCATAATTCTTATCTTTATTACAAGTATCAAAAGAAAATCAATGGCAAAAATTATTATGTAGTTTTAGGAAAGCCTTGTGTTTATAATAAGAGCTTGGTTAATACTATTATTGTTTTTGGTGGTGGAGCTTTTATATTATTTATCTTAATTTATCTTGTTTATAAAGATAATATTAAGAGCCTAATTTGGTACAAGAATACTATAAATACATTTTTTTATGATGCAATGCATGAGCTAAAAACACCGCTTGGAGTTGCACTTTTAAATACTGATATGTTAGAAGAGAGTAAATATCAAAAACGAATAAAAGCAGCCTTAAATCAAATGAAAACTACTTATGATGATGTAGGATTTTATATAGAAAATCCAAATGCTAAATACCCTTTAAAGAACATTAATTTTTCAGTATTTTTGAAAAATAGAATAAACTTTTTTATGACAATTGCTAGTTTAAAAAGCGTGGAATTTGAATTAGGAATTAGCGATGATTTATTTGTATTAATTAGCGAAGTAGAATTGCTAAGATTAGTAGATAATAATCTCTCAAACGCTTTAAAATACACTAAAGTTAATTCAAAAGTAAAAGTAATTTTAGAAAAACAAGATAATAAAATGTATTTTATCATTCAAGATGAAGGAATCGGCATTAAAGACACTAAGAGAATTTGGCAAAGATATGCAAGAGAAGATTTAGCTCAAGGTGGTTTTGGGCTAGGGCTAAATATTGTAAGAAATATTTGCAAAAAATACGATATTTTATATGAAGCTTATAATTATGAAAAAGGTGCTATTTTTAAATATACTTTTAAAGCTTAATTTTAATAAATTATAATAATTGATAAATTTTTTAAGGCTTAGTTATGAAAAGAATATTTTTATCTATTGCTTTGGTTTCAAGTTTGTATTCTTATGAATACACAACTAAGGTTCATCCTTTTGGAATGTATTTAGGAGCTCATAATTCAAAACAGCATACCGATATAGATTTAGCAGATTGTGTTGTAAATAATAACAGAAACAATAACAATGGCAGAGGTGCTTGCTTTCAACTCTATCAGATATTTAATATAGATGATCATTTTAATAGAACTGATGCTGATGATGAGCAAAGAATTATTATAAATTGGGGTTTTAACTGGGATTATGCTCAAGCTAAGCTTGATTATCAAAGATATATTGTAAATAATTTCGGTAGTTTTAATGGAGAAAAATCATCTCATCATACAGATTCAAGAAGATTTAGAGAAAATGTTTTTTGTGTAAATTATCAAGATAAAGTAGCAGGAAAAAACCACAATCCAAGTGATTATCAAGATTTTATCTCTCATCAAAAATCAAATCCTTATGTTATTGATCCTTATAAAAATACTGAGCTTGATTTTTCTATGAGTTCATATTTTTATGATGAATCATATATTCAAGATGTATTTAAAGAATTTAAAGTAAATACAACAGGTAAAATTATAGTTTTAGCAAGTAGTTTAAATTCTCCTTTTAGTTTTTATTTAAGCGAACAATTAAATGATGGTGAAAAAGGAACAGATGCTTATAGGTTCGCAAATAATTATCTAGGTTATCAGCATGGTTCGGTTACTAATTATGATAGCGAAAGACTTTATAATGAATTCGTTAAGTTTATGGCAAGTAAAGGCTGTAAAAAAAATTATGATAATTCAAAATACGCAAGTAAAATTCCTATGACTTTAGATGAAAACGAAGTAGGTTCTACGCTAAATGATAATGCTTATTATACGAACGATGAATGTGCTAGATATTCAGAGCAATTTTTCTTAAAAAATAATGCTTTATATTCTCCTAAAGAATTTATAAAAGGTAATGCAAAATGGGGATTTTTAGCTAATCAATATTTTATAAATCATCAAGCAGGCTTAGGTAAATGCTATACTTTTAATACTGAGTATTATGATGGTTATGATTTTTCTTCTTATGGTTATTACAATGATAAAAATCTATGGAAGTCAAATGAGAGTAAAACTTATGATTTAAAGGCTTTAAGGCTTAGAAATTTTATTTATAATAACAATAAGGTTTTAGATAATGCCAGATTTTCTAAACGCTTTTCTCCATTTAAGGATACAAACTATGAAAGAGTAGTTTATAGTATTCATAAAACTAGAAATGGAATAGAAAACGAAAAAGCTATTTATAAAGAAGTAACAAATTCAAGAGATTGTATTATAAAGATTGCACCTGGTGTTTTTGATTTTGCAAAAGACTGCAAAAATACAAAATATAAAAAAGATGGAATGAAGCAAAGAACAGGCATTATGCCTATGGATATTGATGGCAAACAAAGAATTAGCGAAAGATTGTTTAGCCTACACTTAAGACCTACTTCATTTAAAGAAGAATATAAATATTATAAAGATAATGCTAGAAAATTTATAGCTTCAGTTGGAGATATATATGCACATTTAAAGTATCCTAAGTATTTTACAGCAGATGAGATTGTAAGATGGGGTAAAGAATATGGAGATGGTAGATTTCCAGATGATAGTTTGATAGGTTTTTATAAAAAGAATCCAGTAATAAATGCTAATTTTAAATTCTTATTTTATCCAGACGCTGATAAAACAGAAATTTATTTTACACCAAGTGATAATAAGCCAGTTGTAAGTTTTAAAGTAGCAGATAAATTATATCCATTATTTAATAAGCTGCCGAATATTCATATAAAACCTTTAAATAATAATCATGAGCTTGAGAAAAGATATGATTATACTAAGACAAAAGATGGAAATTTTACTAAATGCTGTGATAAGGATTTGAGTAAATATTATATAGATTTAAATGTTCAAATTAGCACATTAACAAAAAAATCAAATGCTTATGAGATTAAAAAAGCTTATCCTAATGTTGTTTATAAAGAAATAGATTTAGATTATTCTAATGAAGAATTACTTGAATATTTAGTAAGAAGTATTAGATTTAATTTAGATGAACCAGCGCTTATAAAACTATCAGTTGAAAGAATTTATGATAATGATAAAAGACCTATGTTTGAAAGAGATAGTAATAACATAATAAAAGGAATAAGCGAAGAAAAAGCCTTTATTCTAACAGATGAAGAAATTATTCAAAAGGAATTTAATTTCGGAAGTATTTGGAATGATAAAAACACAAGACCTAGCATTAAAGATTTAAACGATAAGAAAGCAAAAATTGCAAATGATACTTATACAAGGGTTGCTGGAAATAATGTTTATATAGGTTTTACTCATGAAGCTGATAGAACAAGGGTTAGCTTTTATTCACATACAGCAAGTAGTGATGATAGCAAAAGAACTAAGATATTAGTTTATGATAAAGATGATGTTAGAGTAAATCCTGACAATCAAAATATGGGAGATTTTGTAATAGAATTTATTAATGTTGGAGCAGGACTTCACGATATATGTTATGAGCAAACCACTATGCAAGGAGAAGTTTTAAATAATACTTGCAAAAGCTTCATAGTAAGACCTGCGAAAATTACTATAAGTGATTTTTCTACACAAGCAGGAAATGGTTTAAAAGGCAAAGCTCCTATTAGTAATTTTAAAGCTAGTGTATTAGATTACAATAATAATCCTTTAGTTTTAAATATAGGTATAAAAGAAGCAAAATTAAATGTAAAAGATAGTTCTAATAAGCCTTATTCTTTTGATTTAGAAACAAAAGATTATTATAAGGTAAGTAAGAAAAATCCTATTGTATTTAACAATAGTGGTAGTAAATATAATTTTGATATGGTAATCGCATATCCTTTAGCTGGTGATGGTCTAATTACATTTACTGATAATGATTATGTAGGAAGCGATATAACAAATAAGAAATGTAATAATATAAGCTATTCAACTAATTTAAAATATTTAAGTGATAGAGAAATTGATAAAACTTATAATTTAGTTGCAAACGATGGTAAGATTGCTTGTCATATTCCTATAATCTCTAGTGAGGCTAGTTTTACTAGTAAATCAACCACATTATTAGATGGTATTAAAACTTCTGAAGGTTTATCTGATGCGGTATTGTTTTCTGATGAGGTTGTAGGATTTAGTGAGTTTGAAAAATGCCTAGGAATTAATTGTGATTTTACTCATTCATTAAATATTCCTTTAAATATTAAAAACAAAGGCTCAAGCAATAAAGATAGCTTAGAGTATGTTTATAAATATTTTGATAAAGATATTGATGTAGAGTTTGATTTAAAATTTTTAGACAATAATGACACACAAGCTAGTAAAAGATATAGAGTATTTACAAATAAATTAGCTTTAAAAGATATTAATATCTTAAATCAAAATATAACAATGATATTAAGTGCTAATAAAGATATTTTAAATAAGCTTTTTGATACAAAAATGAAAGCCTTAGATGATGATGTAAATATTAAATTAAATACTTTAAGTAGTGTTGCTAAAGATTATGAAGCTAATGAGAGTGATTTAGAATTTATTACAAAAATAGGCTATACGAAATTTCAAGAAACAAAAGATTTAGCACCTAGTAAAAATATATTATCAAAACCAAATGTAAATGAATTTAGTCTTAATAGTAGTAGTGCTATTAGGGTTGATGGTGGAGATTGGGTGAGTTTTGGTAAGGATTATTCGTTTATTTATGCTTATTCTTTATATAAGGATTTAAGAGCTCCAGTTAATTCAAAAATAATAAACATCAATCCGACTAATTTGGATTTAAAATATACGGATAAAACTGGTAATGCAAGCACTCTTTATAATAGTAAGGTTAGTAAAGGACATTATTATTTAAAACCTGTGGTTGATATTGTAAATGAGATTAGTTTTAAGAGCGATTATAATTCTAAGATTACTAAGCTTCCTAATGGTGTTGTTAGTGTTGAATTAACAAGCGATAAAGATAAGAATGAATATGTAAAAGATTTAATTAGAACTTATTCAAAAAGCGAAGTAAGTTCTGATAATAATTTTAGTATTGAATATACAAAAAAATAAAATATTTAGGAATTTCTTTATTGAAATTCCTAAATCAAATTCCTATTTCAAATTCCAAAATTAATAATTATTTATTTTTAAATCATATTGATTAAAAATATTTTAATTTTATTTACATTATAATAAATATCTTTTTTATTTTTATTTTATATATAAATTATTTTTAATAATTGCCGATATATAAGAAATAATTTTTCACAAAGGTTATAAAAATGTTTTTAACTAAGAAATTTTTATTTAATAGTTCTTTATTATGTTTATTTTCTGTAAAATCTTTTGCAGTTGCTGATATGCCATTTTTTGAAAACTGGCTAGAATTTTCATCTGAGGAAGAGTTAGCAAAATTTTATAGTAGGACAAGTGATAATTTTATTAAAATCACTAATGATTTGACAGGCTTTAACGCACAACTTAATCAAGATTTAACAAAATACTTTTGGGGTGCTAAATATGTTCCTTTTATAGGTGGTCAATACGAAAGCTATACATATCAAGATATAAAAGCAAATATGCCTATATTTTCAAATCTTGATGAAACAAAAAAATATGTTTATTTTATTGATAAAAAAGATGGAACGAATACAATTTTTGCTAATTTAGAAATTGGTGAAGTAGATGTTAATACAACTCCTTTATGGGATTTTGATACAGCTATTAATTATGATTATTTTTATGGTCTTGATGGTGCATACAATGGTGTATTACATTATGATACTGTTGGAATGTCAGCTTCTGATTTGGTAAGCGTTAGTAATTCAGTAGTTTTAGTTAATGAAGCAATGACTTCTTATGAAGTAAATAATTCAATAGTTGATTTTAGTAATGATTTAGCTAGTTTAAGCAGTATGAAACTAAATAATTCTTATATGAATTCTAATATAGCTAACGGAGCTGAAATTGAGAATTTAAGTGTTGATAATAGTTATGTTGATGGTAATTATTCGGGTTATGGAGAAATTAACGCAACAAATTCGGTTTTTACCGGAGAGCTTAAAGGCTATTCTAAAGCTAATTTTAATAATGTTATAAGTAGTGGTTTGATATTTGGATTTGATGAATTAATTGCAACTAATTCAAAGCTATCAAACATAGAAGAAGTAAAAAGTCTAAATCTAAGCAATAGTATTTATCAAATAGATATTACTAAAAATACTTTTCAACCATTGTTTGTGAGTGAAAATACAAGTGGAGATAACAATACTTTAGAATTTTTAAATGTTGTATCAAATAATGTTATTAATTATGATTATTTTAAAGACCAAATGCAGCTTGCTATTCTTGCAAAAGGTATGAATAATATTAGCGAAACATTTTTTAATAATTTTATAGCTTATCAAGATGATTTAATTACTTTAAATGTAGATAGAAATTATATTGCGACAAGCAATACAGCTAGTGAATTAATATATTATATTAATAACCCTGTAAAAATTAGCGTTCCTGCTGTTAAGATTGAAGATACAGCTACAAAAAATCCAATTAGTATTCCTGCAACTAAAATTGAAGACACAGCTATTAAAACTCCTATTACACTTCCAAATGAAGAAACTAATGCTAATCCTAACATAGATGAGTCTAATGCTTCTAATCAAGAAAACATTCCAGCAACTAAAATTGAAGATACAGCTACAAAAAGTCCAATTAGTATTCCTGCAACTAAAATTGAAGACACAGCTATTAAAATTCCGATTGATAACACACTTCCAAGTGAAGAAACTAATGCTAATCCTAGCATAGATGAAATTTTAGTGCCTTCTAGTAAAGATGAAGAAATTATTAATGACAATACACAAGATAACATTATTTATGATGATTTAAATAATGATTTAGATACTGATGTGATTGATTATAATACAGATAATGGTTTTGCTATTACTTTAAGCGATGAAGAAATAAGAGAGCTTAGCAAATTAAGTGATGAAGAATTAAAAGCTTTTGGTTTTACAAGAAGTGAGATTGATGAAAAATTAAAAGAAATTGAAAGTAAAACAATAGCATTTAACGATATTATAAAACCTACACTAAATGATAAAACTAGCTTAAAGCTTGATGAATTAAATGCGTTTTTAAATCTTAATTTTTATGATATTAGCACATTAAATAAAAGAGCAATTAATCTAAGAAATGCAAAAGTTTTAAATGGCGTTTGGACTAGAGGTAGTGGAGCAAGAACTAATTATAATAAACAATTTGCATTCAAAAGCAATGATTTTTACTTAGGTGCTGATAGATTAAATAATTTAAATAATTATGATTTATATTTAGGAGCATTTTTAAGTGCATCTTATAAATACTCAAGCACAAAAGGATTTATTAAGCAAAATGGCTTTGGCGGTGGTCTTTATGCTACTTTATTAAGCGATAGTTTTTATTTAGATGCAATTTTTAGTTACACAAATGTTAAAAATCAATTAAATGATGATGTATTAGGCGATTTAAAAGCTAAGAATAACTTATATAAACTTAGTTTTGAGAGCGGATATAAGTTTGGAGATAAATATTATTATGAACCAAGTTTAAAATTAAACCTTGCATATAGCGATAAATTAAACTTTAAGAATAGCAAATTAAGCCTTAATAAAGATTCAAAATTATTTGCAAATATTGAAGCAAGAATGAATTTTGGAGCAAGTTTAAATGAATATATAAATACTAATTTAGCTTTAGGTTATTCTTATGATTTAACAAAATTAAGCGATTTAGACATTGATATTTATGGTTTAAAATTTGCTAAGAACAATAAAAAAGATAAAAAATTCTTAGTTAATTTTGGAACAAGCTTTAATATAACTAATAATTTAATGATTATTGTAGATTACGAGCAAAGTTTTAGCGGAATTTACAATACTTCTCACAATATTAATTCATCTTTTAGATATACATTTTAAGCTTTAAATCCTTAGGATTTAGAGCTTTTTTGGTTAATGGCTAATTTGCCTACTATTTAAATATATCGTATTAATTGCACTTTTAATTTCACAAATCTCATTAACCCTGCCTTGTTAGACTGAAAAAACAAGGAGATAATATGAAAATTAAAACAAGTTTTTTACCCGCTGTATTTATTCCAAGTATTATTTTTATTGTAATTTTAGTTTCATTAAGTGTGTTTTTGCCTACACAAACAAGTGAGTATTTAACATATTTAAAAGGATTAATTTTTGCTAATTTTTCTTGGTTTTTTATATTAAGTGTAAGTTTTTTTGTAGCATTTATGCTAATGCTTGCTTTATCTAAATTTGGAGATATAAAGCTTGGAAAAGATGATGATGAGCCTAGCTTTAGCTTTTTTTCTTGGCTTTCTATGTTGTTTGCTACTGGAATGGGAGTAGGGCTTATGTATTTTGGAGTAGCCGAGCCATTAATTCACAAGCAAACTCTTAATTCAAGTGATAAAGAAGCCTTAGTTCATACTTTGTTTCACTGGGGTATTCATCCTTGGGCTATTTATGGTGTTTGTGCTTTGGCTATGGCTTATTTTGGCTTTCGTTATAAAATGCCTTTAACTTTAAGAAGTGCTTTTTATCCATTTTTAAAAAACAAAATCTATGGCTTTTGGGGAAATGTTATTGATATATTAGCCCTTATTGTAACCGTTTTTGGGATTAGCACTACCTTAGGATATTCTGCAAGCTCTCTTAATGCAGGTTTATTTAAATTAGGCTTTTTAAATGATATTTCTTTTAACGAACAAGTTTTAATTATATTAATCGTAGTTTCTTTATCTACAATTTCTGCAATCACAGGAGTTAAAAAAGGGCTTAAAGTATTAAGCGAACTTAATTTAGTTTTAGCTTTTTTATTAATGCTTTTTGTTTTATTTTGTGGTGATTTAGTAAATCTGCTTTCAAATTTTAGCTCAAATCTAGGTATATATTTTTCAAATCTTGTAGAGCTTAGTTTTAAAACCTATGTATATGATAAATCTTATATTCCTTGGTTTAATTCTTGGACTATATTTTATTGGGCTTGGTGGCTTAGTTGGGCTCCTTTTGTTGGTTTTTTTATCGCCAAGATTTCTCGTGGTAGAACTATTAGAGAATTTATTTTCGGAGTATTAATTGTCCCAACTACTTTTAATATCTTATGGTTTAGCGTATTTGGTAATTTTGCTTTAGAATTTAGCGATAAATTAGGAGCATTTACTAATAGTACTGAAAGATTATTGTTTGAGTTTTTAGAGCTTTTACCTTTATCAAATATTAGTGCGATTTTAGCTTTAATTGTGCTTTTGTTATTTTTCATAACTTCTGCTGATAGTGGAATTTTCGTGCTTAATTCATTAGCTAGTGCAGGTAAGGAAAAGCCTTATAAATGGCAAAGCGTTTTATGGGGAATTAGTTTAATTGCTATTGCTGTTTCACTTTCTTATTCTGGTGGTCTTGATAGTATTTTAAGTGTTACGATGATTGTTGCTCTGCCTTTTGCTTTAATGCTTGTTTTAATGTGTGCTTCTTTATTAAAAGGACTTATTGTAGATAGTAGATATTTTGGAGCAAAAGTAAGCAAAGCAAGTGTGTATTGGAATGGCGATTTTTGGGAGCAAAGGCTTGAGCTTATTTTAAAACAAACTCAAATTAAAGATATGAAAATATTTTTACAAGATTTTGTAAGACCTGCAATGGCTAAAATAAAGGCGAAATTAGACGAACAAGGCTTAAGCTCTTTCATAGAAGAAAATAAAGGCAGCATACAATTAATAATCAAAAAAGAATTATCAAAAGACTTTATTTACGGAGTAAAAATAATAAAGCATGAAGTAAATAAGACTTTATTAGATGATGAAAATTTGCCGAATGTCTCAAAAGAATTTGAATATAGACCTATGACATTTTTTGGAGATGATAGATTAGGTTATGATATAAAATATCTTAATGAAAAAGAAATAATAGTAGATATTTTAAAGCATTATGAAAGATATTTAAACCTTTTAGATGATAGTGATAATGAGATTTTTACAATTGATTCTAAATAATAAAATTAATTAGGATTTATTTAATTTAAATCCTAATTCCTATTTCAAATTCTTTGAAAAATTGAAAGAATTTGAAATAGGAATTTGATTTTAATAAAATAGATTTTAAAGAACAATCAAAAAGCTTTTCGCAAGCAAAGAAGTTTAGCTTATAGTAAAATCAAAAATATACAAAAGCAATTTTAGATTTTTAAAGTTATTTGCTAAATAAATAAAAGCTAATTCAATTTTTTTGATAAGCAATAAATGGAAGCTATAAAACTAAAGCTATTGTTTTAATAATTTAATGAAATTCCTAATTCAAATTCTTGTATTTTTAAAATAAGTTTTTGGAACTTAAAATAGGAATTAAAAAGATTTAATCATTTAAATTGCGAGAAAAATCTCGCAATTTATTATTTAAAGTTTAGATTTTTTATATCTTCATCAACTTTTTTCATAGCTTCTGTTGGAAGGCTTGCTGTTGGTGGTTTGTGATCTAGCTTTTCAGGAGCTGCTGGAATTGTTGCCTCTTTAGTTAGCTCAATTTTTACTCCGTATTTGCTTAGCTCATTAGCTAAAGTCATTTGACCTTCACGAGCTAATTCTTTACATTGACCTATAATTCTCATAGCTTCTTGTGGTGAGTGGAAACCATAGCTGTTTTCACTAAATGCAAAGTCCCATCTAATATGAGTTTTTCTATGAGCATAAAGTGATTTTTCAAGTGCTTTTGAAATCGCATCTTCTTGTGCTTTACCTTCTAAGCTAGCAAACTCAGGATGCTTAGCTAATTCACTTCTTGCTGTTTTGATATCTTGAATTAATGCCATTAAGTTATTTTCACATTGTCTTAACTCATAAGCGTGGCGATTTTGAATACTTGCAATTCTGTCTTTTAATTGTTGCTCACTTTGTGGGTGGCAAGTTTTGCAAGCTGCATTTATGTCAGCATAAGGAGTTTGGATAGTGTGATTTGTAACCTTATTTGCCCCATCTCTTTTATATGGCATATGGCAATCCGCACAAGTTACACCGCTTTTTGCATGAACGCTACTTGAATAAAGCTCTGCTTCTGGGTGTTGCATTTTAATAATCTTTGCTTTTGTATCTTTTTGAATGTAATCTTGTGGATACTCACCATTAGCAAATTTCTCATCATAGTATTCATCAAAGTTTTCTATTTTGAATGCTTCGTCTTTTTTCCATTTTGTCCATGGGAATACTAATGTAGAATCTTTTCCTTCAAAATAATATTCAACGTGGCATTGCTCGCAAACATAGTTTCTCATTGCTTTTCTATTTGCTTTAATACCGCTCTTAGCATCAGCTTCATATCCTCTTAAAACCATTGCGTTAATGAATGCTGGGCGAGTTACACGAAGACTCATATCTTCAGGGCTATGACAATCCGCACAAGTTGAACCCATGTGAGAACCATGAATTCCATCTCCATATTTTTCTTCAACTTTTTTCATAACATCAAAATAAGGAGTTGAGTTCATTTTTGTCCAAGCATTTTTCATAAGCTGACCTTCAGCTCCCATTGCATCAAAAAATCCCATAGGTAATTTTGAAGCTTCTACTGGGTCATTTCTAAATTCACTTAATTTATCACTTCTATAAATAGCAGTTACAAAGCCTGAGTGGCAGTTAATACATGCGCCTGGTTGGCCTTTGAATGCTGGTAAGCCGTGTGAGTTTAGATATTCTTTATTATTTCTTTTTGTTTCCATTTGATCAATTTGTGAATAATAATGAAGTCTTGGCTTAGAATAATCTACTGCAAACGCATAACCATTCCAAAATGTTGTTGTAACAGGCCAGCGAATAATTTTACTATATGGTAAGCTTCCACCGAATGGAGTTTCGAAATTGATATCTTTCATAGCTAAAAAGCCATCAAGTTGAGCTGGGAAGTTTCTACCCCATTTAGCAAAATCTGGTTCTTCATCGCTAATTTCAAAAGTTTTTAAAGGTTGAGTTTTGCTCTCGCCTTTATGTTCTGCAATATTTGTATTTAGTGCAAATAAACCTGCACCACCTAAAGCAGCAATCACAATAGCTGCAACATAAGTTGTTTTTGACATATTTTCTCCTTATTAATTATGTAAATGACCTATTGTTCTATGACAACTAAGACAATCAAGCGGCTCACTACTAATGTTAGTAGTCGCATTAATTGCGTTATGTGCGTAATCTTTGTGGCAAGTTGCACAATTACGATTAACATCTTCATGTGTCATCTCTGTAGGTTCTAAATTAGGTGGATTTCCTCCTACTGTAAAATAATAGCCGTGTTTTAAACCATGATAAGCTTTTTTAGTCCAGTAAGCCATAAAATCGCCTTGTGGTAAGTGACAATCAACGCAACCTGCATTGCTTGAATGCTCTCCTTTAGCCCAACTATCATATACATCTGTCATGATATGGCATTTGCTACAGGCTTCTGGCTTGCTAGTCATCATTAAAAAGCCATCTGCTATTATAAAAGTATAAATTCCACCACCAATAAAAATCCCTATGAAAATACAAAGGGCTAATAAAAGTTTGTTTGTTGGTTTTTTCATTTATACACCTTGTAAAGATTTGTAACATTAATTTAACATATAGTTTCTTAAAAATAATTGATAGAAATTAATAATATTTTTTAATTTTAAATTAATAATAAGTAGTAAATATCGTTAATATAGTGTTTTTAATCTATAAAATTGTTTATAAATTTTAAAGTTAATATAAAGTTGATAATATTACTTGATTTGTTTTAAAAAAATAAATTAATCTTAATCAATAAGTTTTTAAGGCAAATGAATTAACCTATTGACACAATATTTTTAAGGAGAAATTATGCAAAGAAGAGAGTTTTTAAAAAGCACAGCAATCGCAAGTGCTGCAGCTTGTGTAACTCCTAGTATGGCTTTAGCTAATAATGAAGCTAATGGTTGGACTTGGGATAAATCTGTTTGTAGATTTTGTGGAACAGGCTGTGGTATTATGGTAGCTACTAAGAATGGCAAAATCGTAGCTACAAAAGGCGATCCAGAAGCACCTGTAAATCGCGGTCTAAACTGCATTAAAGGATATTTTAATGCTAAGATTATGTATGGAGAAGATAGATTAGTAACTCCACTTTTAAGAGTGAATGCTAAGGGTGAATTTGATAAAAAAGGAAAATTTGCACCAATTTCATGGCAAAGAGCATTTGATGAAATGGAAAAACACATGAAAAAAGCTCTAAAAGAGCAAGGTGTAAATGGTATAGGAATGTTTGCAAGTGGTCAGCATACTATTCAAGAAGGTTATGCTGCTGCAAAGCTATTTAAAGCAGGATTTAGAAGTAATAATATTGACCCAAATGCAAGACATTGTATGGCAAGTGCTGTTATTGGCTTTATGCAAACATTTGGAATTGATGAGCCTGCAGGCTGTTATGATGATATTGAGCTTACAGATACTGTTGTTTGCTGGGGTTCAAATATGGCTGAAATGCACCCAATTTTATGGAGCCGTGTAAGCGATAGAAAATTAAGAGATCCTGAGCGTGTTAAAATCGTAAATCTATCTACTTATACAACAAGAACAAGCGATATTGCAGATATTGAAATTATCTTTACTCCAAGCTCTGATATTGCGATTTTAAACTACATTGCAAGAGAAATTGTTTATAACAATCCAAAAGCAATTGATTGGGATTTTGTAAAAAATCATTGCGTATTTACAACAGGATTTGCTGATATTGGCTATGGAATGAGAAATAATCCAAATCACCCAAGCTTTAGTGAAGCAGAAAAAGACACCGTTGCTAAAGAAAACTCAATAATTTTAGATAGCGAAGAAGCAACTGCATTAAGTCATTTAGGTGTAAAAGCTGGTGATAAATTTGAAATGAAACACGCAGCACAAGCAGCACTTAACTGGCAAATTCAATTTGAAGATTTCAAAAAAGCTCTTGAGCCTTACACACTAGATTATGTTGCAAGCGTAGCTAAGGGAAATCCTGATGAAGATATAGAAGAATTTAAGAAAAAACTAAAAGCTTTAGCTGATTTATATATTGAAAAAAGTAGAAAAGTAGTAAGCTTTTGGACAATGGGCTTTAACCAACACACTCGTGGTAGCTGGGTAAATGAACTTGCTTATATGGTGCATTTTTTACTTGGCAAACAAGCAAAACCAGGTGATGGAGCATTCTCTTTAACAGGTCAGCCAAGTGCTTGTGGAACAGCTAGAGAAGTTGGAACATTCGCACACAGACTTCCTGCTGATATGGTTGTAGCAAACCCAAAACATAGAGCAAAAAGTGAGCAAATATGGAAAGTTCCAGAAGGAACAATCAATGGCGTAATGGGTAATCACTTTATGCAAATGATGAGAAACCTAGAAGATGGTAAGCAAAAATTCGCATGGGTAATGGTAAATAATCCATGGCAAAATACAGCAAACGCAAATCACTGGATAAAAGCAGCTAGAGAAAAAGATAATTTCATAGTAGTAAGCGATTGCTATCCTGGAATTAGTGCAAAAGTTGCTGATTTAATTTTACCAAGTGCTATGATTTATGAAAAATGGGGAGCTTATGGAAACGCTGAGCGTAGAACTCAACACTGGAGACAACAAGTTCTTCCAATAGGCGAAGCTATGAGTGATACATGGCAATTATTAGAGCTTAGCAAACGCTTTAAATTAAGCGAAGTTTGGGGAGAAGTAAAAGTTGATGAAAAGACTACTTTACCAAGCGTTTTAGAAAAAGCAAAAGCAATGGGTTATAAAGAAGATGATACTTTATATGATGTATTATTTGCTAATGCTGATTGTAAAGAAATTTCACTAGAAAGCGATAGTATGAAAGACTGGATGAATAGTGAAGTTAAGGGCGATAATAGAAATGTAAAAGGAAGTGATGGCAAGGTATTTAAGGGTTATGGCTTCTTTATTCAAAAATATTTATGGGAAGAATATAGAAAATTCGGAGCTGGTCACGGACACGATTTAGCTGGATTTGAAACTTATCATAAGGTAAGAGGCTTAAGATGGCCAGTAGTTGATGGTAAAGAAACTCAATGGAGATTTAATACCAAATATGACTTCTACGCTAAAAAAGCTAATCCAAATAGCGATTTTGCATTCTATGGAGATTTTGATAAATCAATTAAAAGTGGCGATTTAAAAAACCCAACTAGTGAAGAAGCAACTGCAATTACTAATAAAGCAAAAATCTTCTTTAGACCATTTATGAAAGCGCCTGAGCGTCCATCTAAAGAATATCCGTTCTGGTTATGCACAGGTAGGGTTTTAGAGCACTGGCATAGTGGAACAATGACTATGAGAGTTCCAGAGCTTTTCCGTGCAGTGCCTGAGGCAATGTGTTATATGCATCCAGAAGATGCTAAAGCTTTAGGAGTTGAGCAAAGAGAATTAGTATGGGTTGAATCTCGTCGTGGCAAAGTAAAAGCTCGTGTAGATTTAAGAGGTAGAAATAAACCACCTAGAGGACTTGTTTATGTTCCTTGGTTTGATGAGAATGTTTATATCAATAAAGTTACTCTTGATGCAACATGCCCGATATCAAAACAAACTGACTTTAAAAAGTGTGCAGTAAAAATCACTAAGGCTTAAGAGTTATGAGAAGGCAGTTTTTTACGAATACAATTAAAATTGTAGCAGTTGGTGTTGGAGCTTTTAGTATTTTTAAATTAAATGACACGCCAAAAAGCGAAAGTAAAATAGAGCTTAAAAAAGGCTTTTTCTTACGCCCACCAGGAGTAAAGAATGAAAAGCATTTTTTAGCTAATTGCATTCGCTGTGCTAAATGCGTAAAAGCCTGTCCTTACCATACTTTAAGTTTAGCTAGTGCTAACGATGTTGCAAGTAATGGAACGCCAAAATTTGTTGCAAAAGAAATTCCTTGTTATTTATGCGATGGCTTGCCTTGTATAAAGGCCTGTCCAACTGATGCACTTGATAAAAGTATTAATAAAATATCTTTAGTTAATATCGGTCGTGCAATAGTAGATGAGAGTTCTTGTGTGGCACATTTTGGAATACAATGCGATGCTTGTTATAGAGCATGTCCTTTTATAGATAAGGCTTTAAGGCTTGAATATAAAAGAAATGAAAGAACGCAAAAACACGCAATGTTAGTTCCTAAAGTAGATTATGATTATTGTGTTGGCTGTGGATTGTGTGAAAAAGTTTGCATTACCAAAAAACCTGCTATTGTTATTTTACCTACTAGTTTTATTTTAGGTGAGAGAAATGATAATTATGTTAAAGGTTGGGTTAGTGGTGATGACGAGAGATTAAAAAATATTGATACAAGCAAAAAACACGATGATAAAAAAGCTATAAATTACCTAAATGATGGAGATTTTTAATGAAAAATAAGTATTTATTATTAAGAAGAATTACTCAAATTGGTATTTTAGCTTTATTTATGTTGCCAAGCTGTGATTTTATTTTAAAAGGAAATTTAAGCTCATCAATTTTATTTAATAGCATAAGTTTAAGCGATCCTTTTGCTTACTTGCAAATATTTTTAGCTAGTTTTAGTCTTAATTTTGGGCTTTTTATCTCGGCATTTTTGGTTTTTATAATTTATGCCTTGTTTTTAGGTCGTGCGTTTTGTGCGTGGGTTTGTCCTATTAATTTGATTACAAATCTAGCTGGTGTAATTAGACAAAACTCTAACCTTAAAAGCTCAAAAATAACTAATTTTAAACAAAATACTAGATATTTTATTTTGTTTAGTATTTTGCTTTTATCTTTTATAGCTCAAGAACCTGTGTTTGAAAAATACTCTCATATAGGAATAGTTACTAGAGGGATTATTTTTATGCAAAGTTCAGCGATTTTTGTAGCTATTATTATATTTTTACTTGATTTATTTGTGCAAAAAAACTTAGTATGTTCTCATCTTTGTCCTTTAGGTGCGTTTTATAGTTTGATTTCAAAATTTAGTTTTTTAAAAATAAATTATGATTTAAACAAATGCACAAAATGTATGAAATGCAAAACAATTTGCCCAGAAAATCAAGTCCTAGCAATAATTACTAAAAATAGTGGAGATATTAGTAATTCTGAGTGCATTAAATGCGGTAGATGTATTGAAGTATGCGATGATGATGCACTTAACTTTAATTTAATTAACTTTATGAAAGGAAAAAAATGAAAAAAATATTTTTAAGCCTTGCAGCGTGTGGTATGATGTTTGCAGCAAGTGTAAGTGATAGCGAAATTGGTTTAAGAAAACATTCTTTAGAAGATGAAAAAAGCCTTGAAATTAAAAATTTCACATATTCAGAAAAAGAAGCTGGAGAAGCTCAAAGATTTGAAAGAGCATTTCTTAATGCTCCACCACAAATCCCACACAATGTAGAAGACTTTTTGCCTATTACACAAGATAATAATATGTGCCTTAGTTGTCATGATTTAGGTGCTGATAATGAGCGTGTAAAATTAAGCGATGAAGAAGCAACACCTATGCCAGCAAGCCATTATTATGATTTAAGAAATGAAAAAAAGCTTGATGCAATATCACAAGCAAGATATAACTGTGTTCAATGCCACGCACCACAAGCAAATATTGATAGTGGTATTAAAAACACATTTAAACCTGATTTTGGTAAAGATGAATTAGGCAAACATCGCTCAAATTTATTAGATGTAATCAACGAAGGTTTGAAATGAAAAAATTGCTATTACTAATAGCAAGTCTAAGCTTAGCAAATGAGCTAAGCTTAGATAAACTTAGTGCTAAAAATTATGATTGTTATATAAATTATATTAATAATGATTATATTGCTTGTGATAATAGTGTTTTTAAAAATGATAATAAAGAATTTGAATTAGGAAGTAATGTTATTTTTATTGATGATTATAAGGGTTTGGTTTTAGCGATTAGCTCAGAATTTGGGGAAAAAACATTAAACATTTATAAAGATAACCAAATAAAAAGCAAAAAGATTTCAAGCGATATTAATAAGGCGTTTTTATATAAAGATATGATTATTTTAACTTCACTTGCAAGTGAGATAATATTTCTTGATTTAGATTTTAAAGAAATAAAAAGAGTTCATTTTTCAAATGCAAGCATAAATGCAGCAAGTATTAATAAAGATAAAGCAAAAATAGCATTAGGATTTGAAAGCGGCAAGATTGTTGTGTATGATTTAAATAATCATACTTATATTACAAAAGAAGTGCATAAGGATAATATTTATAATGTTGATTTTAAGGCAAATAAAATAATCTCTTGTGCAACCGATAGAAAAGCTATTATAAGCGATGATGAACTAAATCTTATTGATACAATAGAAAGTAATAATTTAATTTATAATTGTGCTATTAGTTCAAATGGCTTAGTAGCATATTCTTGCGATGTGGATAATAATATTTGTGTAGGCGATGAAAAGATTAATATAGGTAATTTATATCTTAATTCAATTTTGTTTAAAGAAGATACTTTAAGATTAAATGCTTATTCAAAAACTTTATATGAAAAGGATTTTAAATGATTTCTTCTCTTGTAGTTGTTGCTAAAGATGAGTTTGTTGATGAAATAAAAAATGTTGCTAATGCTAGTTTAGAGCAGGTTATTGAAGATAAGTTTATTGTATTAATTGAAGCTAATGATTTTGATGAAACTTTAGCAACCTTTAATAATGTTAAAAAACTTAGAAGTGTTATTGATGTTAATATGGCTTTTAGTGAAGTTGAAGAATTTAATTTAGAAATAAACGCACAAAGAATGGCTGATAAAGTAAATGCTTTAAGCAAAGCAAAAGAGATTGAATACTACGGAAACATATATAAAAATTATTAAAAATCACAAGAATTTGAAATAGGAATTTGATTTTAAATTCTTGTTTTTAATTTAATAAATATTTGTTTTATTTATTAAATTAATATTAGTTTTTATTAAGAGTTTGATTGTTATAATCCGTCTTTAAAATTTTTCTTAAGGATACTTCATGGATGCAAGTTCAATAATGCTACTAATAGGAAATAAAATCTCAAGCACTCACAAGCTAATGCTAATTGAAAAATTAAAAAATACAGATGAAAATAAGCTTAGTAATATTTCTTATTTATCTTTTAAAAGTCCTATTTTAGCTCTTGTTTTAGGTTTGTTTTTTGGTGGTTTAGGAGTTGATAGATTTTATCAAGGAAACTATATTTTAGGTGCTATAAAATTAATTATTTTTATATTATGTATTTTTGGTCTTGGTATATTTATTGGGCCTTTCTTTTTCTTGTATATTTTAATTGATTTATTTTTTGTATATAAAGCAGTTCAAAAAGATAATTTTAATAAAATCTTAAAAGCTGTTGAATAATTAGGAAAATCCTAATTATTCACTAAATATTCATCTAAGCTTTTTTTAAATTTTTTGCTTAGTTTTTCATATAGCTCGTTAAATTCTTTTTTAAAATCATCATTTTGCCAAGCTTTTAAAAAATTATTTTTATGTAAAATTTCTTTTTTATTTTGGATATTATCAAGGTAAAACTCATCATATAAAGAATTAAAATATATTTTCAAATATTTTCTTAAAAGCTCTAAAGCCATAAAATTAAAAATCAATATAGGCTCGTTTATTATTTCTTTTATGTTTTGTATGAATTGCTCTTTTGTTTTTTCATAATGATTTGATACTAAATAACAAGGATGAGATTTAAGATTTTTATAAAACATATCATAAAGACTAATTTCTCTTAAATTTATGATATTTTGCTCATCATCAATATTTGCAAAAAACGGATAAAGCTTACAAGCAAGTGGGCGAAAATCGCAAAGCCCTTTTAAATCACATTCTAAAAAGCATAAAGTTATTGTTTTACTACAATTTAATTTATAATCTATTGATGCTAGAAATTTTAGTTTAGTTTTATTTTTTATATATTCGTATTCGCTTTTTAACATAGGAATTACTACATTATAATCCTTATTAGCATTGCAACAATGCCCGTTGCAATGCCTAAAGCAATCTTTAAAATATACGATTTCTAAGTTTTCAAGCTTTTGATAAAAATTCATTTATAGCTGGTTTTATATTATTTTGCATGAAGAAAAAGTGATTTCCATTAAATGTTATTAGCTTTGAATTTTTGATTAAGCTATTCATTTTTTGACCTATTTTTAGGGTAGTTGCAGTGTCTTTATCTCCCCACAATAATAAAGTATTTGTATTTATTTTACTAATTTCATCGCTAAAATCTTCATCAACTACATTTTTAAATGTTTGATACATTGTATCGCTTAGATTTGCACCATCTTTACTAGCTAATAATTTTCTAATATTTTTAAAGCCTATTTTATTTAGTGTTTTTGCTAGAATTATTTTGCATTTTGTCTTAAAGCTCTTAGGCAGTTTTAGTCCTGCACTTGCACATAAAATCAAAGCTTCATAATCTTTTTTGCTAGCCATTAGACAAGCGATTTTACCCCCAAATGAATGCCCTAATAAAATATCTACATTAATTCCTAATTCATTTAAAAAATCTTCGCTAAGCTTTAAATAATCTTGTGAATTAAAAGCATATTTTGGCTCATCACTTCCACCAAAACCTGCAAAATCTAAAAATATCATTTGCTTACAATGCGGAGTTAGTGCCTGAGTGAAAAACTGCTCCATTAATTCTTTATTAGCTCCCCAGCCGTGCATTATTAAAGCGTTTTTTTCTCCTTCGCCTTTTTTTACTAAATAGCTTAAAGATATGTTATTTACATTAATTTTTGCCATTTTTTTTGTCCTTATAAATCGCTTCTAAAATTACAAGAGCATTTTGTAATTTTTCATATTCATTTAGATTTAGCATAACGCATTGAAATTTATTATTTTTTACTACGAAAACCTTTTTATTTCCTTCAATTTTTTTCAAAATCGCCGAAAAATTACGCACCACTTCAGTAGCTGAAAAAATCTCATCTTGACTAAATTTCATAATAATCCTTTTTGCTTTTTATTCTAAAAGCAAAAACTAATCCAAAGGAATTTAAATCAGGAATTTCAACTACGAAATTCTTATTTTTATAATATTTAGTATTTAAAATCTAACAACTATAATTTCAATTACTTCATCATCTTTTAGCTCAAGCCTAATATTAACGCTTTTACCTAAAAGTATTTTATTAAAATAAAAATATTCGTTTTTTGCTTTAAAATCAAATTGACTTAAAATCTCTTTTATCTCATCATCGTTTTTACCTTTTAACTTGAGATTTATATCATCTAATATGCTTTTGTTAAGCACAATGCAAACTCTTTCAAGGTTGCTACACTTTAGCTCTGATTTTAAAATCCTTGTTATAAGCTCATTTGCTTGTTTTAAAAAGTCATCATAATACCACCAAGCACAAAGTATAGCCATAATTAAAGCTAAGTATTTTTTAAAATAAATTTTATAGTTTTTATACACTCTAGCTAGGTATAAATACACAAAACCAAATATAGCAAATGGCATGATATTTTGAAGAGTATCGATACTTTTATGAACGCTTTTATCATAAAGACAAAAATTATAAATAATTTTAATTAGGCAAATAAAAGATATAAAAAATGCAATATGTTTTAATAATAAATAAAACCTATCTTGCATAAATACATCGCTATCTAAATCACCTTTAGCTATTAAAAGATAAATCTTAAAAAATACAAAAGCAAATATAAAGCAAGGAATATAGCTTATACCCCCTAAATAAAAAGCTATTAAGAATAAAAACCAAGCTAGATAAAAAAATATATTTTTTAAAATTACATTAGTTTTTATTAAAAGACTTTTTAAAGTCATTTTATTATCCTTATAGCTTCTTATTAAATTCCATTTAAATTAGCGTTAAAAATATATGGAATTTGAAATAGGAATTACGAAATTCCTATTTTCTAAAAAAGCTTTGCAATATGCAAAAGCTAAAAAGTGAGCTAAAAAATAGCATAAAATTAAGCAAAAAAGAAGCTGTAAAAAATACGCTAACAAAAGCTAAAGCAAAGAAAATTAAAGCTATTTTAGCAAGTGATTTACTAAGGCAAATCGCACCTATTAGATTAAGAATTAGCACTAGCATTTAATCTCCTTAAAAGTAAAAAAATCGCAATTAAATAAATAATATTAAAGCAAATCGTTACATTTGTATAATTGCTAAACATTGCATCACAAAGCAATAAAACTGCAAACAAAATTACTGAAATTAGTTTTAAAATCTTTGTTTTATTTGCATATACAAAAGCTAGTATAAAACTAAGAACAAATGCTATATAAAAGCTATTTTGCTCTATCATTTGTCTATTTATTTCTGCATTATCTAATACTTTATTTACTATAAAATAAACTAAAGTAGCATTAACACAAGAGCTTAAAACGCTGTAAGCTAGAGCTTTTAGCTTGATATTTTCTTTTCTTTTTGCAGCACTCATTAGCATTGATTTGTATATAAAAGCACAAGCTAAAACGCCGCAAATACTAAGCATAAGATTTAATATAAAAGGAGCAAAATGCACCCTATGGGTATTAAAGAATAATTCGTTTAAAAATCCAAAGAAGTTCATACTCTTAAGGCCTGATTTCTCGCTTAGTTTTTCGTTGATTTCGCCTGTTGCTGAGTAGACTAGAATATTGCTATTTTTTGTGTTTAAATCATAAAATGGAGTATCGTTTTTGTGCTTTGTGATTAAGATACTTTTGTTTGGTTTTGATAAAACAATGTTTAAATCATTTGTATTTAGTCTTGTTTTAGCATCTTCACTGGCTTTTAAAATCGCTTTTATATCAAAATCATATTGCGCTAATTCGCTAGATTTTGGTGTATTTTTAACCTTTACTTCTTTGCTTGAACTAAATAATTTTTCTATATCTTTTAAGTAATTAAGTCCTATACCACTAATGCTAAGCCAAGCTAAAAATATTCCTATAAATACACCGCTTACAATGTGAAAATTGTATAAATTAGCGAAATTATTTTTACTATTAAATTTGTAATTAAACTTTTTATTCCAAATAAAATAACCACTAACAACTAAAATAAACATTCCTAAAGCAAGTATAGAAATAAAGGCTTCAAAAATACTTTTTAAAACGCCTTGAGATGGCAATAATTTATAATGCATTCCCACTAAAAATTTACTGCCTAAGGTCTTGTTTTTAGCGAAATTTTCTTCATCAAAATAAGCGATATTTGTTTTTCTCTCGCCCTTGCTTGAGCTAGAATTATAGTAGCTTATCTCATAAAGATTTGAATAATAAGGCGGTGTTTTAATCCCTATAAACTCGTAATTATCATAAGTTTTTAAAGCGTAATCAAGTGTTTTTTCTAAATTACTATGGCTTTCATTTTTTATTGATTTTGATAAATTTGCTTGCATATAATAATTAATTTCATCTTTAAAATATGCACTTGTCCCAAAAAAACAAATAAAAAATAAAAACCAACAAGTAGCTAAACCAATATAAATGTGTAGATTTCTTAAAGTTTTCATAATTCTCCTAAAATGAAAGGAATTTCAAGCGAAATTCCTATTTTAAATTCTTAGTCGTCTAAGATAGTTTTTGTAACAACGCCTTTGCTGTCAATATAAACTTTATAGTTGTTACTAAATTTTAATTTGTAGCCATTCCATTCTTTTTCTATTTCCATAAGATTTGCACCTTTTTGGCTTTCTTTTGCAGCTTTTGTAAGTTCTGGTAAGATTGTGTCTGGAATAGGGCTGTATTTTGCATCAATTTCTTTTAACTCGCCTGATTTAGTAAAATCAAGTTCTGTTCCATTGTTTAGCTTGATTTCATAAGAATCCCAGTCTTTTTCAGCTTTTGCGATATTTTCATTTGCATAATGAGTTTTAATAAAATCTTTTATATTTTGCGGTAACTCGCTTGGATTTATTAAAGAATCAGCAAATAAACTAGCAGTAATTGCACCTAAAAATAATAATTTTTTCATACTAAACTCCTTAAAAAAAATTAAACTACAATATTAACAAAATAAAGTAATTTTGATTACTATACCCCCCCCCATACTTAAATTATGCTTAATTTTTCTTCTTTAAATAAAAATATAGAGAGATTGATATTAAAAACATTATAAAGCTTAGTATTTGTCCCATAGATAAGTTTAAAGCAATAAAGCCTAAATTAAAATCAGGTTCTCTAAAAAACTCACAAACAAATCTAGCAATGCTATAAGTTATCCCATAAATACAAATTAATTGCCCATTAAACTTAATATTTTTAGAAAAATACCAAATCACTAAAAATGTTAAAATTCCTTCTGTAAATGCTTCATAAAGTTGGCTTGGATGTCTTAATTCATTTCCAACATAAACACCCCAAGAAACATCGGTAATTCTGCCAAATAGCTCGTGATTTAAAAAATTTCCTATTCTTCCAAAAACATAGCCCAAAGGAACTGATAAAGCTACTAAATCTAGTATTTTAAACATATTTTTTTTATATTTTTTAGCATACAAATATGTAGCAATCAAAGCACCAAATAATGCTCCATGATAGCTCATTCCTGCAATTCCTATGAATTCTCCGTTGCTAAATGGGTTAAACATTTGCCAAGGATTTAGCAAATAATACGCTCTATCATCGCTATATACTAAAATATAACCTATCCTTGCTCCTAAAATAATGCCTATTTCAATCCATATAAAATAATTTTCTATTTCTTTTTTACTAAAGCCAAATTTATGAGCATTTTTTTGCCCTATGTATAAAGCTATTAAAAGTGCTGCAATATAACAAAGCGCATAATAATGTATTTTAAACATTCCTATGCTAAAAGCAACTCTATTTGTGTTTTCGTAAAAATGTTGCCAAAATTCAAGCATTTATCTTATCCTTTTTTGTAGAATTTGAATTAGGAATTTTAAAATCCATTTAGCTTTTGACAAGCGATTTTATTGCCTAATTTACAAGATTTTTCTAAGAATTTTTTACTTAATTTAAATTTTGATAATTTTAAATATGAATTAGCAGCTACAAAACAAGCTTCTTCATAGCCTTTATCGCAAGTTTTTTCTAAGATATTAAATGCTGTTTTTATGTTGTTGTTTTCGTAATGAACACTGGCTTCAAATATACAAGCATTATAAAAGCCTTTATCGCAAGCTATTTTAGAGTATTTTATAGCATTTTCTTTATCTAAAAAACCTTTATAATATCTAGCTGTTGCATAACATGAGTTTTGGTTGTTTTCGTTATCGCATTGATTTTTTAAGATTTTTAGAGCTTTTGTTGAGTTTTTTTCATAATCAATCACTAATTTAGTGCATGCTAAATCAAAATGATTTTGACAAGCAAGTCTTAAGGCGTTATATTTGGTGTATTCATTATCGCTAAAAGTTGAGATTATATAACATGCTGCCATATTTTTTGCTTTGCATTCTTCGTTTATATATTCTTTTGCTTCTTTTATATATTTAATCTTGCCAATATCTTCTAAATTATCACAACCATTAAAATCATTCTCGCTACATGATTTTATGTTTTTAAAATACCCATTTACTTTTGCTAAATCAAGTGCTATTTCAGCTTCGTTTGCAAATAAAAATATAGAAAATATTAAAAAAATTATCTTTTTCATATACGCTCCTTTGTGATGAAGTTTAATAAATTATGGATAATTTTAATTAATTTCAAAAAAAATTAAAATTTTAAGGAAGATTTTAGAAAATTTTAGATTGAATAACGAAAATTATTTTTAAAAGGAGTTTTTAAATGAGTGTTTTACCATTTTTTCTAACGAACAATTTATTTACAAGCTTCTTCTTCCATCATGCCTTAGGGCATTAATACTTCATATTTTTTTAATCATTTTTAATTTTTTATATTTTTTTTTATTTTTAATTTAAAGGAATTTTTATGTTAACAAACCCAGTTTTTATAAGCATTTTAATAATGCTTGGACTTTGTATTTTAAGATTTAATGTATTTTTAGCCGTTTTGGTGTCTAGCCTTATTGCTGGACTTATGAGCTATAATTTTGATAGCAATTTTTTAGTAGCAATTTCAAGCTCAATGATAGCCCTAAAAGATATTATGAATACTTTTATAAAAGGTATGAGTGGTAACTTGCAAACTTCTCTTAGTTATGTTTTAGTGGGTGCTTTAGCTGTTGCGGTATCTAGGACAAATCTAACTGCTTTTTTAGTTAATTTTATTAGCAAAAAAATGTCTGATAAAAAGGTTTTATTGCTTTTTTCACTTGCGATAATCTCAAGCTTTTCACAAAACTTAATTCCTATTCACGTAGCATTTATTCCGATTTTAATCCCACCAATGCTAAGTCTATTTAATAAGCTTAAAATTGATAGACGCGCAATTGCATGTGCTGTTACATTTGGACTTACAACTCCATATATGACTTTGCCTGTTGGATTTGGTCTAATATTTCAAGATATTATCACTCAATCTTTAAACGCTAATGGAGTAAATGTAACTCAAAGCGATGTTGCTGGTGTTGTTTGGCTTATGTTTTTTATAATGTTTTTTGGGCTTTTAGCTTCTTTTATTTATTATAGAAAACCAAGAGCTTATAAAGAGCTTGAAACAAAATATGAAAACTTAGATGAAGTAAAGTTTGGCAAAAAAGAAGCAATGGTAATGATAGGTTTATTAATCACTCTTACAACTCAAATATTTGTAGGTTCTTTACCGCTTTCTGCTTTGCTTGGATTTTTGTTTATTTGTGTTAGTGGTGGGATTGAATATAAAAAGATTGATGAAGTATTTTTGGGTGGTTTTTCTTTAATGGGTTATGTAGCATTTATTATGCTAATTGCTTGTGGTTTTGGAGCTGTTTTGCAAGGCACAGGAGCTATTAAAGAGATAGTTGATTTTACTTTAAGTATCACTACAAACAAACTTGCAATTACATTTGGAATGATGTGCGTAGGACTATTAATAACTCTTGGAATTGGTAGCTCGTTTGGGACGGTTCCTATCATTGCTACTTTATTTGTGCCAATTTGCACTGAACTTGGTTTTAGTGCTGAAAGCATTATTTTTATCATTGCTTGTGCTGGTGCTGTTGGAGATACAGGCTCACCTGCAAGTGAAGCTACACTTGGAATTACAGTTGGACTTAATGCCGATAAACAAAGCGATCACATAAAAGATGTATGTATTCCTACATTTATATTCTATAACATTCCTTTAGTTGTAGGTGGTGCTTTAATAGCTTATTATTTATAAGAATTTGAATTCGGAAATTCCGAATTCAAATTCCTTAAATTTTTATATCATTTATTTGCTTTTCTTCATTTAAGTTTATTATTTTATATTCTTTAAAACTGATGTTTTTTAAATTAACTCTTTTAATACTAAAATCATTCATAGTTTTATAATAAAACTCTAAATTAGATAAATCACTAAGGCTGCTCCATTGTGTAGCACTTAAAATATCTTTTGGAATATATTCTTTATGCTCGTTTGAAAACTCAACGCCTATTGGAATATCAAAATTATTTAATATATGAAAAGCTGTAAAAATACTATCTTTTGTATTTAATTTAGGCATAGTTTTAAGATAAAAGAATGCTCTTACAAATCTTGATGGCGGTGTAATATCTCCAGGCAAACCAAGAGCTGCAGTTCCTGCACCAAATGAAGAAATTTCTTGATTATTTACATTAAAATTATTTGCATTTCCTGCTCTTAAATTTACATAATTATTTAGGTTTTTGATATGCCAAGGATAATCAGGAGAATTAGTAATAACTCCTACTTTATTCTCATAAATCATAATTTTGCCATTTTCAATGATTTCAATAACAATATTAGCTCCAGTGCTATCAGCTACTCTAAAATGCGCTGTCGGTAAAGCGTTGTTGTCTTTATCGTAAGCAATATTTACTATTTTTATGTTTTTAATGTTTTGTTTTACCTCTTCTACGCTTTTAAAATTGCTTAAAATATAGCTTACAAGTTGCAAATCTACTAAGCTTTTTGATTTATATTTTTTATTATATTTTTCTAAGCTTCCATAATTTGGAAAATAAAAAAATCCCGCATTAAGCCCAGCTTCATTTAAACCTTCTGCGATAAATCTTTCATTAATAACGCTAATTCCTACGAAATTATATTTACTTTTCCAACTAATTCCTGTTTCTTTTGTATTTGGTAAAAGCGAATTAAAAGAATGGTTTTTAGGAACTATTATTAATTTTGAGTTTAGATTGCTTTCTCCATATTCTATTGTTCTTGCTTGTAAATAAGCATTTTCATTGCTCTTAATACTAATGCCTGTGCAAGGATATAAATTACTTGCGATTAAAATTGATAAAAATATTTTTTTCATAACTCTCCTTTGGAACGATTTTTGCTATTTTATTGAAAATTACTTAAGGATTAGAATGCAAAACGGATTTTATCAAGCAACAGGAGCAATGGTAACTCAGCTAAATCGCTTAAATGTGATATCAAATAATTTAGCGAATGTTAATACTGCAGGATTTAAAAAAGATAATGTAGTAATAGCTGATTTTAAAAGACTTTATGATGAAGAAATGCAAAATATGCCAATAGATGATAATACAAGGCAAGCTGCAAAATACATAAATCAAACAATAAACAGAGTTCCTAATATTGATATTGAATATACTGATTTTAGTGTAGGAGCAATTCGTCCTACTAATAATCCTTTAGATATAGCGATTAAAAGAAGCGATTGTTTTTTTATGGTTCGCTCAGCAGATGGGCAAGTAAAATTTACAAAAAATGGAGCTTTTAGCCTAGATGAAGAAGGCTTTATCGTTACAAAAGATGGAGAAAGATTACTTAGTTCAAATTATTTTAATGACCCTGTAAATGATGGCATTCAAGTAGGAGATGGACAAAGGCTTACTATTGATAGAGATGGAAATATCTATTTAGATGGCGAAGTAGCAAATAGAATTTTCGTAGCTAGAATGGATGATACAAGAGATTTAGAAAAAATCGGAGATAATCTTTATAGGCTTGATGATTTAACTAAAATGCAAGATTTTGAGGGTTCAAATGCACTTGCGAGTGGATTTTTAGAAATGAGTAATGTAAATGCAGTAAATGAAATGGTAGGACTTATTGAAACTCATCGCTTAGTTGAAATGTATCAAAAAGTTATGACAAGCCACATGGATGAGCTAAATAACGACGCAATAAATAAATTAGCAAATGTTAAATAGGAGTAAAAATGCTTAGATCTTTATATACAGCAGCAACAGGAATGATAGCACAGCAAACGCAAATTGATACAACATCTCACAATATTGCAAACGTAAATACAATGGGATATAAGAAAAATAGGGCAGAATTTGCTGATTTAATGTATCAAGTAATGGAATACGCAGGCACAAGCACAAGCACAACGACACAAAGTCCAACAGGTATTGAAGTAGGTCTTGGAGTTCGCCCAACAGCAATTACTAAGCAATTTACACAAGGATATTTTAAAGAAACTGGCAATCAATTAGATGTTGTAATTGCAGGAAATGGCTTTTTTCAAGTGCAACTTCCTGATGGCACAACTGCTTATACTAGAAACGGAGCGTTTAAGCTAGATAGTGAAGGAACTATTGTAAATAGTGATGGATATAGATTAATTCCTGAAATTACCGTTCCTGAAGATGCTATTTCTATTGGTATTGGAACTGATGGTGTTGTAAGCGTTATTCAAGCAGGAAATCCTGAAGCTGTGCAATTAGGTCAAATTGAGCTTGCAAACTTTATAAATCCAAGTGGTTTACATGCTTTAGGAGATAATAACTTTTTAGAAACAAGTGCTAGTGGTGGTGTGGTTGTTGGAATTGGCGGAACAAATGGTTTTGGTCAAATTAAGCAAAACTTTGTTGAGATGAGTAACGTTCAATTAGTTGAAGAGATGACAGACCTAATCACAGGTCAAAGAGCCTATGAAGCAAACTCAAAAGCAATCACAACAAGTGATGAAATGCTTTCAATTGTAAATGGCTTGAAGAGATAATTTACAAAAACTTTTTTATTAATAATTTTTCTTATAATCAATTTTTAGGAGTTGTTATGAAGAAAAATTATTCTTTTTTTAAAAACGCAAGCTACGCTCTAGCAGGTATTAAAAGAGCCTTAAGCGAGAGTGCATTTATTATAGAATTTGTAATAGGAATTTGCTTTATTTTATTTGCTTTGATTTATCCTTTTTCTCTTTATGAAAAAGCTTTTTTAATAGCTGTAATTTTATTTGTATTTGCTGCAGAATGCTTTAATACGGCGATTGAAAGCGTTGTTGATTTAGCTACAAATAAATATCACAAACTTGCAAAAGATGCTAAGGATTTAGGCTCTGCTGGTGTGTTTTTTACCATTTTAATTGCCATTCTTTGCTGGGGAGTGGTTTTATATAAGGAGTTTTTATGAGAGTTGGTGAAATTTATAATTTTTTAAATGAGATTAGTCCGTTTGAGACTCAAGAGAGTTGGGATAATAGCGGTTTATTGCTTAGCAATGATGATTTATGTGAAAGGATATATTTAAGCCTTGATTTAGATTTAAATCAAGTAAAATCATTTTTGCCAAATTCTTTAATAATCACTCATCATCCACTAATTTTTAAAGGCTTAAAAAGTATTAAAAATGATTATGCAGGAAGTATTTTAAAAGAATTAATAAAGAAAAATTGTGCTTTAATTTCTATGCATACAAATTATGATTTATCACATTTAAATGCTTATTTTTGTGAAAATATTTTAGGACAAAATATAGTAGAAAAAAATGGATTTATTGCCTATATAGAAAATAATTTTAAGGATATTTTCGCTCTTGCTGATTTTTTAAAAGAAAGATTAAATCTTAAAAAAATATCAATTTCACTAGCAAAAGATTTAAAAGAAAGCAAACTAATAGGAGTATGCACAGGTTCAGGAATTTCTTTAGCAAGTGAGTTAAAAAGTAGTATTTTTTTAACAGGAGATATTAAGTATCATGATGCTTTAGCGCTTAGTGAAAATGGTGTAAGTTTGATTGATATTAAGCATTATGAAAGCGAAGTTTGTTTTGCTAATTCTTTAGCATCTTGTTTGCAAAAATTACCGATAGAGATTATAATCAGCTCTTCAAAAAATCCATTTTTAGAGTATTAAGGACATACTATGAATAAACACTTATCACAATTAGTAGAGCTTTCTAAATTAGACAAAGAAATTGATAGTTTTTTACCACAAATTGAAAGTGCTAAAAAAGAAGCAAATCATTTAGAAGACAAAATTAAAAGCTTAGAGAATAAAAACATAAAATTAGAAGAAAGTATAAAAGAATTAAACGAAGATAAAATAAAAGTAGATAATCACATAGCTCAATTTACTACAAAAATAAACGATACAGCTAAAAAAATTGCTTTAGTAAAAACAGAAAAAGAAGCAAATGCTTTAAAATTAGAAGAAGAAATTGCAAGAGAGCAATTAGAAGCTGCAAATGATGAAATAACTAAAATAGAAAAAAATATTGAAGTTAAAAAAGATGAAATTAAAGAAAATCAAAAAGAAATAACTAAACTAAATGATGATTTAACCTTAGCAATTGCTAGTCAAAAATCAGCACTTGATGCAATTGAAGAAAAAAGAAAAGAAATTTATGTAAGAAAAGATAAATTAGCTAACGAAATTGATAATAAAGTTTTCGGATTTTATGAAAAGATTAGAAAATGGGCTAAAAATACAGCAGTAGTGCCTGTTAAAAAACAAGCTTGCTATGGTTGCTTTATGCAATTAAATAGCAAAACTTATAGTGCAGTATTAAAAGGAGATGAGATTAATAACTGCCCACATTGCGGAAGAATTCTTTATATAGAAGAGTAATGATTAAAATTAAAAAATGTATTTTTTATATATATTAATTTTAATTTTACTTTATCCATTTTTTTTATTAGCCTTGATTCCACTTAGTTTTAAGGCTAAATACTCTAAACTTTATCAAAAATTTTTACCATTTAAACAGCATAAAAGAGCAGATATTCATTTTCACTTTGCAAGTTACGGAGAAGCTGTTGCACTTAGTGATTTGATTAAATATTATAAAAATAAAGGCTTTAGTGTTTTGCTAACTTGCTCAAGCAAGACAGGTTTATTAAAAGCTAAAGAATTAGATGATAATGCTTTTTTATTACCTTATGAATTGTTTTTGTTTTTTTGGTTAAAACCGGCTAAAAGTTTAGTTGTATTTGAAGCAGAACTATGGCTTAATTTATTGAAAATATATAAAAATCATAACGCAAAAACAATCTTGCTTAATGCTAGAATGAAGGAAAAAAGTTTTAAAAATTATTATAAATTTAAAAAATACTATGAAAATATTTTTAGTAATTTTGATTTTATTTTGGCTCAAAGTATTGAAGATAAAGAGCGTTTAGAGCAATTTAGTGCAAAAAATATAGAAGTTTTTACAAATATTAAAATAACAAATAAGCCTAATGTTACAAAAGTGCTAAATAAAAATAAAGAGATTGTATTAATCGCAAGCACACATGAAAAAGAAGAAGAACTTATTTTAAATAAATTAGATTTTAATTTTTTAAAAGATAAATGCTTAATAATAGCTCCAAGACATCCTGAAAGATTTGGCGAAGTTGCTAATTTATTAAAGAATTTAAATATAGATTTTAATAAATATAGCGATGATTTTAATGGGTATTTAGATAAAAATGTATTTTTGCTTGATACTTTAGGAGAACTTATCAATTTTTATGCTATTAGTGATTATGTAATTTTAGGCGGCTCTTATGTAGATGTGGGTGGGCATAATTTTGCTGAACCAGCGCATTTTTTTTGCAAGATTACGGCAGGAAAATTTATATATTCTCAAATAGCTATGTTAAAATGTATTGATAATGTAGTAATTAGTGATGAAATAGATTTTAGTAATATAAAAAATGCTAAAATCAAAGAAGCTTACACATTTGATAATTTGTGTGAAATTTTAGATAGGACAATGAATGAAACAAGATAAAGCTTATAAATTATTAGCAATTCAAGAAGGTATTTCAAATTCTGCTGCTAAGGAATTAATAGATTTAGGTTTAGTTATGCATGGTGGAAAAAGATTAGAAATCGCAAGGGGGCTTATGCCTGTTAATACGATTTTTAAACTTGCAAAGCCAGAGCTTAGTGTATTGTTTGAAGATGAAAATCTATTAGCAATAAATAAGCCAATAGGAATTGCAAGCGAACATATTAAGAATAATTACACGCTTTTAAATAGACTTGATAAAGATACAAGCGGAATTGTGTTTTTTGCAAAAAATGAAGAGTTTTTAAAAGCTGCTAAAAATGAGTATAAAAAAGAAAAAGTTCAAAAACTCTACCTTGCAATTACGAATAAAATCGTAAGCGAAGGAATGGAAATTGATGAACCAATACTTACAATAAAAGGCAAAAGTGCTTTTAGTAAAATAAGTAATAGCGAAAATGCAAAATACGCTTATACTAGATTAGAGCCACTAATAATTGAAGGTAAAAAAACTTTATTAAAAGTTCAAATCGCAACAGGTAGAACTCACCAAATAAGAGTGCATTTAAATAGCGTTGGTTTAGGCATTTTAGGTGATGTTAAATATAGTAAAATAATTAGCTCAAGACTTATGCTTCATTGTGCTAGAACTAAAATATTTGATTATGATATTAAAACCCCTATGCCAAATGATTTTCATAAGGACTTTGATTTAAAAGGAATTAATTTAGATTTTCTATTCTAATTCCTATTTCAAATTCTTTAATACCTTTTGTTATTTTTAATAAAAGGTATTATGCTATTTAGTTTTATAGGAATATTTATAATATATTTACTAGATGAATTAGTAAAACAAATAATAATGCAAAAAACTCAATCAAACAAAAGTATTTTAAAAATAATTGTATGAAAGAAAGAGCTTGTTATATAAGTAGGCAAAGTCTTTTAAAGCTTATTTCTAGTAAATAATATTAACTTGTAAAGTGAAAAATATTTTTATAAAAATAAAATGTAATAAAGCTTAACAAAACCATAAATGAGTTAATAATTTTTTGGTTTTTTAATATTTAATAAAACAAGTGGTACGCTAGGTAGGAGTCGAACCCACAACCTACAGATCCGAAGTCTGTTGCTCTATCCATTGAGCTACTAACGCAAAATAATAATTATAATTTGATTTTACAAAAGTGGGGTGAGTGATGGGAATCGAACCCACGACCCTCAGGACCACAATCTGATGCTCTAACCGACTGAGCTACACTCACCATTGAAATAAAAAAAAGAAGTGGTCGGGGCGAAAGGATTCGAACCTTCGGCCCCTTGGTCCCAAACCAAGTGCGCTAACCAGACTGCGCTACGCCCCGAACCGTTAAATAAGAAAGACCGCATTATATATTATTTTTTTAAAAATGTCAAGAAAAAATAATATATTTATAAAGATTTGTTAAAATCCTAATAATTTGACCCCGTAACTCAGTGGTAGAGTGTTACCTTGACATGGTAAAAGTCGTTGGTTCAAGTCCAATCGGGGTCACCATTTAATCAAAAATCTTTTTTAATTCTTCTAAAGCTTTAAATCTATGGCTTATTTTATTTTTTTCATCTTGATTTAGCTCAGCAAAACTTTTATCAAGCCCAAAAGGTATAAACATACTATCATAGCCAAATCCATTTTCGCCAACTTCATTTAAAATAATAGTGCCATCGCAAGTCCCTTTTGCAAATTCCATTTTGTCTTTAGATATAAAACAAAGCACACAAACAAAACTTGCCTTACTAAAATCTATCCCTAATTTTATAAGTTCGTTTTTTAATTTCGCTCTATTTCTAGCGTCTTTATTAGCAAACTCGCCTTCAAAACCATCACCAAATCTAGCAGAATAAATTCCTGGAAGATTATCTAGAGCTTCAACACAAAGCCCACTATCATCAGCAATCACACAATAATCTTCTTTATTTTCTAAAGCTTGCCATAAAGCTTTTGCTTTTATTTTTGCATTTTGCTTAAAACTATTTCCGTCTTCAATAGGGTCAAATTCTTTTACAAAATCACTTGCTAAATATATTTCATGACCTTTTAATAAATCTTGAAATTCCTTTAATTTTCCTTTGTTTGAACTAGCAATTATAATCTTCAACTTTTCTCCTTTTTTGTAATTTTTATAAAAAACATAAATTAATAATTTCAAGTATAATGTAATTTTTTATGAATGGAGTAATAATGAAATACGAAACTTTAGAAGAAATCTTAAACGGAGATTTAAACGAAGAAGAAGAGAAAAAAGAAAGCAAAAGCGCTTTGTTTGTTAAAAGCTTAGAAGATAAAGAAGTTATGAAAAAAGAAGCTAAAAAAGCTAGTAAATTAGCTTTAGAGCTATCAAACGGATTTTCAAACGAACCTGCTAATATATAAAAAGGATAGATATGGCTATTGATAATTTTCAAAATATAAAAAATTTTGATATTAAAAAGATTTATTCTTTAATGGAATTTTTTAAAACTACATTTTATGAAAGTTATGTTCAAAACAACGATAAACATTATACCGATATTATTTTTGCAAATGAGCTTTCAAAGAATTTAGCTGATAAAGTTATAGAACATTACATAAATTATGCTAAAAAGCACAATATTGCCATTGAAGATACTTGCCCTTATAAAGTTCTTTCTTGGTATGGTTATTTACTTACTGAGCATACTTATTTTGTAAATAGAACACTAGCTGTAAAGGTTATTTCAACTGCGATAGCTTGCATGCAAATAATATTAGAAAAAGAAGAAATAGTATTAGATAAAAACTTCATAAAAGGTGTTTTGAGAATGACTTTATTAGAGATTTCAGCTACTAAAAGAAATTCTTATACTTATACAAACGATAATGCTAAATTAGGTATAGGTATGAATGGTTTTTATATGGTTTTTAAAACAGCTTCAATTTGTAAAAAAACTAATTAAAAGGAAATACCATTAAACACGAAATAATTATTTTAGGAGCTGGTGCAGCCGGATTATTTTTAGCTGCTAATTTAAAGCAAAATGCGCTTATTATTGAACAAAATGAAAAAGTTGCTAAAAAGCTTTTAATTAGCGGTGGTGGTAAGTGCAATGTAACTAATGAAAATATTAACAAAAACTCTTATTTATGTGATGATTATGAGAAATTAGAAAATACTTTAAATGAGTTTAGTTATAAAGATAATTTAACTTTTTTTAAAGAAATTAAATTCGTAAAAATAAGAAATAAGCAATTTTTCGCACCAAATTCAAAAATGATTTTAGATAAATTATTAAGAGAAAATAAATCTAAAATCATTCTAAATACAAAAGTCTTAAAAGTTGAAAAATCACAAGAATACTTTAAATTACACACAAATAAAGGTGAGTTTTTAGCAAAAAAATTAATTATTGCAACTGGAGCAATTTCTTATGCAGAATTAGGAGTAAGCGATATAGCTTTGCAAATTGCTAAAGAATTTGAAATAGGATTTTGCGATTTTGCTCCTGCTTTAGTTCCTTTTACCTTACAAAAAGATGAGTTTTTTATGAAAAATCTTAGTGGAATTAGCACTGATGTTGTGATTAATGATAGATTTAAAGGCTCATTATTATTTACTCATAAAGGTATTAGTGGCCCTGTTGTATTATCTGCTTCGTTGTTTTGGAATAAAGGCAAAATTAAAATTAATTTTTTGAATGATTTTAAGATAGATTATAAGGAAAACAAACAAGCTAGCACACATTTACCACTGCCAAAAGCTTTTATCAAAGAATATTTAAAAGCAAATAATTTAGAAGATTTAGCGATGAATAAATATAAAGATGATGCAAAAAATATAATAAATAGATTATATTCATACGAGTTTGCACCTGCTGGAAATCTAGGTTTTAATAAAGCAGAAGTTTGCAAAGGTGGAATTAATTTACAAGCTTTAAACGAAAATTATGAAAGCAAAAAGCATAAAAATTTATTCTTCATAGGAGAATGCCTTAATGTAGCAGGGGTTTTAGGTGGATTTAATATACATTTTGCTTTTGCAAGTGCAATGAAACTTGCAAGATATTTAAATAAGGAAAAAGTATGAGATTTATTTTATTTATAGCTTTAATTTTTAGTGCGTGTAGTAATGAAATAATAGTTGCAAATGTAAATGATAAAGCAAAGCTTCATAGCGATAAGTTATTAAGCGAAGAAGATGCTAAAAAAATGCAAAACTTGATTTTTAATAATGCAAAAACATTAAAAAATAATTGCCTTAAAAAAGATGCTAATTCTTGTGAGCTTTTAGCTTCTATGTTTTTTGAAGGTTTTGAACTAAAAAAAGATGTTAAAAAAGCTCTTAAATATTATGATTTAGCATGTGAATATAAAAGCGTTAATGCTTGTAATAATTTGATTAATTTTTATAAAAATGGTTATAAGTTTAAAGATAATATAATAGAAAAATCACCAGAAAAAGTGCTATATTATGAAAATAAACTAAAGGAATATTATGATTGATTTATCAAATAACGAAAACACTTTATTAAGTCATGAATTTAATACACTAAATCATAATTTAATTTGCAAATATCCTTGCGATAATGAATATTTATTAAAAAACGAATTAGCAAAAATACACAATGTATCATCAAATAACATAACTTTAGGTTGTGGCTCTAGTGATGTTATTTATAGAACTTTTATAGCGCTTAATTTTTTAGCCAAAGAGCAGAAAAAAGAACTTAATTTAATAGTTCCTATGCCTACTTTTGATTTAATTTTAAGCATTGCAAAGGCTTTAAAAATCAAAATTACCTACATTAATGAGCTTTTTTTAGATGTTAAAAAAATCATTCCTAATGAAGGTTTTATAAACTTAATTTATATTACAAATCCAAACAATCCAAGTGCTAATGAACTAAGTCAAGATGATTTAGATTATTTAACTAAATTATGCGTAGGTAATACTTATATGATTTTAGATGAAGCCTATGCAGAATATAACGAGAATTTTAAAAGTATTAAAAAAGCATATTTTAAAAATATAATTATTACAAGAACATTTTCAAAAATCTATGCTCTAGCAGGTCTTAGGATAGGTTATGGTATTGCTTGTGAAGAACTACTTCAATATATTGATAAATTTATTTTGATTGATAATATCAATTATTATGCTTTATATTGTGCTTTAGAAGTTTTAAAAAACGATGATTTTATAAATACTTCAAGAAAATTAACATTACAAAATAGAGCTATTTTAGAAAGTGCTTTTAACGAATTAGATATTAAATATTTTAAATCTAATGTTAATTTTATTTTGCACGAGATAAAAGATGAAAAATATTCAGATTTTATGCTTGAGCTTGGGATTAAAGTAGGAAGAAAAATTGCAAATTATCCATTACTAAATAGAATTAGCGTTGGCAATATTAATGAGATAGAGCAGTTTTTAAAAGCTTTAAAATTAACTAAAGATAAAGCCTTGGTATGAACGAGCAAAAATACGGAACCTTATTAGTATTTTTAGGCGGCATTTGCTGGGGTTTTAGTGGTGTTTGTGGTGAATTTATATTTTTAAAAAAAGGTTTAAACGCTGATATTTTAGTATCTTTAAGGCTATTTTTTGCAGGTATTATAATGCTTTTATTTTGCAAAGTAAGAGCAATAAAAATAAATCTAAATATATTCAAGCATCATTTATTAAAACTTTTAGTTTTTGCATTTTTTGGGATTTTGATGTGTCAATATACTTATTTTTATGGTATAGAATTAAGCAATGCTGCAATTGCAACCGTTATTCAATACACAGCCCCTATTTTTATTATTTTAATTGTTTGCATAGAGCAAAAAAGATTTCCTGATATTTTTGAAATAATTGCTTTAATTTGCGTTTTTCTAGGAGCAATTTTATTATCAACTAACGGAGATTTTACGAAACTAATAATTTCAACCAAGGCTTTAATTATTTGCTTTTTATCATCAATTGGTGCTGTTTGTTATGCACTTTTACCAAGAAAATTAAATGATATTTATAATCCTTTACCTGTCTTAGGACTTGCTATGTTAATTGCTGGAATTTGTTTTTGTATTTATAATAAGATTTGGCAATTTAGCTTTCATTTTGATTTAGAATTATTTTTAGCTTTAGCAGGTGTGATAGTGGTTGGAACTGCTATGGCTTTTGGATTTTTTATGATAGGTCTTCAAAAAATCGGAGCAGCAAAAGCTAGTATAATCTCATCAAATGAGCCACTAGCTGCTGCAATTATTGGCTATTTATGGCTTAAAACTAGCTTATTAACTCTTCAAATAATAGGATTTGCTTTAATAATGTTAGGTATTTTATTAACTATGTTAAAAAAGGAAAAAAATTGAAAAAACTCTTACTTCTTTTAGGATTTACTTGTATTACTTTTGCGCAAGATTGCAGTGCTTATTTTGCTAGCAAACAAACTCAAATAGATAGAAAAATAGAAGAATTAGACGAAGCAAAACAAGCATTAGAAAGCTATAAAGCTGCGTTTTTAGCAGTGCAAAAAGAAAAAGAAGAAAAAAATAAAGCCATCTTAGAAGAAATGAAAGCAGAAGAAGCAAAAATTGATGAAATTAGAAATAATAATGCAAAAATTCTAGCTGAAATTAGAAAGCTAAGAGCTGAAATATTTGAAAACAAATCAAGTAAAGTTGCAAATGCTTATTCAAAGATGAAAGATGCTGCAGCTGCTGCGATATTTGAAACAATGGAAGAAGATGAAATTATAAAGATTTTTTTAAATCTTGAAGCGAAAAAAATCTCATCAATACTAGCCAAAATGAACCCTACAAAAGCAGGGGAATTAACAAAATTATTGAACGAAACTAAGCTAAATCAAGGCAAAAATTAGTAAATTTTTAAAGGAATTTGAAATAGGAATTTGATTTTTAATAATTCAAAATCCGAATTCAAATTCTTAGCTATTTCAAATCTAAAATTTATTTATTGTTTAACTCGTGGCAATATTTTGGAGTTTTTTTAATACCGCTATACCAAACTATTTGACCTTTTTCACTCATTTTTGGAATATTTATAAAACCTACATTATTTAAACTTATACATATACTTGTATCTTTTGAAATTATATTTGAATTAGAAAGCCTTATTACATAATCTGAACTTTTTATTAAATTATATTTATTTAATTTACTTGCATAAGAGCTAATGTAAAACTCGCCTAATTCATTTACCATCAGACGATTTGCTTTTCTTGTTTTATTGTTTGCTTTATAAAAAATCTCAGCATTTTCTATATTAAAAGCCTTTGTAAGATTAGCTTTATTACTTAAAGCTTTATCATCAATACTAATTCCTGCAAATCTAGCCCCTATTAATTTAGAACTATCAAATAAATCTTGTACTAATTCATCAGCATCAGGATTTGAAGTATTTGTGCCGATTTTATCACTAAAAATACTATAACCTATTTCTTTATGATTACATTTATATTTATTATAAGATGTTTTTATATTTGCTACGCAATGAAAATAAATCTGAAAATATGAATTATCATAATCGCTAAATCCATTATAAACATCATAATTTATCGCTAAATATTGTAAATAATATAAATCATTTAAAACACTTCTTGCTGCAAGCATTAGTGAGTTTGAATTAATTTTTGAGATTGCTATGCTAGAAAGTATCATTGATACAACTAGCACTAAAATAAGTTCAATTAAAGTAAAGCCACGCTTATTTGCACGCAGCTTTTTCAATCTCTATAAACCCTGTAAATTCTGCTACGCTAATACAAACTTTTTCACTATTTTTTTTAAGTTCAATTTGAAAACCACTAGAAGCAGGATCATAGTTTAAAGGCTCTCCTAATTCATTAAAAATAATATCGTTTTCAGGGTTTGCATAAATACTAGCCTTACTAGGAACAAATTTAGAAATTTCAACACCAAAGTTATTTAATAAATTTGCTCTTTTAACGCATTCTGGCTTACTATCATCACATATTAGTTTGCTTGAATCAATATAATCATTAACAATAATGTTTTTATGTGGTGTATTGATTATTTTATAAGACTTTAAATTTTTATTAAATCTTATTCTATAATACTCACCATGATAATTAGGCACACCATATAAATCATCTCCAAGAGCTAAAATCCTAACATATCTAATATCATTTGCTACACTTCTAGCGGCGTCAATTAATTCACCTGTATGAATTTTAGAAATAGCAACAGCACTAAGTATCGCACCAACAACCATAACAACTAATAATTCAATCATAGTAAAAGCTTTTTTCATACCTACATCCATTCTAAAACTTGAGCTAACTCATTAGCTACAAAGCATTTAATTCCTTTAAAATTACTTTTGTTTGGAATTATAGCATTTTTAAAACCTTGATTTTTTGCCTCATTAAGTCTAATATCTAGGCTAAAAACTTCGCAAATCCCACCATTTAAGCTAAGTTCTCCGATAAATACACTCTCATTGCTTAAAACTCTATTTTTAAAACTTGATATTATAGCAGCTGCAACTGCTAAATCAGCAGCCGTTTCGCTAACCTTTATTCCGCCACTAATATTTATAAATACATCATATCTTGCAAGTGGAATTTCAAGCTTTCGCTCAAGTAAAGCAAGTATCATATCAAGGCGATTTTTATCAAATCCTGTTGCACTTCTTTTTGGGTATGTGCTCTCGCATACAAGTGCTTGAACTTCAAGTGTAATTGCACGGCTACCTTCTAAGATTATTGTTAATGCGCTTCCTGCGTGATTTTTGCCTAAAAATCTAGTTTTAAGATTATTTGCACTTATAAGACCACTTTCGCTCATTTGCCAAATGCCTATTTCGCTAGTGCTTCCAAAACGATTTTTAAAACCCCTTAATATTCTTAGCTCTTTACTCGCATCTCCTTCAAAATAAAGCACCACATCAACCATATGCTCAAGCACTCTAGGCCCTGCAATTGAGCCTTCTTTTGTAATATGACCTATTATAAATGTGCTTATATTATTGCTTTTGCTAAGCTTCATTAATTCAAATGTTAGCTCTCTTACTTGCGTGATTGAGCCTGCACACGAGCTTATATTTTCTGAATAAATCGTTTGAATACTGTCAATAATTAAAACATCATAATTATTATTTAATAATTCATTTTTTATATTTTCAAAACAAAGCTCTGTGAGTAAAAACAAATCATCTTCATTAGCGTTTAATCTATTTGCACGAAGTTTTATTTGACTTTTGCTCTCTTCTGCACTTACATAAAGAACCTTTTTGCCATTTTTAGCAAGATTTGCAGCAGTTTTTAAAAGCAAGGTTGATTTTCCAACTCCAGGAGAACCGCCTAATAAAACTAAAGAGCCTACAACAAGCCCACCGCCTAAAACCAAATCAAGCTCTTTATCAAAGGTTGAAAATCTATCAATTTGCTCAACCAAAACTTCTTTTATGCTAATAGCTTTGTTTGTATTTATTGTGTTAGTTTGTTTTAATACTTCTATTTGAGTTTCGTTTAATTCTAAATATGAATTAAATGCCCCGCATTCAGGGCATTTTCCTAAATATCTAATTTGCTGATTGCCACAAGCTTGGCATTCATATAGGCTTGATTTTTTCTTAGCCATTTTTAAAAATTCCGTCTAAAAGAACCTTTAAATATTCATCTGCTTTAAAAGGAGCAATATCTGCTGCACCTTCTCCATATCCAAAATATAAAATCGGAAGCTCTAATTCTCTTGCAATTGCAAACAACGAACCACCTTTGCTTGTGCCATCAAGCTTTGTAATAATTACTCCATCAAGTTTTACTAAATCATTAAAAACTTTTGCTTGATTTATTCCGCTATTTCCTTGGGTTGCATCTAAGACTAAAATTTTTCTATGTGGAGCGTTTTCATAAGCACGAGATGAAATTCTTATGATTTTTTCTAATTCATTTGCAAGGTTTTTTTTGTTTTCTAATCTTCCTGCAGTATCTAAAATAATATTATCATAAGCTTTTGCAACACCTTTACTAATGGTATCAAATGCAACTGCACTTGGATCATGTCCTTGCTTTGTGCTTACTATATCGCAATTATTCTTGCTAGCCCAAAGTTCAAGCTGCATAATAGCACCTGCTCTAAAAGTATCGCAAGCTCCTAATAAAACTTTTTTGCCTTGATTCTTATAAAAATTACTTAATTTTCCTATGGTTGTAGTCTTTCCTACTCCATTTACTCCTAAGATTAATTCTACAAATGGTTTGTCGCTAGAATTTGAATTCGGAATTTCATACATAAAATACGAGCTCATAACTCTATGTAAATCTTCTCTTTGCACTATCTCACTAGGCGGTAAATAATATAAAATCTCTTCAACAATTTCATAAGTAATATCAGCATTTACAAGCATTTCTTCTAATAAATCTTTGCTTATTTTTTCGTTTTTTGGTTTTACTTGATTTATTGCTTCAATTGTTTTTGCTAAGCCTTTTTTAAAAAAATCTAACATTATTTCAACACCTTTTGAATATCAATATCTAGCATTTCTTCATAAAATGCGCCTAAATAATTATTTATATTTTTTCCATTTTGATCAAACAAAGCAGTATATGGAATGCCGTTAATTTCACCTAAAACCTTTAATAAAGTAAAATTATTATCACCCACTGCTATATCATAATTTATTTCATTATCTTTAATAAATTTAGCTATTTCTTCATCGCTTTTTTCTTCTAATAAAATACCTATAATTCTTACTCTATCTTTGTATTTTAAAGCTAGATTATTTAAATGTGGGATTTCAGCTTTACAAGGCGGACACCAAGTAGTAAAAAAATTAAATATTATAATCTTATCATTTGATGAAATTTCTATATCTTTATTATCTAAACTAATTCTTTTTATATCAAATAATTCATCACTATTATAGATTTTTAAAGGGAATTTAATTAGTTTATTAAACTCTGTTTTAGTAGTTTTAATTTCTTGGATTTCACTTTGTTCGCTTTCTACTTTTTTTTCTTCTTTTTTATCAAAACAAGCAGTAAAAAACAATAAAGCAACACCTAATAAGATAGCTTTCATTTTTGTTCCTTATGTAATATATTTAGAAATTTTTTAGGTTAGATTATGGATAAAAAGTTAATAAGAGAAAAATTTCATAAAGAAAATTACAAATTTTGCAAAAATTACGATAGTTTCAAAGCTATTTTAAAAATATTATCTAGCTATAAAACTAATAAGAAATTAAATATCTTGCTTTATATCTCAAAAGAAAAAGAAATAAACCTATATCAATATAAAAGATTTTTAGCAAAAAAATACAATTTATATATTCCAAAAATGCTAGAAGACAACACACTAGCTTTTACTAAACTAAGATTTCCTTTAGTTTATAAAAAATTTAAAATCAAAGAGAGTTTAAGCAAAATAGAAAATATTAAAATAGATATTGCAATAATTCCTGTTTTAGGCATTGATAAAGATTTTAGAAGAATAGGTTTTGGCAAAGGATTTTATGACAAGACATTTTCTTTAATTTATTATGATTTATTAATTATTTTTATTCAAAATATAAAGTCCATTACTAAAAACAAAATTTGTTTAAAGTCGGATATTCAAGGTGATTTTTATATCGCTAACGGAAAAATTATGAAAAGAAAAGAGAAATTATGACATTAGTTGAAATTATATCGTTATTAGCGGTATTTATTTTAGGCGGAGCATTAGGGGTATTCATTGCAAAAAGAATAAATGAAGCTCATTTTAAAATTCACGAAGAACAAGCAAAAGCTAAAGCAAAAGTGATTGAATATGAAGCTGAAAAAATACTTCGCAATGCTGATAAAGTCCTAGAAAATGCCAAAGCAAGTGAAGGAAAAATTGAGTTAAGTTATAAAAAATCTTATGATGAAAAGGTTTTAGAACTTCAAAAAGAGCATGATAAAAAGATTTTAGAAGTAGAAAAAAAAGAGCAAATTTTAGCTATAAACGAGCAAAAATTAGAAGAATTTAAAGCAAATATTGTAAAAAGCGAACAAGCAGCAAACGAGCTTATGGAAGAAGCAAATCTTCTTAAAAAATCATGCGAAGCAAAAATGCAAGAGCTATTAAGTAGTATTGAAAATATTAGTGGTTTAACTCAAATTGAAGCAAGAGAATTAGTGATAAATCAGGCTAAAGAAGATGCAAGAGATGAAATAGCTCATATAGTAAGAAAATGCGAAGAAGAAGCAAAAGCTCAAGCAAAAGCAAAAGCTGGATATATCTTAGCACAAGCTACTACAAGATTTGCAGGAGAATACGCAAGCGAAAGATTAATAAGCGTAATAAATCTTAAAAGTGATGATTTAAAAGGAAGAATTATCGGTAAAGAAGGAAGAAACATAAAAACTCTTGAAATGGTTTTAGGAGTTGATGTAATTATTGATGATACTCCAAACGCTATAATCATTAGCTCATTTAATGTTTTACGCCGTGCAATAGCTAAAAAGGTGATTGATTTACTTATTGAAGATGGCAGAATTCAACCTGCTAGAATTGAAGAACTTCATGAAAGAGTTTCAAAAGAATTTGAAGAAGAAATGTTTAATGAAGGTCAAAACATCATAATGGATTTAGGGCTTACAAAAATGGCTCCTGAATTAGTAAAATTAATTGGTCGTTTAAAATATCGTGCAAGTTATGGACAAAATGCCCTAGCACATAGTTTAGAAGTTGCTCACCTTGCAGGAATTATCGCAGCTGAGTGCGGTGGAAATACAAGACTTGCAAGAAGAGCTGGAATTTTACATGATATTGGCAAGGCTTTAACTCATGAATATGAAGGAAGCCATGTTGATTTAGGTGCTATGGTTTGCGAAAGACACAAAGAACACCCTGTGGTTTTAAATGCTATTTTTGCTCATCATGGGCATGAAGATGCTTTAAGCATTGAGGCTGCTGCAGTTTGCACCGCTGATGTTTTAAGTGCAGCAAGACCAGGTGCTAGAAGAGAAGTTTTAGAAGCATTTTTAAAGCGTGTTAGTGAGCTTGAAGCAATTGCTAAACAACATTCACAAGTTAAAAAAGCTTATGCTATAAATGCAGGTCGTGAAATTAGAGTTATAGTAAATGCTAAGCTTATTAATGATGATGAAAGCGTTTTATTAGCAAAAGAAATAGCTAGTGAAATTACTAATAGTATGCAATTTCCTGGCGAAATTAAAGTAAATGTTATCCGTGAAACTAGAGCTGTGGAGCTAGCTAAATAATGCAAGAATTTATAGATAAGTTTGTTCAGTACGGATACATTTTAGTTTTTTTATACTCTTTAGGCGGCGGTATGTTAGCACTGCTTGCCTTAGGAGTTTTTGCAAGTGCTTATAATGTAAATCCTTATATTAGTATTTTGGTAGCTTTTTTAGGGAATTTCTTAGGTTCAAGTGCTTTGTTTTATTTTACAAGAACAAGCAAAAAAGACTTTCAAAAACATCTTGTTAAACATAGGCGAAAATTGGCTCTTTTGGTAGTTTTATTTAGAAAAAATGGCTTTATTTTCACCTTTGTTTGCAAATTTATTTATGGGCTTAAAACTTTAGGGCCAATTGCTGCTGAGATTTCAAAACTAAGCTTTATAAAGTTTAGTATTTACAATCTAATTTCGTGCATAATATGGGCTATTGCTGTGTTTTATGTAGCTTATTTTTTAGGAGAGAGTTTAGGACAATTTTTTGATGAATATTCTTCTTATATGCCTATTGTTTTACTAATTTTATTAGTAATAATTTTTATATATTTTAAGATAAAAGCTAAGAAATGAAAACTAATAAATTATTTAAAATTAGGTTTTTTCTAAGAAAAATTATTCATTTTAAAAACCATAAATTCCTAAATCAAATTCTAGCAGACAACGAAGTTTTAAGAGATAAGTTTAATATATCACTAAAATATTATAATGATATAATTAGCTATATTTAAAAAAGACTTAGAAGAAATTCCATCAAAAAAACGCTCAATGTATAAAAAACGCTACGAATTTTTAAAATCAGTAGTTTTGTAAGCAATAATTATTCCTATATTGTTAAAATACAATTATGAGAGTAGATAAATTTTTAAACGCAGTAAATATTACAAAACGCCGTTCAATTTCACTTGATATGTGTAAAAACGGCGTTATTTATATAAATGGCAATGTTTCTAAGCCTAGTAAAGAAGTAAAAGTTGGCGATATTATAAGTCTTAATTTATTAAACGAACAGATAAAATATAAAGTTCTAGCCTTGCCAACGACTAAAAACGTAGCTAAGGCAAAGTCGCATGAATATGTGGAAAAAATAGATGAAAATTGATGCAAGTTTAAATGAATTAGATTTAGTTGTAAATGAATTTAATAAAAGCGGTATTTATTTATTACAAGGCAATTTAGCTAGTGGAAAAACAACCTTAGTAAATGCAATCGCAAAAAAATTTCTAAATAAATTCGCATCATCTCCAACATTTAGCGTAATGAATACATATACTGATAACTTAAATTACATATATCATTATGATATTTATCAAAAAGGAACAAAGGCATTTATTGAAAATGGACTTTTTGAAAACCTTTTTAATGATGGGCTGCATTTGATTGAATGGGCTGATGATGATTTTATAAAGATTTTAGAACAATTTAGCCTAGCTTATAAGATTGTTAAAATTACTCCTAGCAATAAAGGAAGATTTTATGAGTTTAGTTGAATTAAAAGCACTTGGTTTAAAAAAGAGTATTAAAAACACAGAAATTATCAAAAATGTAGATATGAGTATGAATAATTCTCAAATCGTTGGTCTTTTTGGCTCAAATGGTGCAGGAAAAACAACAACATTTTATATGATTTGTGGGCTTATAAGTCCTAGTGCTGGAAATATTTTTTTAAATGATTTAGATATTACAAATGAGCCACTTCATAAACGCGCAATGCTTGGCATTGGATATTTACCACAAGATTCTAGCGTTTTAAAGGATTTAAGCGTTTGGGATAATATGCAAATTGCAGCAGAACTTAAAGGGCTTAAAGATATAAATGAATTAATAGAAGAAAAATTAAATCTTTTAAAGATTTATGATAGAAAAGACCGCCTTGCAAAAAGTCTTAGTGGTGGAGAGCGTCGTCGCCTTGAGATTGCTAGAGCTTTAGTTTTAGAGCCTAAGTTTTTATTACTTGATGAGCCATTTGCAGGAGTTGATCCAAAGAGCATAAATGATGTTCAAGGTATTATAAAAGACTTAAAAGAGCTAAATATCGGAGTCTTAATAACAGATCATAATGTTCGAGAAACTCTTAAAATATGCGATAAAGCTTATGTTTTAGATAGCGGAAGCATACTTGCAAGCGGTAGTGCTAAAGAAATAGCAAATAACGAAATAGTTCAAAACAAATACCTAGGTAAAAACTTTTCTTTATAATGTTAAAAGTTCGCCAACAAACTAGCATAAAGCCTAAATTATCACAAACTCTAAGAAGTTGGCTACCATTACTTCAAGCTAGTAGCGAAGACTTAGAAGAAGAGATAAATAATTTAGTAAAAGATAATCCTTGTGTAAAATTAAGCTCGCCAAAAGAAAGCAAAAGCACAAAAACTACAAAACAAGTAAAACAGCTTTATTCTAAAGGTGGTGGCTTAATAGAAGAATTAAATATCGCTAAAAAAAGCCTTTATGATGATTTAGAACTTCAAATAAACAAAACGCTATTTCCAACTCTAAAATCACAAAATATAGCAAAAATTATAATATCTTGTTTAGATGAGTTTGGTTATTTTGTCTATGATGAAGATTTATGTAAAGACTATTCTAAAGAAGATATAGAAAAGGTTAGAAAAAGGTTTTGTTATCTTGAGCCTTTAGGTGTCGGTGCTATTAATTATCAAGAAGCTTTAGAGTTTTGCTTACTTAATACAAATATAGAAAACGAGCTGTTTTCTTTATGTATAAAACTTATAAATAATTTAGATAATTTAAATAAATTTACAAAAAACCCACTTTATAAAGACGCTATAAAAATCATAAAAAGCTTTAATTTACCGCCTTTTGTTGATGATTTTGAAGATAGCTTAGAAATCATTCCTGATATTTATATTCTTACAAATAACAATGAATTAGAAATAATAATAAATGATGAGTATTATCCAAAAATTGAAATTAGCGAAGATAGTGAGCTAAAAGAGCAGATGAAAAATGCAAGAAATCTAGTAGACGCGCTAGAAATGAGAAAGGCTACTCTTAAAAAACTTGCACTCATGATAGTAGAATATCAATATGATTATTTTTTTGGCGGAGCTATAAAGCCACTTAAAATGCAAGATATTGCAAGTGAGCTTGATAGGAATACAAGCACGATTAGCCGTGCAATAGCTAATAAATATATAAGCTCAAATCGTGGAACAATAGCTATAAAAGAGTTTTTTACAACTGATTTAAATGATGGCACAAGCAATAAAACTATAAAGGACTTTGTAAGTGAGCTAATCAAAAACGAAAATCATGAAAAACCTTTAAGCGATCAAATAATTTTAGAAAAAATTGAAAAAGAATTTAATGTAAAAATCGTAAGAAGAACAATCACAAAATATAGAAAACTATTAAATATTCCAAGCTCAAGTGAGAGAAAGAAATTATATTCATTAAGGTAGAAAAATGACTTATTTAGATATTAAAGAAAAATATAAAGATGTAAGAATAATAGCAGTTAGCAAATACACAACAGATGAAAAAATCATAGCTTTGCATAAATTAGGGCAAATTGAATTTGGCGAAAATAAAGTACAGGATTTAGTTAGAAAAAAGGCTGAATTAAGTGAAACGATAAAGTGGCATTTCATAGGAAATTTACAAAAAAACAAAGTAAATCATCTAATTAAAGCTAAGCCTATTATGTGGCAAAGTTGTGTAAGTTTAGAAATGGCAAAATATGTTGATACTAGGCTTGATTATGAACTTCCTACCTTGCTTGAAATAAATGTAGCTAATGAAGATAGCAAAGCCGGTATTAATCCATCAAAAGCCATTGAAGAATATTTAGCAATTAAGCAAGATTGTAAATTTGTTAAGCCAGTTGGCGTTATGTGCATAGGTGCAATGGGTGATGAATTAAGTGAAATTATCAAGAGTTTTGAGTTATGTTATAAGATTTTTGATGAGCTTAAAAAAGATGGAGCTAAGATTTGCTCTATGGGAATGAGTAGCGATTATGAAATAGCAATTAAAAGTGGGGCAAATATGATAAGACTTGGAAGTATTTTATTTAATTAAAATCTTAGGAATTTAAAATATAAATCATAAAGCAAATTCCTATTTCAAATTCTTTCAATTTTTCAAGGAATTTGAAATAGGAATTTAACTTTACTTATCTTTTAATATTATTAATAATCATCAAGGCGCTTTTAAGTAAGCTTTTGTATAATCTGACTTTTATAAAATGAAAGCGTGTGATGAGAGATAAAAACTTAATTTACAATTTAGAAGGAAAACCTCCATTTTTAGTGGCACTTCCTTTAGGAATGCAACATGTTCTTGCTATGTTTGCAGGAAATCTAGCCCCCATTTTGATAATCATAGGTGTAATAAATAGCACAAGCTTAGTAATATCCACGCAAGATAGTATAAGCTTAATTCAATCAGCAATGCTTGCTTCAGGAATTGTAACTTTATTACAACTTTATCCAATCAAATACAAAAATATCCAAATAGGTGCAAATCTTCCAATCGTTATGGGAACAACTTTTGCCTTTGTTCCAACTGCAATAAATGTAGCAAATACTTATGGTTTTAGTGCTATTTTAGCATCATCTCTAATGGGTAGCATAATTACTATTTTTATAGGCTTTACTTATAAATATATTAAAAAAATCTTATCAGAATTAGTAATAGGCGTTGTTTTAATTGCAATCGGTATTAATTTATTAGATGTAGGGGTTAATTATTGTGCGGGTGGCTTGGCTGCTAAAAAATTAGGAACTTATGGGGATTTAATTAATTTAGGTTTATCTTTTAGCACTTTTGCAATTATTATTACAATTCAGCGTTTTACAAAAGGTATTTTCAAAGTTTCAGCGATTTTAATAGGTCTTGTAGTAGGCTATGCTTTAGCTTATATGGTAGGTAGGGTTGATACTAGCATTATTAGTGATGCTAGTTGGTTTAGTTTGCCTGTGCCTATTATTTTAATAAATGATTTTCATTTTGAATTAGCTCCTATTGTGAGTGCTGCTATTGTTTATATAATAATTAGTCTTGAAACAATAGGCAATGTAAATGGCATAACTGTTGCAGCATTTAATAGAAGTGCAAAAGAAAAGGAAGTAAGTGGAGCAATTTTAGCTGATGGAGTAGGCTGTATGGTAGCAAGCTTGCTAAATGCTTTACCAAATACAGCTTTTGGGCAAAATGCAGGAATAATTGCGATGACAAAAATTATTAATAAATATTGCATTGCACTAGGAGCAATTGTAGTGATAATTTCAGCATTTATTCCTAAATTAGGTGCAATATTTAGAACTATTCCAGATAGTGTTTTAGGGGGTGCTGTTATTATGATTTTTGCTATGATTTTAATTAATGGAATTAAGATTGTAGCACATGCAGGATTTAGCAATAAAAATGTGATGATATTAGGTGTTACTTTTGGTCTTGGGTATGGATTTGGAGTTCATCCTGAAATTACTAGTAATTTACCTAGTTATATTAGTTGGGTTTTTAAAGATAGTGTAGTAGGAGTTTGTGTTACTTCTATGATAGCTTCTTTAATTTTTGCAAAAGATAAATAAGGGTTAGTATGAAATACGATTTTAAGACAATAGGTAAAAGTGAAACAAGATGGGATGCTTATGCTAAAGTTACAGGAAAAGCAATTTATACTGCTGATATTCCTACAAAAAAGAAGCTTTTTGCTAGAATTGTAAGAGCTAGTATAGCACATGGATATGTTAAAAGTTTTGATTTTAGTGAAGCTTTGAAGGTTGATGGAGTTGTTAAAATCTTAACTTATAAAGATATGCCAAAAACAAAATTTGCAACCGCAGGTCATCCGTTTGGACTTGATCCAAAGACAAGAGATAGATATGATAGAACTATTTTAACAGAGCATGTAAGATTATTTGGAGATGAAATAGCAGCCGTTATTGCTACAAGTGATTTAGCTGCAAAAATTGCAGTAAGTAAAGTAAAAGTTGAATACGAAGAGCTTCCTTTTTATCTAACACCAAAAGAAGCAATGCAAGAAGGTGCTGTTAAAATTCATGAGGATTTAGATAGCAATGTAATGGCTCATACTATTAGTAAAGTTGGAGATGTTGAAACAGCTTTAGCTAATAGTGATTATGTTTTTAGCGATACATTTAAAGTTCCTTTACAACAGCACTGTCATATGGAAAATCAAGTAGCTTATGCTTATAAAGACCAAGATAATCGCTATGTAGTAGTAAGTTCAACTCAAATTCCACATATTTTAAGAAGAGTTTTAGGAGAAGTGTTTGAAAAACACTGGAGTTATTTTAGAGTAATAAAACCTTTTGTTGGTGGTGGCTTTGGTAATAAACAAGAAGTAACAATTGAGCCACTTTGCGTTGCTTTATCTATGGCTATGGGTGGAGAAATTGTTCAAATCTCGCTTGATAGAGAAGAAAGTATTGCATATACTAGAACAAGACACGAAATGGAATATAAAGCAAAAATGGGTATTAGCAAAGATGGCTTCATAAAAGCTTTAGATATAGAAGTATTATCAAATAAAGGAGCTTACGCATCTCATACTCATTCGGTTGGTATTAAAGGTGGTGGAGTTTTATTGTCTTTATATAATATTCCTAATTTTAGATATGACATTAAAACCGTTCATACAAATATAGCAACAGCAGGTGCTATGAGAGGATATGGTGTTCCACAAGTTATGTTTTTTATAGAAAGTTTTATGGAAAATGTCGCTAGAAAAATGGGTTTTGATTCTATTAGCTTTAGAGAAAAAAATATAGTAGGAAATGATGTTTTAAATCCACTAAATCAAGTTATTCAAAAATCAGCAAAATTAAAAGAATGTATTGAAGTTGCTAAAGAAAAATTTAATTATTATGAAAAACAAAAAGCCTGTAAAGAATTTAATCACCCTTATAAAAAGCGTGGAGTAGGGCTTGCAACCTTTACTTACACAACTGGTGTTTATCCAAAGGGCTTAGAAACAGCAGCTGCAAGAGTAATACTAAATCAAGATGCACATATTAAGCTAATGCTAGGCTCAACCGAAATTGGTCAAGGCTCTGATACGGTTTTAGCTCAAATGGCAGCAGAAGTGTTAAGTATTCCTTATGAGTGGGTTATAGTTGATGCAAATACCGATACAGATACAGCTCCATTTGATACAGGAGCTTATGCTTCAAGACAAAGCTATGTAACAGGACTTGCAGTAAAAGAAGCTGCTTTAAAATTAAAAACAAAAATATTAAAAACAGCAGCAAGATTAAAAGATGTTGATTTTGCAAATCTTGAATTAGAAAATGCAAATATTATCTTTAAAAACAAAGAAGTTTTAATGAGCTTAGCTGATTTTGCTTTACACACTACTTATGATTGGCAAAAGGCTAAAAGTTTATCAGCATTTGCAAGTGTGAATTGTCATACAAACTCTTATAGTTATGGTGTAACTATGGCTATGGTTGAGGTTGATATGAATACAGGAAAAATAGAAATATTAGATATTTTAAATGTTCATGATGCTGGTAAGGTATTAAATCCACTTTTAGCAAGTTCTCAAGTAGAAGGTGGTATGGGAATGGCAATTCCTTATGCTTTATTAGAAGAATTAAAATACGACGCTAAAACAGGTAAGATTTTAAATAATAATCTTTTAGATTATAAAGTTCCAACAGCACTTGATGTTCCTGATTTAGATGTTGGTTTTGTTGATAATTACGACCCTTATGGTCCATTTGGTAATAAATCTTTAGGAGAACCTCCTATGTGTTCTCCTGCACCTGCTATTAGAAATGCAGTGCTTGATGCAACAAATATAGAATTTAATCAAATACCAATAACACCAGAAAGATTTTTTCAAGCTAAGGATAAAGAATGTATTATTTAAGTAATTACACGGAAGCAAAAAGCGTTAGTGAAGCTAGCGGGTTATTAAAAACTATTGATGATTCGGTATTAATTGCAGGTGGAACTGATGTTTTAATTAAACTTAGAAATTTGGATAAAAAATATTCAAATAAACACCTAATAGGAATTAACACTTTAAATGAATTAAAAAATATAACAATTGATGATGAGTTCATTCATATAGGTTCATTATGCACTTTTGATGATATAGAAAATAATGAAATCATAAAAAATAATTTAACAAATCTAAAAATGGCAGCTGCTTTAGTAGGTGGCCCACAAATTAGAAATATGGCTACAATAGGTGGAAATATTTGCAATGGTGCAACTTCGGCTGATAGTGCTTCAAGTCTTTTTGCACTTGATGCGATTTTGGTTATTTTTAACGAAGATAAGCAAAAAGAAATAGCAATAAGTGATTTTTACCTTAGTGCAGGTGTGGTGAAATTAGAAAAAGGAGATATCTTAACAAGCATTAAAATACCTAAGAAATCTTACGAAGGATATGCTAGTAAATACATAAAATTTGCTCAAAGAAATGCAATGGATATAGCTACAATTGGAGTTAGCGTTATGTTAAAATCAAGTGATGAAAAAATAATTGATTTAAAACTAGCTTATGGGGTTGCTGCACCTACTCCTATTAGAACTAAAGAAAGTGAAAAATTAGCAAAAGGCTTAGAATTAACTAAGGAAAATATTGAAAAAATTGCTAATAATGTTTTAAACGAAACTAAGGCAAGAGATTCTTGGAGAGCTTCTAAAGATTTTAGAAACAATCTTCTAACAACGCTTACAAAAAGAGCTATTTATGAATTAATAGGAAGAGATTATGAAAATTAAAACTTGTATTAATGATAAAATTTATGAATTACACATTGACCCTAGAATGTCATTGCTTGAATTATTAAGAAATGAATTACAATTAAGTGGCACAAAAGAAGGCTGTAGTGTTGGTGAATGCGGAGCTTGTGCTGTTTTAGTTGATGGAAAGAATGTAAATAGTTGTATTTATTTAGCAGCTTGGGCTGATGGTAAAAAAATCACTACAATAGAAGGCTTAACTCCTATTGATGGTTTAAGTCCTTTACAAGAGAGTTTTATAAAAAATGGAGCTGTTCAATGTGGCTTTTGCACTCCTGGATTTATTATCTCATCAACTGCTTTGCTTAATAAAAATAAAATGCCTACTAAGTTTGAAATAAAGCGTGGAGTTTCTGGTAATTTATGCCGTTGCACAGGATATAAAAAAATCTTTCAAGCAATAGAAGAAACTGCAAATTATGCTAAATGAAGCTTTAGAAATTAAGCAAAAAGATAAAATTGCTATTATAGGCTCAGGTGGGAAAACTACCTTTGCTTATAATCTAGCTAGAAAAAATCAAGATAAAATCACAATTCTTACAACAAGCACTAAAATGTATGAGATAAAGGATAAAAACTTTAATAATTTATATAATGAAACAAACGCAAATAAACTAAAAAAAGGCGTTAATTTATGTGGAAAAATTATTGATAATAAAGTAAATGCTTTAGATAATTTTAGTGATTTTTATAAAAATTGTGATTTGTTTATTTATGAAGCTGATGGGGCTAAGGAACTGCCTTATAAAGCTTGGAAGAGTAATGAGCCTGTTATTTTAGAAGATACAAATAAAATAGTAGGAATTGTTCCACTTCATTTATTAAATCATAGATTAAATAAAGATTTTATTCATAGATTTGATGAGTTTTTAAAAGTATTTAAAGTAAGCAAAAATGATGTAATTAGCATTGATTTAATAGAAAAGATATGCCTTAAAATGTTTGAAATTCCTATTTCAAATTCTAGCAATTTTATTTTCTTTAATAGGTGTGATGATTTAAAAGTATTAAACGAACTTGCTAAAAGATTAAAAAATTTTAAATTATTAGCTGGATTTTTAAAAGAAGAAAAATATATAAGGCTTAATTTTTGAAAGGTGTTTGCATCATTTTAGCAGCTGGTTATTCTAAAAGACTTGGAGCTAATAAATCATTTTTAAAGTATAAAAATGCTTATTTTATTGATATTGTTATTAAAAAAGCTTTAGAGCTTAATATGGATATTAAAATAGTTGCTAATGAGAATAATTACGAATATTTAAAGACAAATTATAAAGATTTAAATATTATTTTAAATGCTTTTAATAAAGGTCAAAATACAAGTATAAAAATCGCTTTAAATAATTCTTTAGATTACGATTATGCTTTATTTTTACCTATTGATCAAGTATTTTTAAAAAGTAATTCAATAAAAACTATTGTTTCAAAATATAAAGAAAATTATATTGTTGTTCCTAGATTTAATAAAATTAATTCCTTGCCTACTATTTTTGATAAAAGTTATTTTAAAGAATTGTGCGAATTAGATAATGATAGTGGTGGAAGAGTGCTAATTCAAAAATATAAAGATAAAGTAATTTTTGTTGATTTAGATGATGAATTAGAAGGAAAAGACATAGATACTAAAGAAGATTTAAGGCTAATAAATGAATTATTTTGTAGTTATTAGGGGAGCTGGAGATATTGCTAGCGGGATTGCTGCAAGGCTTTTTAGAGCAGGTTTTAAGGTGCTATTATTAGAATGTTTAAAGCCAAGTTCAATTAGAACTAAGGTGTGCTTTTCTCAAGCAGTCTATGATAAAACTTGCGAAATAGAAGGAATAAAAGCAAAATTAGTTAATAAAGACGAGCTTTTAGAAAGTGTTGGCTTTATACCTATAATAATTGATGAGAATTTAGATATTTTAAATTATATTAAGCCAAGGGCTTTAATTGATGCGATTTTGGCTAAAAAAAATCTAGGAACAAATATTAATATGGCTCCTGTTGTAATTGCCATTGGACCTGGATTTTGTGCAGGAATTGATGCTCATGCAGTAATTGAGAGTAATCGTGGTCATAATTTAGGCAAAGTGATTTTAAGTGGTTTTGCTGAAGAAAATACAGCAATTCCTGCTGAAGTAAAAGGAATTGGAGCAAAAAGAGTAATTTATGCAAACGATAATGGAAATTTTAAAGCTATTGCTAAAATAGGTGATATTGTAAAAGAAGATGAAATTATCGCATATATTAATAATACGCCTGTTAAAGCTAGTATTAGTGGGCTTTTAAGGGGTATTATTAATGATAATTTTGGAGTTAAAAAAGGCCTTAAGATTGCAGATATTGACCCAAGAATTAGTGAATATGAAAATTGTTTTAGTATTTCAGATAAGGCTAGAAGCATAGGCGGTGGGGCGCTTGAAGCTTTAATGTATTTAGAAAATAGGAATAAAAATGGATGATATTGTTTTAAAAGAAGTTTATAAAAGATGTGAAAAAAATGAAAAAATTGCCTTAATTACACTTACAAAATCAAGTGGTAGCACTCCAAGAAACGCTGGTTCAATGATGGCTTTATTTAGCGATGGAACAAGCGTTGGGAGTATAGGTGGTGGCAAATTAGAATATGAAGTTTTAAAAGAAGCTAAAGAATGCTTAGAAAATAACAAAAGCAAGATTTTTAACCACGAATTAACTCCTAATGGTGATTTAAAAATGCAATGTGGTGGGCTTGCAAGTGGCTATATAAAAATAATAAATCAAAAACCAAAACTAATAATTTTTGGAGCAGGACACATAGGAAAAGAAATAATATTTTTAGCAAAATATTTAGGTTTTTATTCTATCTTGTTTGATGATAGGAAAGAGTATTTAAAGAATTATGCAGATGAAGAATATTTAAGCAATTATGAAGATTTAGATTTTTTAGAAATTGATGAAAATACTTATATTATAATCGTTACAAAATCTCATTTAGATGATTATAAATGTTTAAAAAGTGTAATAGAAAAAAATGCAAAATATATAGGCGTAATAGGCTCAAAAACCAAACATAAATTTATTAAAGATGAGCTTATTAAAGATAATTTTAGCAATGAATTATTTCATAAAATTTATGCGCCAATAGGCTTAGATATAGCTAATCAAGAACCAAGAGAAATTGCATTTAGTATTTTAAGCGAGATTTTACTTATAAAAAATCAAGGCAATTTAGCACATAAAAAGAGCTTTTAGCTTATAAACCAAACCAAAGAATTTGAATTAGGAATTTAAACATTCTAAACAATTCAAATTCCTATTTCAAATTCTTCCAAACTTTATAAAATATTTTTTATTCTTTAAGTAATCTTTAAGGTTAATAACATATAATACGAGCTTTTAATTTGCAATTTAGCAAATCGTTATTTTTAAATAGTTTTATTGTTAATTTTAAATATATCAATTATTTCAACGTCAATCTTTGATATCTAAACAAGT
>NZ_JBYJAU010000037.1:0-753 GCF_057802535.1 Campylobacter sp. DY7
TCCAGGGCGGCATCCACCGTCGCGGACGTCGGCGTGTAGCCGTTGAGCGCGGTGCGCACCATCGCCATGTCCTGCAGCAGGTACGGGTCGGCGATCGACACCAACACGGTCGGGAAGGAGGACGGATGCCGCGGCGCGTCCGGCCCCTGCCACGGCGCCCACGCGACCCGCAGGCTGTTGGAGTTCCCCACGAATCGGACGTTCGCGAAGTAGATGCAGAGGTCGAACGCGTCCACTTCGGCCGAGGGCGACTGCGCGAGGGGCGACCGACGCACTTCCACCTCGCAGCCGCGTGCCCGCAGGCCCGCGACGAAGTGCGGCGCGAACGGGCCGGAAGGATCGTAGAAGGTCGGCTCATCACCCACGACCACCACGAGCACGCGCCGGCGCTCCGCAGCTCGCAACGGCAGCAGGTGCGCGGCATCCTTCGTCACCGTGATCGACCGGCGCGCGAGCACCCGCCGTGCCTCCAGGTCGTCGGGGTGATCGAAGGCGGGTTCGCCGAAACCCTCGCCGAACGGACTGAGGTGCAGGCCGAGCGACGCCTTCGTCGCGAGTACCCGGCGCACCGCCTCATCGAGCCGGTCCTCCGTGAGGATGTCGACGGCCTGCACCAGCGCGGTGAAGTCGGCGGCGACGTCGACATTCCCGAGCACGACGTCCACACCCGCGGCGACCATCTCGGGCAGCGTCCGATCGCGACGTCCGGCGGTGGTGAATCCGGCCATCGCGGTGTTGTCGGACACGACCAGG
>NZ_JBYJAU010000038.1:0-750 GCF_057802535.1 Campylobacter sp. DY7
GGTCACCGCATGGAAATCACCCCGAGCCACATCCAACGGCCCATCCGTGATCTGGTTCGACGTCGACAACACCGCACTGGTCACCGTCTTACCCGCCAACGCCGACACATCGAACTTGAAATACGCGATCCGATCCGGACTACCCCCATACGTCGGCTTCGACAACAACCCCGACGACGACCCATAATTCGTCGACGCGGTCGTGCTCTGCACATACGAATCCTCCACCGGCACCAACCGCACCCGCGTCGCATCCGTCACCGTCACCGTCACCGACGCCGACACCGTCAACCCACCCGCCGACGCTTTCACCGTGACCGAGGTCGACCCCGTCGCATTGGCCGTGAGCGTTCCATCCGACGAGACCGAAGCCACCGACGTGTTCGACGACGAATACGCCAGCGTCGCGCCCGAGAACGCGCCACCCACACTGTTCTTCACCGCGGACGACAACGTCGTCGTACTCCCCACCGCGACCGAGCCCGGCGGGTTCGTGAACGACACCGATCCCAACAACGGAGCCGGCATATTCGCCGGAGCCGACGTCGGGGCGAGGGTGATGTCCAGATACGGAACCCGGTTGGATTCTCGCGCCGAGGTCAAGATGATCACCGCGTCGGTGGTGACGTTGTCCTGGGTAAGCGCCAACGACATCGTTCCCGTCGACGCAGACGCCAGCTGCGCCACATACCCCGTGAGATCCGCTGTCGACCACGCCGCCGTCCGATCCACCCGGATACTGCCGACGGT
>NZ_JBYJAU010000039.1:0-734 GCF_057802535.1 Campylobacter sp. DY7
ACCCATCCACGAGTCCACTTCACCGGCTCGACGAGAGCGCGAGTTGGCTGCGCCGCACCGAGCATCGGCAGGACCGCTTCGATCGCCGGATCCATCCGCCCCTCCCTCTGGAAGGTCCGCACACCGGACGCGACTGCTGCGACGGCAAGCACCACGGCCACGACCCACACCAGCGGGATCAGATCGGTGAAGGGGCGCACAGCATTCAATCCGGTGGCAGCGGTCGCCAGCGCGATGCACAGCAGCGCCGGGATGATCCCGGTCAGCTGACGTCGAGGAAGAACACCTAGAGCCACCGTCGCCGGTGCGGGCGGTCGCGCCGGCGGACGAGATGCCACACGAGTCGTTGCCATTCGAGCCTCCTGAGCGGGCCGAGCACTTCACGACCCTCTTGCGAGGTATAGGCCTGTGATTGGCCCCTTCGCGGACATCGCGGATCGAAGAAATCTTGCGTGGATATTGCGCCCATGCAGCGAGGCATGGAAACCACCCCTGACCAGGCGTTTACAGCAATGGATCGTGACTCAGACCCCCCGAAGCCAGCATCCGCCGGCCGGGCACTCTGCGGCCCGGCCGGAACTTTCCAGGATCTGAACCAGGGGTGCTGAGGAACGTGGCCCTTCGTCAACCGACGTCACGACGAAGGGCCATTTCTCATGACTGCTTGGGCGAAGACATCACCTCTTGCCGACCAGCTGTTCGACGAGTGGAACAGCTTCCACTCCCACACCACT
>NZ_JBYJAU010000005.1:0-143070 GCF_057802535.1 Campylobacter sp. DY7
TAAAAGGAAACATTGGTTTTTCATATAAGTTTTAATTCTTAATTCCTAATCCAAATTCTTTTAGAGTTTGGGTTGGGGGGGGGGTTAGGTTTGAGTGGTTTTAGAAAGAATAAATAAAATTTATAAATAAATATCTTTTAAAATATGCTTAATTTGTTTCTTTTTGTGAAACAAATTAAGCTAAATCTTTAATTTTTTTGCTACACTTTATGTTTTTTACTTTAAAACAAGGTTTTTCATATGGATTTTCACAGTTTTATTGAACAAATAAACGGCGTTTTAGTTGCCTATGTGCTAGTATTTGCTCTTGTTGGAATAGGTCTGATTTTTACAATTTATCTTGGCTTACCACAATTTCGCTATTTTAAAGAAGGTCTTAGTGCTAGCTTTGGTGATTTATTTAAAAAGGGCAAAAATAAAAACTCAGGTATTACAGCTCTTCAAGCTATGATGATTTCAATCTCAGCTCAAGTTGGAACAGGAAATATTATAGGTGTTGCTACTGCTATTAATTTAGGTGGTGCTGGGGCTATTTTTTGGATGTGGGCTAGTGCATTTTTAGGAATGGCTACTATTTTAGCTGAAGGTGTTTTAGCACAACGCTATAAAGTATGGCAAAATGGACATTATATAGGTGGTCCTGCGTTTTATATAAAGCTTGGTCTTAAAAAGAAATTAGGCACTAAATTTTGCAATTTTTTAGCAGGATTTTTCGCTATTGCAATCATTATTGCTCTAGGTTGTGCAGGTCAAATGACACAAAGCAACTCAATTTCAGGCTCAATTCATCAAGCATTCGGAGTAGATTTAAAAATCACAGGAGCAATTACAGCAATTATTGCAGGATTTGTAGTAATTGGTGGAGTTAAGAGAATTGCTAGATTTGCTGAACTTGTAGTGCCTTTTATGGCTATATTTTATGTTTTAGTAGCTATTTATATTTTAATAACATTTCACGAAAATATTGGTAATGTATTTTCTATGATTTTTAGACAAGCTTTTGGGCTTGAAGCAGTAGCTGGTGGTGCTGTTGGAATTGGAATAAAAGAAGCTATTAGATATGGAGTTGCTAGAGGGCTTTTTGCTAATGAAGCAGGTATGGGAAGCACCCCACACGCACATGCTAGTGCAACTACTAAAAACTCTGTTTCTCAAGGTTTTGTTGCTATGCTTGCAGTATTTATTGACACTGCGTTTATTTGCACAGCAACTGCTCTTATAATTTTACTTAGCGGTGCTGATTTAAGCTTAAGTGGAATTGAGCTTACAACTTCTGCATTTAGCATAGCTTTTGGAAGTATTGGTGTAAAACTTCTTGCAATCTGCCTTGTGTTTTTTGCATTTACAACTATTATTGGCTGGTATTATTTCGCACAAATTAATGTGCAATATCTATTCTCAAACAAAGCTTTACCTATATTTAAGGTAGTGTTTGTTTTATGTATTTTTATAGGTGCAATGCTTAAGCTTGATTTGGTTTGGAGTATTTCTGATTTATGCAATACTTTAATGGTATTACCGAATGTTTTAGCATTATTTTTATTAGCTCCTATTGTAAAAAAAGAATTAGTAAAATTTAACGAAAGTAAGAAAAAATAATTTGTAATTCCTATTTCAAATTCTAGAATTTGAAATAGGATTTTGCTTTATAGCTTTGAACTATCAAGTTCTTTGATTAGCTGTATCATATCCACATTATTAATTTTAAAGTTTATATTTTTGATATCTTTTTCAAGTTGTTCGTCTGAATATTTTCCACTATCTTTATCTGCAATAGCCTGTAAAATATCAAATTTGTTTTTTATCTCAAAAACTTGTGCAATTTTGTGTGGTTTGTTTTCAAAAATTGTATTTATTAAATCAGCTAAAGGCTTAGGAGCTTTGCTTAGGTCTTTATCAATGATATTTTTTATACTTGTTAAGTCATTGTAAATTACTAAATTAGTATTTAATTTATTAAGTAAAAGCGTTCCTACATAATCTTCTGCTTTTAATCCTGCTAATTTATTACTAGAACTTGTACTATTTGGATTTTCTGTATCGTATCTCATTCCGTATTTTTCAAACATATCAAACATTTTTGCTAAAACATCAAAATCAAAAACTACATTAAATTCGTTTTTGTTATTTTTACCAAAAATTCTCGTATTTATCTGCATATTGCCATTTTTTGTAATGTTTTTACCCGTAATATTGCTTGAGATTTCGTATTCATCGCCTGCAATCTTAGTTAGTTCAGACAAATTAGCATTTACAAGACTTTGATAAGCAAGCATACTATTTACAACATGACCAATTGTAATTGATTCAATTTTGCTTTTTGTATAAACTTCTTTTGGCATAGATTCAAGCGCTTCTTTAATGCTGATTTCACCTTTTTTATTGCCTGTATAAATAGCATTTGTTTCTAAGCTAATATTTTTAACATGAAGAATATCTAGCTCAACACCACCACCATTAGGATTATCAATATTTATATCTATACTAGCATTTTTGCAACTTATATAAGAGCTTTTATTTTCGCACTTATATCCATCGGTTTTAAGGCTTACTGGTGTGCCTGTTGCTAAATAAACTAGAGCATTAACAGCTGCAAAAGATTCTTTTAATTCTTTATTAAGCCCATTTTCAAAATTTTTAGTAGCTTCATCGCTGATTTTGTTGCCACCACATCCTATGAAAGCAATTGCTACTGCACTTAAAGCAAGTAATTTTTTCATAACATCTCCTTTTTTTGTAATTTATAAAGTATATCAATATGTTTTTAATAAAAGAGATTATTAAAATTATCTTTAAATAATAAAAATTATTATTTGATAAATTTTTAATTAATTATTTTGAGTTATAATTTCAAAACAAATTCAAATTAAAGGAGACAAAATGTCATTAGAAAAACAATTATTACAATTACAAGCTGATGCTCACGCATTATTTTTAAAGTTTCACAACTATCACTGGAATGTAAAAGGCTTACAATTCTTTGCTCTTCATTCATATACTGAAGAAGCTTACGAAAAAATGGCTACTATGTTTGATGATTGTGCAGAAAGATTATTGCAATTAGGACATAAAGCAATAGTTTGCCCAAAAGTTTTAATGGAAACTTCAAAAGCTCCTACGACTGATAAAACTTGCTTTGAAGCAACTGAATTAGTAGGTTTAATTTTAGCTGATTATGAATACTTACTAGCTGAGTTTAAAAAGCTAAACAAATTAGCTGAAGATGCAGGCGATACAACAACTGCAGCTTATGCTCAAGAGCAAATCGCAGGATATGAAAAGTCAATTTGGATGCTAAAAAGCACAGGTGCAACTAGCTGCTGCGTTAAGTAATTAATAAAAAGAATTTGAAATTCCTATTTCAAATTCTTTTCTTAAAATAAAGTTTTTAATTCTTCTTCACTTAATTTTGCACGATTGTATTTAATCAAATAAAAATCATCTTTTTTATTAATATCAATTATAAATTCATTTTCTACTTTAGGTAAGCTTGTAGATTTATAAGTCTTAAAATCATTCGGATTATCCATACTTTTTAGCATAACAAACCAAGCTACACAAACAATTGCAATAATTACTAAAAACTCATCATGTAAATTTGCATGCATAAATACACCACACAAAAACGCTCCTAAAAACGAGCCAAAATATCCACAAGAATTAGAAAATCCTAAAACTAAGCCTTTTTGTCTTGCTTTGCAAATCTTAGAAATTGAGCTTTGCATAATAGGTTCATGCAAGCAAAATGCAATGAAATACATCACAACAGCTAAGAAAAATAAATAATAATTTGAGCTTAAAAACACAAGTGAAGATAAGCAAAATAAAGCAATTCCGCTAAGCAAAATCGTTTTGCTTTTGCCTTTTGATTCGCCTACAACTCCACCAACTCCCATCGCTAAAAATCCAAAAAACATAGCAACACTATAAACTATCCACAAATCATCACTATTTTTATGAAATACATTTACAAAACTAAGTGGAATTATCATAAATGTGCTTGAAGTTAACATTTTTTGTAAAAAACAGGTTATATAAAGTTTATTTAGATTTGCACTTAAAAATGCTTCTTTAAAAGGGATTTTATCTTGCTTTTGCCAAGCTGTTTCTTTTGGCAAAAACCACAATAAAACAACACATAAAACACTTAAAATCGCACTAATATAAAATAAAGCCCCAAGACCAAAAAAACTAGCAATAACAGAACCGCTCACAATAGCTACAACAAAGCTAAGCCCAATAGCACCGCCCATTAAAGCCATTGCTTTTGCTCTATCTTTTTCACTTGTAAGATCAGCAATCATCGCAGTTGCAACACCGCCAATAGCCCCCATACCTTGCAAAATCCTACCAGCTAGCATTGTATAAATATCATTTGCATTAGCACAGATTAAACAACCTATTATAAAAATAATTAGTCCTATAAACATTGTTTTTTTACGCCCAATTTTATCACTAATAGCTCCGAATGGAATGCTAAAAATCATTTGAAATATAGCATAAATACCAACGATAAGACCTGCTAAAACATCATTAGCTCCTTCTAATTCATGCGAATAAAGGCTAATTACAGGCAATACTATAAAAAGTCCAAAAAACCTTGATGCAATTATAAAGCTTAAAATTATGGTGTTTTTATTCATAATCTATCCTTTTTGATAAAAGATTATTTTACTCCTAATTTTATTTACCACTAATTTAATATGAATTATTTTTCAACGCAAAATAAAGCCCAGCTTAGTTCTTGTTTGATTAAATCTTTGTCATTTTTAAATAATTCTTGTAATTTTTCATCTTGAATAGGATTTAGTGTTTTGTAAGAAAACTCAACGCTTTTTTTCAAACTTTCATAATCTTTGTAATAGTTTTCATTTTTTATGCTTATTTTATCAAGTGTGAAAAAATATCCTAATTCGTGCAAAATATTTGCTGCATAAATATAATTTGGAGTTGCGATTATATCTAAATCTAAAGCATTTATTATTTTTTCATGAATGTAAGAATTATCTATTTTATAAGTAAAATAAAGTCTTTTATTGCAAACTTTAAGCAAGGTTTTTAAAGCACTTGCTAAGTCTAAAACATCTAAACATCTACTAGCATACACCAAATCCCAAGAGCCGTTTAAATCATCAAATGAGCCATTAATAATCTTAGCATTAGGGCAATTTTGTTTAGCGATTTCTAGCATTTTAGATGAAAAATCACATAATGTAATATCGTCTAAATTAGAGTATTGTGCTAAAAAGCCACTCCCACAAGCAAAGTCAAGCAAACTAGAACAATCTTTAAAATTAACCCTTTTTAAAAACTCTTTAACATAAATTTCATGCTTTTTAAAATCGCTAAAACTATTAGCTTTTTTATCCCATTCATTAGGGCTTTTACTCTTAAAATCACTTAAGCTCTTTTGTTCTTTATATAAAGAAGCAAAAGAGATTTTAGAAATATTTGCAGCTTTTAACATATTTATCCTTTAAAAACTAGGAATTAATATATCCTTGAAATTTTTATTTAAAAATTCTCTCATTTTTTCACTTTGCATTGCTTTAAGAAGAACTTTTGTTTTTTGAGAGTTTATATTTTTACTCTTAACAGCTAAAACGCTTGCATAATCACTTGTGCTATCTTCATGCAGTATTGAATCTTTAATAGGATTTAGCTTAGCAAGTAGTGCGTAATTTGTATTAATTACTGCTAAATCGCACTCATTTAGGGTTCTTGTTAATTGTGGTGCTTCTATTTCTTTTATATTAAGATTTAGTGGATTTTTGCTTATATCTAAAATGGTTTTTGTTTTAGAGTTTTCGCTAAATTCTATTAAATTACTTTTTGCTAATAATTCTAAAGCCCTAGTTCCATTAATAGGATCGCTTGGAATATAAACTAAAGCATTTTTAGGCAAATCTTTTATATTTTTTATAGTTTTTGAATAAGCTGCCATAGGTCCTATAAAAATCTTTCCTGCACTTACTAAATCACTCCCTCGCTCTTCGTTAAAGCTATCTAAAAAGGGTTTTGTTTGGGTAAAATTCGCATCTAATTCTTCATCATTTACTGCATAATTTGGCAAAATATAATCATTAAATTCAACTATTTTTAATTCATAACCTTGCTCAGTAACTAAGTCTTTTACATTTTCTAAAATCATTGCAGTTGGATACGGAGTAACACCTATGCTAATTATTTTATCATTAGCACTTACAAGACCTAACAAACATAAAAATATTAATAATTTTTTCATAATTTTCCTTTAATTATTTTGTAATTAGAAGAAAATGTTTATCATTTTCTTTCTAGCTATTCGCTTGCTTTATTCTTAATTTATGCGTCTAGCTAGAAAGTTTTAGCTAGACGCTATCGCATCTGCATCATTGAAGTTCCTTTTTTTGTTTTTTCAATACTACTCATATATATTTAATAAGTGTATATTTTTTATAATATTTATCATTTTATGTGTAGTTACGAAACTATTTTAGGAATACTTTTTGCTTTTTAAACAAAACATTAAAGGAAGATAAATGAGAGTAGAAAGTATTTCAATTTTTGATGAAGCAAAGCTTCAAGAAGCTCAAAAGGCTGCAGGTGTTTCGTTTTCATCTATTTTTGCAAGTGAATTTGCAAGGGTAAATCCTAAGCTAGAAACTCAAGCTGAGTATTCGCTAGATAAAGACATAATAGACGCTTCAAATATTTTTATAGATAGGTTTAACGATTCAAGATTTAAAGTATTTGATAACGATTTAACAAAAATCAACGCTAGTATTTCTAAACAAAACGAATTGATGAAAGCTAGAGTTTTTAATAGCACGGAATTTGGTTATAGTGTTGATAGTAGTGGCTTTTTAGGAGCTGATTTTAACAAGGCTGCTAATTTGCCAGATGATTTTAAAATACATTCAAGCACACTTAAAGAAATCTCAAGGCAGAGTAATCTTATGACTATGCCACAGGTAGGAATTTTTAATAATATTTATGAAAAGATTGATTATGCAGACACTATCAAACATCAATTTAGATTATATGAGCAAATCGTAGGAGATGTAAATAATTTTAGCAAAGATGATATTTCTAATATGCCAAATTATGTTGATTTAATAGGGCTTAAAGTCAATAATGGCTATACATTTGATTATTCACAGGCAAATGTAGGAAATAAATATTATGAGAGTAAAGATGATGCTTTAAAAATAGGCTTTAAGTTTGATTATGATTTAAGTGTAAATAATAGTAGAAAACTTAATTTTGATTTAAGTCCATACATAAAAAATGGCGAGATTTCTAATGCGGGATTATTTGTTAGCTTTCTAGGTGGAACACAAGGACTAAAAGTAAGTGATAGCGGTGCAACTAAGATTAAAGATGAATATAAAGAAAGAATGCTTATAGAAGATGCTTTAAGCAAACTAGACCCAAAAGAAGGCATAGATATTTCAAAGCTAGAATTTCTAACAGGACTTAGCAAAGAAAAAATCCAAGATTATTTAGACAGATTTGAAGATGAGAAGAAACTAAGCGAAAAGGTAAAAGAACTAAGCCAAAGCTTAGCAGTAGATGCTTTACTAAACAATAATTATTCAAATGATTTTAGAACTAGTGCTAAAGATTTTTATAAAAGAGTGCAAATATAAAAATATTTTTATTAACTAGGTTTTTAGATAAAACTAAGGCTTAAGAATTTGAAATAGGAATTTCAAATTCTTAATTCCAAGCTGGGGTATTGCTAGTGTTTAACTCTTTAAAGTCTTTGTTAGATTTATAGTTTTTAATACTTTTTAATACTAATTTTCTTAGCATAAAAATCGCAATTAGATTTATAATAGTTGTAAAAAACATTAAAAAATCAGCCAAATTCCATACAAATTTTAACTCAGCTAAAGTCCCCATAAAAACACATAAAATAGCTATTATGTTAAATATTATTAAAGCTGTTTTGCGTTGTGTAATAAACAATAAATTAGCCTTAGAATAATAATAATTGCCATAAAATGAAGTAAGACAAAACAAAATTATAAAAAAGCTTAAAATAAACGAGCCAAAATCTCCAAAATAAAATCTAAAAGCTTCATTAATTTCGTAATTTCCCTTAGCAAATAAAACAAACACAGCACTAGCAGTGCAAACTAATAAATCCATAAGAACAGAAAAGCTTTGCACAAAACCTTGCTCACAAGGATGAGCGCATTCTACACTAGCAGCGACATTTGGAGCGCTTCCCATACCTGCTTCATTTGAAAATAATCCACGCTTAGCACCTATTACAATCACACTTCCAAGCAAGCCACCACCTGCACTATTTAGATTAAAAGCATTATAAAATATTTGCAAAATCACATCTAAATCAAAATATCTAATAAAAACATAAAGAGCAAGAAGCAAATAAGAAACAATCATAAAAGGAACGATTTTTTTACCAAAACTTATTCCATTAAAAAATATAAAAGCAGCCACAAGCGTGATTAAAATCTCACTATATTTAAAATCAAGATGATTTTTAATACTAAAACCAAGTAAAGCATTAAAACCTACAATATCAGCAAGGATTAAAAATATAGCAAAACATATAGCAAGGGTGTTTAAACCCAAGCCATATTTTATATAAAACGCCACTCCACCATAATACTTTTTATCATCTTTACGCTTATAAATTTGAGCCAAAGTGCTTTCGCAAAACGCACTTGCAGCCCCAAAAAACGCAAAAACCCACATCCAAAAAATAGCCCCAGAACCACCAGTTGAAATAGCAATGCTAACGCCTATTATATTTCCAACGCCTATTTTTGCTCCACTAGAAATCAAAAAAGCTTCATAAGAACTTAGGTTTTTTTCTTTTGGTTTATTTAATAAAATCTTAAAAATATTTTTAATATGAAGTTGTGGAAATGCTAAGTAAAACGAGAAAAACACCCCCGTAAAAATCAACATAAAAACTAAAATATTTGAATACAAATAATCATTAATCAAGTTTAAAATTTCGGCTAATTTATCAAAATACATTTTTTCTCCTATTTTAAGATAATAAAAAAATAAGTTTATAAAAGAGTAAAAAAGCCTTTACGATAATTTTACAAAGATTTTACATTCAAGAAAACTAAGCCTTTCTTTTTAGTCTATAATTAGCCATATTTTTATTAAAGGAAAGGTATGTCAAGAGAAAACATTGTAATAACGATAATTTTTGCTATCGTTTGTGTTAGCTTTTTGTTTTGGGGCTATTCAACCACTAATTCTTATGTGTTTTTTACAATAGCTGCTATTTTTGGAGTATTTTTAGCTTTTAATATAGGAGCAAACGATGTTGCAAATGCTTTTGGAACTAGCGTTGGAGCAAAAACACTTAGCATTAAACAAGCTTTAATAATAGCTGCGATTTTTGAGTTTAGTGGAGCGTTTTTTGCTGGTGCTGAAGTAACTGCAACTATTAGAAGTGGAATTGTTAGCGTAAAAGATAACATAGAGCCTATTCATTTTGCTTATGTTATGATGAGTGCTTTATGTGCTGCTAGTGTTTGGATATTTATAGCTACATTTAAATCTTTACCTGTTAGCTCAACTCATTCTATCGTAGGTGGTATTTTAGGTTCAGCCTTAGCACTAGGTTTTATTTCACAAAATAATTCAAGTGAAGTTAGCTGGAGTGGAATAGGAACTATTGTTTTAAGCTGGTTTGTTTCTCCTGTTTTAGGCGGACTTTTAAGTTATTTTGTTTATTCTTTAGTTTATAAGTTCATAGTAATTCCAACAAAAGAAAAAACAATAGCTCTAAAACAAATCAAAAAAGACAAAGAAGAATATAAAAAGCAATATATAGATGATTTTATGCAAAGCGAAAAATCAAAGCAATATAGCGAACTTTACGGCATTTTACTTAACGAAAAGGGCGAATATTCAAATAGATTGAAAGAATTCTCAAAGCGTGAAAAAGCCGTTGATGTTAGTGGATTTTTAAGCAAACGCATACCTGTTTTAGCTGCTTTAATTGCTTTTGTAATCTCATCTATGTTATTTTTTAAAGCTTTAAAAAATGTTGATACAGGACTAAGTCATTTTAGCCTTGCTTTAATAATTTTATTAATTACTATAAGTGCTTATATAATCTGTGTTGGAATTATTAATATTATGAAAAAAGGCGAACCAAAAAAAGCAGTAAATCGTATTTTTTCATGGTTTCAAATCTTTACAGCTTGCACCTTTGCCTTTTCGCACGGAGCAAACGATATTTCAAATGCAGTTGGACCATTTGCAGCGATTTTAGATATTTTACATACTGATAAAGTAAATCCAACTTCAGCAGTGCCAACAATAGTAATGCTTGTATTTGGTATATCATTGGTTGCTGGACTTTGGTTTTTAGGAAAAAGCGTTATTAAAACCGTTGGTAAAAATCTAGCAAAAATAAAGCCAACCACAGGCTTTAGTGCTGAGTTTGCTTCGGCTATTGTAATTTTATTAGCAACTCAACTAGGAATTCCAATTAGCTCAACTCATATTCTAATAGGAGCAGTTTTAGGAATCGGCGTATTTAATAAAAACGCAAATTGGAAAATGATGAAACCAATAGGCTTAGCATGGGTTATTACTTTACCTGCAAGCGCACTGATGTCTGCGTTATTTTTAAGCTTACTTTATTATTTATTTTAGGAGTATTAATGAATCAAATTCAAGATGACATTTTAAAAACAAGTGAAGGCAAGAAGTCTTTTAAGAATGCAATAATTAGTTGCTGGTTAGGAACTGCTATGGAGTATGCAGACTTTGCATTATACGGCCTTGCAGCTGCTACTGTTTTTAGTGAGATTTTTTATCCTGAGCAAACGCCTATAATTGCTCTAATGCTAAGCTTTGCAACCTTTGGAGTAGGCTTTGTTGCAAGACCTATTGGAGCATTATTCTTTGGTAAGATGGGTGATAAATATGGTCGTAAAAAAGTTATGATGATAACTATATTTTTAATGGGAATTGCTACAACTTTAATAGGCTTTATTCCATCTTATGCAAGTATTGGTATTTTTGCACCATTATTATTAGTAGTTTTAAGATTCTTACAAGGTTTTGGTGCTGGAGCCGAGCTTAGTGGTGGAGCTATTATGCTAGGCGAATATGCACCTAGTAAAAATCGTGGTTTAGTATCATCAATAATAGCTTTAGGCTCTAATAGCGGGACATTAATTGCTAGTGGGATTTGGTTTTTACTTAGCTTTATGAATAAAGAAGACTTTTTAGAATGGGGCTGGAGATTGCCTTTTATATTTAGCTTTTTAATAGCTTTATTTGCTTTATATTTAAGACGCTTTGTAGGAGAAACTCCTGTATTTGCAAAGCAACTTGAATTAATGCAAAACACAAGAGAAGAAAATCTAAAATCATATACCGAAGAAAATAAAAGCTTTTGGCAAAAAACAAAAGCATTTTGGATAATGGTGGGGCTTAGAATTGGAGAAAATGGACCTTCATATTTAGCTCAAGGTTTTATCGTTGGTTATGTAACTAAGGTGCTTTTACTTGATAAACAAGTTGCAACTACTGGGGTATTAATTGCTTCAATTTTAGGCTTTTTAGTAATTCCTTTAGCAGGATTTTTAAGCGATAAATTTGGTCGTCGTATTATGTATAGAATATTTTGTTTATTGCTTATGATTTATGCAATTCCTGCATTTATGTTGCTTGATAGTAAAGATGAAATAATCGTAATTAGCGTAATTGTTGTAGGAATGTGCCTTGCATCACTTGGTATTTTTGGAGTTCAAGCAGCTTATGGAGTTGAGATGTTTGGTTGCAAAAATCGTTATACAAAAATGGCACTAGCAAAAGAAATAGGTGGTATTTTATCAGGTGGAACTGCACCAATGCTCGCTAGTTTTTTCCTAAGTCTTACAGGTAATTGGCACTTAATTGCAGCTTATTTTATATTAACTGCTGGAATTGGATTTGTTACTACATTTTTTGCTCCTGAGACTAGGGGTAGGGATTTAAATTTAGTTGAAGATGCTATATGAAAATTGTAATTGACACTGATATAGGAAATGGAGTTTGTGGGGCTAATACTGATGATGGATTAGCTCTAGCACTTGCACTTGCAAGTAAAAAAATTGATTTAAAAGCGATTACTACATTAAGTGGCAATGTAAGTAATCATCTAGCTTATGCAGTTGCAAGGAATTTGATTTCGGAATTAGGAGTAAAAGTTCCTGTATTTTTAGGCTCAAGCAAGGCTTTATTAGAAGATGAAAAGCCTTGGAGAAAAAGACTTGATGAGAGTGTTTATAATTTTAAATTAGAGCATTTATGGCAAGATTTTAAGCCTATTAAAACTTATAAAAACGCTAAATATAATGCTGTTTATAAATTATGCGAATTAGCAAGAGTTTATAAAAATGAGCTTATTGTTTGTGCCATTGGACCGCTTACAAATATCGCTCAAGCTTGTGTTTTAGATAGTAATTTTGCAAAAAATGTAAAAGAAATTGTAATTATGGGCGGGGTATTTGATATGAGTAAATACCCTAAGGATACTAATTTTGGCTTTGACCCTGAAGCTGCTAGGATTGTGCTAAGAAGTGGGGCAAAAATCACACTAGCACCATACAATATCACAATGCAAACAAGCTTACAACATAGTGATTTAGAAGAAATTAGAGCAATTAATAATAAATTATGTGATTTTTTATACAAAAGCATAAAGCCTTGGATAAGTTATGCAGAGCTTACAAGGGGTAGCATTGGCACTTGGATACATGATGCTTTAGTGATTGCATATTTGCTAGATTCAAGTATTTGTAAAAGTGATGAGTATTATGTAGATGTGGAAACTTGTGGTGAAGCAAGGGGCAAAAGCACAAGATATGATAAAGTTCTTAATATGAATATAGGTATTGATACTTCTAAATTAAGCCTTGTAAAGGTGTTAAGAGATATTGATAATGAAAAATTACTAAGATTAATAAAGGCAACTTTAGATGAATTTAGCAATTGATATAGGCTCAAATACTTTAAAAATAGCTGTTTTTGATGAGGTTTTAAAAAATTATGAAAAGGTTTTAAACTTAGGGCTATTTTATGAAAACGAGTGCATTAATGATGAAGGAATTAAGCTCTTAATTAATGCACTTAGTGAGCTTGAATATGACTTAAGCAAGGCAAAAGTAGTTGCAACAGCTATTTTTAGAAAGAGCAAAAACGCTAATGAAATAGCAAAATTACTTGAGCTTAGATTTGGCTTTAAGCTTAGAATATTAAGTCAAAGCGAAGAAGCAAGGCTAACTAGACTTGGGGTTGGGCTAGATGGAGATTTTACCTTAGTTGATGTTGGTGGGTATTCAACAGAAATTAGCTCAAATGATAAAAGCCTAATGCTAGATATCGGACTTTTATCATTTTATAAGTATGTAAAAGCAAATAATTTAGATATAAAAGACTATGCAAAAGAGCTTTTAAGCCCATATGAGAGTGAATTAAAGGATTATCCTAGACCTATTGTTTTAGCTTCTAAAACAGGTATATTTGCAAAGAGTATTCAAGCAAATACGCCTTATAATGAGATAGATGATTTGTGCTATCATAATGCAAAAGTTAATAAAGATGAATTAAATAATCTAATAAATTTTATTGAAAACTCAAGCAAAAAGGAAAGAGAACTAATGCTAGGAGCTAATAGAGATTTTGCAGTATATTGTGGGGCATTTTTTATAAATAACTTATTTAAAGACTATGAGTTTATAATCTCAGCTTATGGATTAAAAGAAGGAGTATTAAAAGAATGAAATTATGGGGTGGAAGATTTAGCAAAACTACTAATACTTTAGTAGAAAACTACACAGCAACTTTACCATTAGAAAAAAGACTTGCCTTAATAGATATAAAAGGTAGCATTGCACATGCAAAAATGTTAAAAAATCAAGGCATTATAAACGAGCTTGAAGCTAAAGAGATTTTAAAAGGTTTAGAGCTTATAAAAGATGAGTTTTTAAACGATACTTTTAGCTTTAATATAAGCGATGAAGATATTCATATGGCTATTGAAAAAAGGCTAAAAGAATTAATAGGAGAAAGTGCAGGCAAGCTTCATACAGCAAGAAGTAGAAACGATCAAATAGCAGTAGATGAGATAATGCAAATGAAGGAATTTGTATTAGGAATTAGGTCTAATCTAAAGGACTTAATGCAAGAGATTTTAGCTCAAGCTAAGACAAATTTAGACTTAATTATGCCAGGATTTACTCATCTTCAAACAGCTCAACCGATATTATATTCTCATTGGATTATGGCTTATTTTTGGATGTTTAAAAGAGATTGTGATAGATTTAGCAATCTTTTTAACTCACTTAATGAATGTCCTCTAGGCTCAGCTGCACTTGCAGGGACAACCTTTAATATAGATAGATTTTTTACAGCAAATGAGCTTGGCTTTGCAAAGCCAAGTGAAAATAGCATTGATAGTGTTAGCAATAGAGATTATATGCTTGAGTTTTGTAGCGTGAGTGCGATTTGCTTTAGCCATCTTTCACGCCTTTGTGAAGAATTGATTATATTTAATTCAAATGATTATAAATTTATTGAGCTAAGTGATGATTTTTGCACAGGCTCAAGCATAATGCCACAAAAGAAAAATCCTGATGTATGCGAAAAAATGCGTGGCAAAACGGGTAGGGTATATGGTAATTTAATGGCAATGCTAACTATTATGAAAGGCTTGCCACTTGCGTATAATACCGATATGAGCGAAGATAAAGCAAATGTTTTTGATACTCAAGATACCTTGCAAGATAGTTTAATAATCATTACAAATTTACTTAAAAACCTAAAACCTATCAAAGAAAATATGTTAAAAGCTGCAAAAAACGGCTACTCAAATGCTACTGATTTGGCTGATTATTTAGCAAAAAAAGGTGTGCCATTTAGAAAAGCCCATGAAATTACAGGAAAGCTCGTAAGCTTTGCAATTAATAAAGGCAAAATGCTAGATGATTTAAGCTTAGAAGAATTAAGGCTTGAATGTGATTTAATTGATGATGATATTTATAAAGCAATTGATTTAAATACTTGCGTAAATCTTCGCAATTCTTACGGCGGCACTTCAAAAGAAGCGGTATTAATTCAGCTTAAAAATGCAGAAGATTTGCTGAAGAATTTGAAATAGGAATTAAATAATTTTAATAAATGCCGATATTAATAATTAAAAGGGGTAATTATGAAAATATCGGCGAATTCTTACGCAATGTATCAAACAACTAATGTGAATAAAAAAGAAACTAATAACGAGATTAAAAAAGTAGATAATAAAGCAGATGATAAAAAGGTAGGAGTTGTATTAGGATACGGAATTGATAAAGATGGCTTTTTTACAAGTGATTTTAACAAAGCCACAGGAATTCCAGAAGATTTTAAAATACATAGTGATACAATGCTTTCCCTTGTAGAAAAAAATAACCAAGCAAACCCACCGATATACAAAATGCGTCACAACATAGACATAGTAAAAAGCGCAAGCAATGCTTATAAAGTTTTAAAAGGAGTTTTAGGCGATGAGTTTTTAAATTCAAAGGATTTTTTTAGCTCTGATGAGCTTTGGAAAACTTCACATTTTTTTGAAATGGATAAAAAAAGCCTAACTATTACAAAGACTTTTGATAATCTCAAAGATTATAATGATTATGTAGATAAAATGGATTATTGTAGGCTTGATTCAAAATATAGAGCGAGTAATCATCTGTCTGGTTTGTTTGCACAAGATGATATTTTTCATAAAGTAGAACCACCTGTAAATAATTATGATGCGTGGTTAGATAGTATATGTAGTCATATTTACAACCCACACAAGGAAAATTATCAAAACGAAAAAGGCGAGTATAGTAAAGGCGGACTTTTAGCTGCTGTTTTATATAACAATTACATTTTAGTAGAAGGTGAAAAAACTAATTATGCTAAGCAAATGGGGCATGACTACAGCGACCCATTTGATCCGCACCGCATAGATGATTGTGGTATGATAAATCCAAACAATACAAAACGCTATGAGATAGGTAAAGAAGATGAATGGCAAAAATTAATGCAAAAACTAGCTTATGAAATGATAAGTGGTAAAAGTTTAAAAGCTCCTAAAGATATAGATAGTTATGAAACTTTTGAAGAGTTTTTGCAAGCGGCTTTAAAATATAGTCAAAAAGATATAAAAATATTTGATATGAAGGTTTAGTCATGTTAGTTTCAAACAACAATCAACGCATTTTGGATTTAAAGCAATTATTTTTAAGAGATGAGATAAAGACTGACAAAGATTTAAACGCTAAGCCAGTAAGTGATTTAAAAGGTATTTCTAATCTATATAATCACGATAATTGGGGTAAGAGTTTTAGTGGGGTTAGTAAGAATGGCGAAGTTACTATTTATGGTAGATTGCTAGGGCTTGATGATAAAAGCAATTTAAATGAATTAAGCGAACTTTTAAGCTTTATTATGACTAATTCAAATTCGCTAAACGGACAAATCGCCTTAAATGATGAGTTGGAAAGCTTATTAAATAGCGATTTAAGTATAGAAGAATTTAAACCTAGATGGCTTTTAGCAATTACTAAGGATTTAGCAGTAAAAGAGCTAGATACTAAAGAGATTAAAAGAGAGCCAATTGAAGTAAAGAGTGATTTTAAAACCTATAAAGAAAACTTAGCAAGCTTAGTTAAGACATTAAGGGAGCAAAAAGATAGTTATGATGCTTATGTTTTATCTATGCTAGAAACTGAGTTTTTAAATAAAAGGGTTTAAATGCAGATTAATACTAACTTACAAAATAATTTCATAGCTAATAAAGATTTAAAAAAGATAGATTTAAGCAAAGAGCTTAGCCAGATTACTAAGCCTAATGATATGTTTGATTTGTTTTTGCAAGTTCAAAATGATTATAAGACAGATAGTATTTATCAAAGAGCTTTTGCAAAGCATTCAGATATAGAGATTAAAAAAGATTTGCAAAGCTTTTTACAAGCAAATCCTATAAATAGTAGTAGTGGTAGCTTTACATATCATGATGGTTTAAGGTTTAATTTTAGTGATGATGAAAGGCTTTTTAGATTATTTGCAGATGAAAAAATAAGCATAGATGATTTTAAAAAAGAATATCTAAAAATAAAAGCCGAATATGAAGAAGAGCCTTCTAAACCCATAGAAGTAAAGGGCAATGATGTGCGTGAGAGTATGCAAGAAATTTTAAGCAAACTTGATATTCGTAATATTAAAGATGAAAGAGATTTATTAGCTTTGTTTTTAGCTTATAAAGACGGCGAAAATCTTTACGATAAAAGGGTTTAAATTCCTATTTCAAATTCCACGAATTTTTAAAGAATTACGAAATAGGAATTAAATAATTTTAATAAATGCCGATATTAATAATTAAAAGGGGTAATTATGAAAATAACGACTAATTCTTATACAATGTATCAAGCAACTAATATGAATAAAAAAGAAACAAATAATGAAAACTTAGATATTCAAGCCAATAAGCCTTACTATGAAGGCGGAAAGGCTAGTTTAGAATATCTAAAACTAGCTCAGCAAAAGCTAGAAAATGATCCGACTTACAATCCTTTAAATGATAAAAACTTAAGCATAGGCGATATAGCGACTTTTGGCACATTTGGAGCATTAGACCCTGATTTAGTAGAAGAAATAAGCAAAGAATCTATGAAAAATTGGGTAGAAATTGATAAAAAAGAGCTTGATAGAGTGCTAAATTCGTTAAATATGCCATCTTTAGGTTTGCCTAAAGATTTTCCTTTAGGTTATATAGATAGCAAGAAAATGCCAAGCATTGAAGAATTACAAGCTAGAGTTAAAGAAAAAGAAAATTTAAGAAATAATGCAATAAATACAAAAGAAGAAATTAAACAAGAAGAAAAAGAAGAACAAACTAAAGAAAAACCATTCAAACCCATAGAAGTAAAAGGAAATGATGTGCGTGAGAGTATGCAAGATATTTTAAGCAAACTTGATATTCGTAATATCAAAGATGAAAGAGAATTATTAGCTTTATTTCTAGCTTATAAAGACGGCGAAAATTTATATGATAAAAGGGTTTGAAATTCCTATTTCAAATTCCACGATTTTTTCAAAGAATTTGAAATAGGAATTTGAATTAAGAAATTCAAATTCCAAAAAATTATTTTACTTTTACGTTTGTAAATACTGAAGGTGTTGAATTAATTCCCATTTTGAAGATTTTTTCATTCACTTTTTTTAAGTATTCAGCTTGTTTTTCTTCTGGAATATCTTTTAATTCAACTGAATCTTGGTAGTATTTTTTTAAGATTGCGATTTTTTCGCTATCTGTTTTAGCCTTTTTAGCTTCTTCTAAAATAAGCATACTTTTTACTAAAGCTTTAGGGTGCATTGGTAAAGGACTTAGAACGAATTTAACATTTGCTTCTTTTAAATCTTCTTCAATTGCATCTAAGTGTTTTCTGCAATAAGGGCAATCTGGGTCGCTAAATACAACGGTAGCTACATCGCTTTTTTTATCGCCTAAGCTAACTAACATATCAGGATTTGCTTTTACAAAATCGCCTGATAATTTGCTTAATTTTTCGTATTTTTCTTTTTCTTTTTTAATAACAAACTCTTCTTTTAAGTCTATGCTTTCTTTTATATTTAACATAGTAGGTGTTCCATAAACTCCATCGCTAAAGAATATATCAGAGCCTAAAACATTTCCATCTTTTACTATATTAAATTCAATCATTTCAAAGTTTGTATTAGGAACTTTATCAATTTTTACAATTTCTACATCAGCTTTAGTAATACTTTTGATAAACTGCGCAACTTTATCGCTTATTGCACTTGCACTTAAAGCACTTGCAACAGACATTGCTAAAATTATTTTTTTCATACTAAATTCTCCTTAAAAAATTAAAACTTAATTTTGCATTAAATAGCGTTTATTGTCAATATTTTTTACACCTTTTAAAGTGTCTAAGTATTCAAGTAAAGAAATAGCGTATTTTCTACTCAAATTATATTCATTCTTAAGCTCTTGCACCCCAACGCCAAGCTTTAAAAGCCCTTGAATATTTTTAACAAACTCATCTAAAGCAATAACGCTTATAAAATAATTGTGAGCTAGTCTTTTTACTTTGTTTTTAGAACATAGTCTTTTTATAATATCATCGCCACTTTTTCTATCTAAGTTTAGCTCATCATAGATATTATAAGGAGCTTTTGGGGTTAGTGAGTTTAGCTCTTTATAGATTTTTTCTTCATTATTTTCTAATAATTTTTCTATTTTTTCGCCTTTTTTATGATAAAGCCCATTATTTAATTCTAAAAAATCTAAGTCTTTTAAAGCCAAATCGCATAAAAACTCATCAGCTCCTAAAGATTTTTCTAAGCTTTTTGCACTTTGTAATGAATAAGGATTTTTTATAAAAAGATTTTTGATTTGAGTTTTGACTTCTTCTAAAGCTTTTTTAGTATAAACACAAGCACCTTTAATATCTACAATCTCTCCTACTATTTTTGCATATTCTAAAGCTTGTTCGGTGCTTAGATTAAATCTTTGCGGAGCACAAAAAAGCCCAAAACCCGTGCTGTGATTTTGATTTAATAAAGCAAAAGCACTCTTAAAATCTTTTTGCTCTAAGGCTCTTAAAAGCTCAATCATTTTTGCTTTTTTTAGTGGCTCAGTAAGTGGATTTAGCACCACTCCACCAGCAATAGCACGAGCGTTTTTTAATATCACAAAAGGCTCATTAAAGCTAAGAGCGATAGGTTTTTTTAATACAAATTTCGCATAATTTTCATAATTTAAATATTTAGCTTCAATTTGCTTATTTGCAGCACAAAAAAGCACATTTTCATCATGCTTTAAATCACCTTCTAAGGTAGTATAAATCTCATTTGCGCTTCTTAAATAACCTTTAGAATAAATTATGTTTCCTACTTTTAATTCACCTTTAAAAACAAAGGCAACTCTAGCAGGTGCATTTACGCTATCAACGCTTTTATGCTGAACTTCAATTGATTTTATTTGAATATTTTTGTTTTCATCGCTTATGTAGTTTTTGCATTCAAGTTTGCCACTTTTTAAAATCCCTGTTGCTACAAGCCCAACGCCTTTTACATTAAAAATCCTATCAATATTAATTTTTAATGCAAAATCTTCATAATTTGGCACTGGAAGACTTAATAAATATTCTTTTAATTCGTTTATTCCTATATTTTTTGTAGCACTTACTAAAAATGTTTTAATAGGTGTAAAATCTAGCTTTTTTAGTATTTCTTCTTTTTTTTCATCTAAATTTTGGCATAAATCAATTTTGTTTAAAACCAAAATTATATTTTTTACACCCATAATTTTTAAGATAAAAATATGCTCTAAAGTTTGTGGCATAAGACCTTCATTGATATCTACAACTAGCATTGCGTATTCGCTTTGCACTCCGCCTATCATTGTTTTTACAAGGCTTTCATGACCTGGCACATCAACAAATGAAATATGCTCTAAATTTGAAAAGCTTAAATCAATTGTAATTCCACGCTTTATTTCTTCAGGGGTATTATCTCCACTAAAATTATTTAAAGCTTTTATTAAAGAAGTTTTTCCGTGGTCAATATGACCTGCGGTTGAGATTATTAACATTTATATAGTCCTTCCTTTCTCCATATTGCGAAATTTTTTTCATATCCTATGCTGTAATCTTCATAAAATTTCGGACAATTTATAGCCATTTCTTGAGTTTTGTTTGGCTCATCGTGTGGATAGATATAAAATTTTTCTTTATCAGGATGATTATTATCTAAATAAGTAGGTATTTTTAAAGCTTCATTATGTTTTACATAATCTAAGGCTTTATTGATTGCAAGATATGATGAATTAGACTTCTTAGAATTTGCTAAGAAAACTACGCATTGTGAAAGCGTAATCCTTGCTTCAGGAAGTCCTATGTCTTTACAAATTTGAAGGCAAGAATTAGCCATTACTAAAGCGTTTGGATTAGCATTTCCTACATCTTCGCTTGCAAATATACAAAGTCTTCTAGCAATGTATAAAATATCAATTCCTGCATTTATCATTCTTGCAAGATATAAAATAGCAGCATTCACATCACTTGCTCTAAGGCTTTTAATAAGTGCTGATGTGAGTAAAAATTCATCTTCTTTATTGCTAATAAATTGCGGTCTTAAGGCTTTTAAAATTTCAAGCGAAATATTGCCAAAAACATTTGCATGATGAAAAAGATTTAGCATTGCTCTTGCGTCATTTGAGCTTGATTTTATTAAATAATCTTTTACTTCTTCGCTTAAATTTGGTTCAACTTGTTCTAAAATCTCTTTTAATTCATCGTAGCTTAAAGGCATAAATTCAAAAAATAATAATCTAGAACATAAAGCCTTATTTAATGAATATAAAGGATTATGAGTGCTTGCTGCTAGAAAATAAAAGCTATTTTCTTCTAAAGGTTTTAATAATACATCTTGAACGCCTTTATTTAAGCGATGAATTTCATCAATAAAGACTAAGGGTTTAAAAAGGCTGTTTTGCTTTATAATTTTTCTAAGTTCTTCAACGCTAAAACTAGCACCATCAAATTCGTAAAAATTAGTATTTAATTCTTTTGCAATAAATCTTGCAAAAGTAGTTTTGCCAACTCCACTAGGTCCATAAAAAACACTATGTGGAATTTCTTTAGCTTTTAAAAATTCATTAAAAATTTCTCTTACTTTACTTTGCCCTACCATTAATATCCTTTAAGGCATTGTAATGATTTATTTTAATAACTTAGCAAAGCCTAAAGCAAAGTTAATGTATTTTCCGAATCCAAATTCTTTTAAAATTAATAATGAAATCTCTTTTAAAATATCAGGTTTTTGTGATTTTATAACTTCATCTTTTTTAAATACATATTTATTTACAAATTCATTTGCTTTATTTACTAGCACTTGAGTTTTTTTAACTTTTTTTGGTTTTTTAAATAAGTTAAAAAAAGATTTAGCTATTTTTTTAATAAAAGAAAACATAACTCTAACCTTTTTGATAATAATTTTATAAATTATAATCACTTTTGATTAATATGTGATATTGTTTTTTATAATCTTTATTGAAATTGTTTTTAAATTTATTTTTAACTTTAATTTACTAGAATTAATTTTTTTCATTTAAGGAGAAAAAATGCAAAATAGATTAAATGATTATGCAAAATTAGTAGGAAATACTCCTTTAGTAGAAGTTGAGTACTTATATAAAGGTAAAAAAAGCAAGAGCTATTTTAAATTAGAATATTTTAATCCAAGTGGCTCGATAAAAGATAGAATGGCTTTACAAATTATGCAAGAAGCAATTAGTTCTGGCAATTTTAAAGAAGGTATGAGTATAGCTGAAGCAACAAGTGGAAACACAGGGATTGCTTTTAGTGCATTAGGTGCGTTTTTGGGTGCTAAGGTTGAGATTTTTATGCCTGATTGGATGAGTGAAGAACGCAAAAAATTAATTAAAAGCTATGGAGCAAAATTAAGAGAAGTAAGTGCAAGTGAAGGTGGTTTTGAAGGTAGCGTTAGACTTGCTAATGAGAGTGCTAAAAATGGCAATGTATTTTTGCCACATCAATTTGAAAATGAAAGTAATGTAAATGCTCATAAAAAAACAGCTCAAGAAATAGTTGATACATTAGCAAAACACAATCTTAAGCCTGATTGTTTTATAGCAGGTGTTGGAACTGGTGGAACTGTTATGGGTGTTGGCTCGGTATTAAAGCCATTAGGAGCTAAGATTTGCCCACTTGAGCCTGAAGGCTGTGCTAGTATGAGTATTCCTGGCGAAAATGCTGAGCATAGAATACAAGGAATAGGAGATGGTTTCGTTCCTAATATCGTAAAATTAAATGAGCTTGATGATATTATTGTTGTAAATGATATTGATAGCGTTATTATGGCTCAAAAATTAGCAAAAATCGGTCTTGGAGTTGGAATTTCAAGTGGTGCAAATTTCTTAGGTTGTATAAAAGCAAAAGAGCTTTTCGGAGAATGCGTAAGCGTTAGTGTATTTGCTGATGATAATAAAAAATATCTAAGCACTGATTTAATGCAAGAAATGCAAAATGAAGAAAGATTTTTAAGCAACAAAGTTGAACTAATCGGATTTAAAGTATTATAAGGAGAAGATATGAAAAAATTATTATTACTTAGTGCAATTGCAAGTATTGCGATGGCTGATTGCTCTTATAAAATTCATAAGCTAGAGCGTGAGCTTAGCTATGCGAAAGAATATGGAAATTATTATAGAGTTAGAGGTTTAGAAAACGCTTTAGCTAATGTGAAAGCTCATTGTGGTGGCGGATATTATAATGATTATTACGCTAGAAAAGATGCAATAAAATACAAAATTGATGATTTAGAAGATGAGGCTGAGCGTAAAATTGATAGAATTGAAGATAAGCTTGATGAATTAAACGATATGAAAGATACGATGAGTAAAGAAGAATATAAAAGAAAAAAGGCTGAATTAAAAGCTGAAAAAAATCGTATCAAAAGAGAATATAAAGAGCAAAAAAGATCTTTAAAAGAAACTTATAATTATTAAGAATTTGAATTCGGAAATTCCGAATTCAAATTCCTTTCTTATTTTTTATCTGCTTCTGCAAAAACTGAAACTTTAATATCATTTGAGATTAAGCTATCAGCTGTATCTTTTGCAACATTAAAATCTTTTCTTAATAAATCAAGATTTAAATCAAATCCTAATTTTGTTTTATCTCCTATATTTGCAACGCCGTTGATTGTAACATCAAAAGCTACTTCTTTTTTAACGCCGTTTATTGTTAATTCGCCTATCATTTTTCCTTGTGAATCGCTAATCTTTTCGTATTTGCTCATAACAAAAGTTAGTTTTGGATTAACTTTAGCATTTAAAAAATCACTCGCTTGAATATGCTCATCTCTTTTTGCGCTATTTGTATCAACACTTGCTACATCAACACTTGCATTAAATACTTTAAAAGTTTTGCTTGCTTCATCAAAATCAATCATCGCATCAAAGCTTTTAAATTTACCCTTAGCATTTGTTACAAGCATGTGTTTTACACTAAATTCAACGCTCGTATGAACCTTATCAAGCATGAACTCACTAGCACTTAAAAGTCCTGCTAAACTTAAAGCTAAAAATAATTTTTTCATAAAATACTCCTTAAAATAAAATGAGATAATTATAATCCCATATAAAAGTTAATCATTATCATAAATATTTTATCATTAGCCAAAAGGAGAAATCATGAAACATTTATTAATAATTGGAGCTGGTGGGGTTAGTCGTGTAGCAACCTACAAAGCAGCTGAATACAAATACTTTGACAAAATCACACTTGCTAGTAGAACAAAAAGCAAATGTGATGAAATTGCAAGCTTTATTAAAGAGCGTTTAGGAGTTGAAATTGCAACCGCAACAATTAATGCTGATGATACAAATGCAGTTGTTAAGCTTATAAAAGACATTAATGCTACGATTTTATTAAATGTGGCTTTACCTTATCAAGACCTTACTTTAATGGATGCTTGTAGCAAGACACAAATTCCTTATATTGACACAGCAAATTACGAGCACCCAGATTTAGCTAAGTTTGAATATAAAGAACAATGGGCTAGACATGATGATTTTGTAAATGCAGGTGTTCCTGCACTACTTGGAAGTGGCTTTGACCCAGGTGCAACGAATGTTATGTGTGCTTATGCACAGCAATATTTATTTGATGAAATTCATACAATTGATATTATGGATTGCAATGCAGGTGATCACGGCTATCCTTTTGCAACGAACTTTAACCCTGAAATAAACTTAAGAGAAGTTAGTGCGAATGGTCGTTACTGGGAAGAAGGCAAATGGATTGAGACTAAGCCACTTGAGATTAAAGTAGAGCACGATTATCCTGAAGTTGGCGTTAAAGATAGCTATTTGCTTTATCATGAAGAGCTTGAAAGTCTTTGCAAAAATATAAAAGGGCTTAAAAGAATTAGATTTTTTATGACTTTTGGACAAAGCTATATTCAGCATATGAATTGTCTTAAAAATGTTGGAATGCTAGGAATTGAGCCAGTGGAGCATCAAGGAATGAAGATTATTCCTATTGAGTTTTTAAAGACACTTTTACCTGATCCTGCAAGTTTAGGTGCTAGAACAAAAGGTAAAACAAATATAGGCTGCATTATAGAAGGTATTAAAGATGGCAAGGCTAAAAAAGTATATATTTATAATGTATGCGTTCACGAAGAATGTTACGCAGAAACTGGTGCTCAAGCAGTAAGCTATACAACAGGTGTTCCTGCTGCAATTGGAACATACTTAATCGCTAGCGGAAAATGGAGTGGCAAAGGTGTGTTTAATATGGAAGAATTCGACGCACAACCATTCTTTGATGAAATGAATAAAATGGGTCTTCCGATTAAGATTATAGAGCTTTAAATTATAAATGCTAATAGAAATATTAGCATTTTGTTTAATCTTTATTAATTTTATTTAAATAAGCTAACATTTTTGAAAGGGAAAAATGTTAAAAAAAATATCTTTTACACTTATTTCGGTTTTTTTTCTTAGTGCTTGTTCAGTGCAACAATTCTTAGGATATGAAAGCGCAAATAATGAAAAGCTTTCTAGAATTTCTACTAATAATTGCGATTTTACAAATATAAATAGTCTTGAATTTGATGAAGAAGGGCTTAAAAGCGTAAAAGATGAACTTTATAACGGGACTTTTTATGGTTATCAAATGTTTTTATGTAAAAACTATAAAAACAGCATAAAAGCTTTTGATTTAGTAGAAAACGCTCATAAAAACAACGATGAAACAAATATAGCATTGCAAGTTGGCAAAGAATTATTAAAAATGCTATTAAATGATAATATCTTAGATTATACAGGCAAAAATTATGAAAAAATGCTTGTAAATACTTATAAAGCAATGGATTATTTAGCTTTAGGTGATTTTGATAGTGCTGGAGTTGAAATTAATCGTGCTTTAGATAGACAAAAAAGAAATAAAGAATATTATGAAGGCAAGATTAATTCTTTGCTTAATTCAAGTAGTTTTAGTCCTAAAGAAAAAGATGAGGTTATGCAAATAGCAAGTTCTGTGAAAATACCTTATTATGAAGCTTACAAAGATTATTCAAATCCTTTTGTTAGTTATTTTGCAAGTTTGTTTTATATTCTTGATGATAGGCCTTCACTTGCGATTAATTTATTACAAGAAGTTTATACTCAAGAGAAAAATATTTCAGTTTTTCAAGACCATGCTTTAGTAGTAAATAATTTTAATTATAAAAAAATACCTAATAAAATTCGCAAAAATATAGAAAAATCAAAAAACGATAAATACATTTGGCTAATTTATGAGAATGGCAAAACAAGAGCTTTTGGTGAGATGAATTTAAGTATTCCAATAATTTTTTACCAAAAAGATGCAGAAAATGTTGAATATGCTTTATATTTAAAACCTACTTCAGATAATAATCATCTAGTAATAACTTCAGTAGTTTTTTCTATACCTATTTTAAAATATAGTAGCGATTCTTATATGTTTTTATATGCAAATAACAAAAAAACTTCACAAATAAGCAATATGGATAATATCGTAACAGCAGAATATCAAGCAGCTTTACCAAGAGAAATAGCTAAATCTTTCTTAAGCACAGTTGGTAAAACCTTAGCTAGTGTAAAGGCAAATAAGAAAAATTTATTAGCTGGTGTGGGTGTTGATTTAGCAAATAATCTTTTAAATCATTCTGATACAAGACATTTTGTAGGTTTGCCAAAAAACTATCAAGTAGCAAGAATTGCAAATAACGGCAAATTAGTAGTCAAAAGCCCTGAAGGTGTAGAGATTTTAAATACAGAACTAGATACAAATAAACACTATGTAATTTTAGTAAAAAGTCCAAATTATGGGATTTTTTATACTCATATTTTAAAAGGAAGATAAATGAAAAGAGCAATATTTTTAGGTGTGGCAATGCTTTTTAGTGCATGTGTTAGCAAACAAGTAGTGGCAAATAATAATTGCCCTAATGTGATTTTTACTGATGAGACTTTACAAAAAAACTTAGTTTGTAAAGAGCTAACTAATAAAAATCCAAATAATTTAGTAATTGAAATTCAGCTTTTAAATTCTAGTAAAAAAGAAATTAATTTAGAAGCAAAACAAAGCTTTTTTGATTCAAATGGAATGCATATTGCAAATCTTAAAATGATAAATCAAAAGCTTAATTTAAAAGCACATGAAAGTGGGTTTTTAAGATTTGGAGCACCAAATAATACAAATTTTTACAAAATTGAAATAATAAAACCAAAATAAGGAGAAAATATGAAAAAAACGCTTATGTTTTCATTAGCACTATTATTAAGCGCATGTGCTAGTGCGCCTAGTTATGTAGTTGATGAAACAAAAAATGGCAAAAATCAACCTGTTTCATTAGGTATTGATGATATAGATTTACAAAATGCAGCAAGAGATATGATTAATTCTATGTTAGCAAGTCCTGTTTTTGCGACTAGTAATCCAAACGAAAGACATGTTCTAGTAATTAGTAGAATTATCAATGATACTATGCAGCATTTTGATACTGATATATTAATCAAAAAAATAAGAATTGCATTGTTAAATTCAGGAAAAGTTTATGTAACAACGGCTATTGGGGCAAATGGTGCAGAAGATAAAATGAGTAAAGATATTAGAAGTTTAAGAGATGATGATGAATTTAATCAAAAAACAATAGCTAAAAAAGGGACTTTAATTAGTGCTAATCGTTCTTTAAGTGGAAAAATTATTCAAAGAAATACAAGAATAAAAGGAACTTTTAGTGATTCTCAAAGGGTTGATTATTATTTTCAATTAACCGTAACAAATCTTGACAATGGCTTAGCTATTTGGGAAGATGAAATCAAAATAAATAAATTAGGTTCAAATAGGAGTGTAGCATGGTAAAAAAAGCCTTATTAAGTATAGTTGCAGCAAGTTCATTATTAGCTGTTAATTGTGATGCGCCAAATAATAATATAGAAGATTTATTAAGTTGTGCAAAAAGTGAATTATTATTAAAAAATCCAAATGCAAAAGTATATTTGCAGACAATTTCAGTTCCGAAAAATCAGCAAGACCCTCAGTATTATGATTTTTTATTTGCTAAATATAATGAAGCGTTTTTAAAAATTAAAGCTCAATTAGCTTTAAAAGTAGCAGGAGAGCTAATAACAAGCGAAATAGCTAGTAAAGATGATAAAAGCAAAATGCCACCAGAATTAGTTGAAGAGTTTTTAAATAAAGAAATAGAACGCCAAAAAAGAATAAGTGAAAATAAAATTGAAAATGGATTTTTTGATAAATTAATGGGCAAAATCTTTAGCGATAGCGAAGAAGCACCAGCTTATCAATTAAAACCAGAGCAAGAAAAAGAGTTAAAAATCCAAGCAAAACAAACTCTATATAGCAATAGTTTTAAAGAAAAGATGAATAAAGTAGCAAGAGAAGAAATTGCAGGTTTAATTCCTTATGAAAACTTCATAGTAGTAAATGATAATGGTGAAACTGAAATAGGAATAGTTGCATACACATCAGCAAAATCAAGAGAATTAGCAAGAGCTTTAGCAAGTGGCTATAAAGCAAAAGCAGCAAAAAATGAAAACGCTTGTAAAAGTGCTGATGAAGTAGTTTCAAAAATCGGTGGAAGCGATGAGAAAATAAACAAATTAGGCTTAACTTTCTTTTATAACGAAGAGTGCCAACCATCACTTTTAGCTTATGGAATGGATTCTTATAAGGTAGAAGAAGGAATGACTAATGAATACAAAAACTCAAGCTATTCAATGGCTCAAGCACTTGCAGAAAAAGCTTTAGCTAATTTTGTAAGCTCATCAATTTACACATATACAAATGCAGAAAAAGTAACAGAAAATATCCAAACAGCTTATAAAGAAATAGTAGAAGATAATAGCGGCAAAAGAGCGACTGGTGGCAAGCAAACCACAGCTAATAGCTATTCTCACTTAGAAGAATTTTTTAGCTCAAATGCTCAAATGAGTTTAGTAGGCGTTGAAGTAGCTAATAAATGGACTAAACAATTTGATGATTTTGGTGTTGCTGGTGTGATTTTATATTATTCTCCTTCAAGTGTTGCAGGTGCAAAACAAGAAAGATTAGAAATAAAAGGTAATTTAGATAATAAGAGCAAACAAGAAGCAAAAACTAAAGGTGCAAAGCCTGCAAATGCTAATATCATTCGTTCTAAAAATATAGAAGTTGATGATTTTTAAGGTTAAAAAATGAGATTTTTAATTGTATTTTTATTATGTATTTTTGCAAATGCTAGTGTAGTTACTAAAAGCTACACTAGTAAAGCAATAGGCGAAGGCTATGGTAAAACTTATGAAATAGCAGTTGATAATGCACTAGCTGAAGCAGTTCTTAAACTAAACGGAGCAAAGATTCAAACAAGCACAAATGTAAGTTCTGATTTAAGCTCTATAAATAATGAAAATGAGCTATATAAAAGATTTAATCAGCAAATCAGCAAAGCTACAAATGGTCGTTTTAGTGCTTTTGAAGTGCTTAGCAAAGAGCAAACAAGCGATGGTTTTAGAGTTGTTGTAGAGATTAAAAAAACTAGCACTATTAAAAGCTATAAAGCTCCAGGAATGCAGACAAATCGTAATAAAATCATCGTAGCACCTGCACTTGATCCAAATAATTATTCTTTAATGGGAAGAGATAGCGAGCAAGTTTTAAGGGATTTAAGATTTAGAATAGAAAGCAATATTACTAAAACTCGCAAATTTAATCTACTAGATAGACAAGCAGGAGAAGCTTTGGCTACCGAAAGAGAGATTATAGAGCAAGATGGGGCTTTAGATGAAGCGCTAAAATTAGGCAAAAATTTAGGAACTGATTATATTTTACTTTATAGCATAAGTGATGCACAAACTAGCAAAGGCAAAGAAATAGCAATCACAGGCTCTAAAACAAAATCAAAAGTAAAAATCTATGTAAATTATCAAGTAATTGTATTTGCTACTAGAGAGATTAAGTTTTCTGATAGTGTTGATTTTGAGTTTGCTACGAATGATTACAATGAAATTTTAAATAATATTGCTAATTCTATTGTGTTAAATACTCAAGCAGCTATTTATCCACCAAAGATAGAAAAAGTTACTAAAGATAATTTAGCAGTATTTACTCAAAAATTGCCTTTAAATACAAAGCTAGAATGCTACAAAAGAGGAGAGAAAATCTATGATAGCTATACAAAAGAGCTAAATGGATATGAAGAAGAATATATGTCTTTAGTAGAAGTTGTAAATGCAAATAGCAAAACAAGTTATGCAAAAATACTAGATGGCAATATAGAAAAGGGTTTGGTTTGTAGATTTAAACAAAGCAATACCACAAATGATGCTAACGGAAAAGATGTAAAAGATGTAATCCCTGTAAATGGCGGTGGATTTATATTCTAATAATATAAGCAAATTCCTATTTCAAATTCTTAAAAAAGAATTGCGAAATAGGATTTACGCTTTATTCTCGCTAAAGCTAAAAGCTAATTTTATAAGAATTTGAAATAGGAATTTAAACTTTCATATCAAATAAACTTATATTTTTTTGACTAAAACTAAAAGCTAGTTTTAATAAATCTTCAAAACTCATTATATTAGATTTTTTACTATTATTTTCTATACCCATTAATTCTCTTATCTTTTTCATAAATTTTTCTAAAGCTTCTCTTTCTGCTTTGATTTGCTCTGGAGTTAATACAAGATTATTATTTCCAGCTAAGGCACTTATAATATTTTTTCCTTCAAAATCACCATCTTTTATAGGGCTAAACATTAGTTTTGAATATGTATCGTAAGAAGAAAAAGCGCTTCTTTCCTTTAAGCTCTTATCAAATCTATTAAATTTTACATAATCTTTTAGCCATCTTGGCATACGCTCAACCTCAGCACTTGTAAAGCCATTTTCACCCCTACTAATAAGCTGTGCTCCAAGTGCCATATCAAATGCATGAAAATCTTGCCTACTAATATTTCTATCATAACCGCTAAATTTACCATCATAAGTAGTCTCTGCTTCTATAACTGCTCTTATATCACTTGATAAAAATCCCATAAGAAGCCCACCTTTTGTAAATTCTCCTTTTTCATTTTTATATCTATCTTCTGCGGGGTCAAAATTGCTTATATATAATTTATCTTCTTCTAATATTTCCTTACTACGAAAAACAACGGTATTTGGCTTGGTTCTATCCTCATTTCTATAATGAAAGAACATACCACCAACATCTTCGGTTCTTTTATCAAAATTAGCATTTGAAAACTCATATGGGCTTTGCAATATTTTTGTTACTTCAAAAGTTCCTTTTTTGATAACATAACCTTGTGGAAATTGCTTTATATCTTCAGTATCAAAAAATTCTTTTGAGTTTAAAAAATCTTCGCTTACAACTTGGCTAAAAAGTGTATAAGCGTTATTAACAGTTTTTGCAATATCAATCTCGTAATACTTTCTATATGCTCTTAAAGAATTGTTATTTCTATCTACTAGATTTTTTAAAGTATCGCTGTGGATTTTATAATTATCTGGAATTCCTGCGGCTTTGTTGAAATCACTTGTAAAAAAGCCATCTTTATCAATTCCGTATCCTAATACAACTCCTACCTTTTTATCATCTGCTTTATTATCTACTTTTTTAATCTCGTTATTAGTTTCTTTTTTATAAATTTGCTTTGTTTGATATGTTGAATAAGAATTCGCCGATATTTTCATAACCACCCCTTTTAATTATTAATATCGGCATTTATTAAAATTATTTAATTCCTATTTCATAATTCTTTAAAAATTCTTGGAATTTGAAATAGGAATTAGTTTTTATTGCAAGTCTTGTTAAAACTTATTAGCACAATGATAAATGCAACAATAGGAGCTAATAATATTTCTAAAAAATAAAATTTATTAGTATTTTCATCAGGATTTACAAAACTTAAAACCAAAGCAAATAATACGCTAAAAAGACCTAAAATCGCTAAAAAATAACTAAGAGCCTTGTTTTTAATATCAAAATCTTCGCCTTCGTTCGCATAATTTTTTAATTTAAAATATGCAAAAAACATTGCGATATAAGGTAAAAAATACGAAACAGTAGTAAGCGAGCTAAGTGTCCAGTAAATGTCTTGAGAATTAGTAAAAAACGCACAAAATAAGCAGATTATACTAACCAAAAAAGCTTGAAAAAATAATGCTCTATAAGGTGTATTGTATTTTGGATGTGGTTTTGCTTCGTAAAATTTAATAATACCTTCTTTTGATGCGCTAGCTAGCATATAAATTGGAGCAATTAGCCATGAATTAATTTGACCTAAAGTTCCTATAAAAAGACAAAAAGACATAATTTGAGTAAGATGATTTATGCCTAATAGTTTTTCAGAATACGAAATCGCTTGCATAATTCCGTCTAAAATATCAGTATCTTTTGCAGGATATATTACATTTAGGCAAAATGTTCCTAAAATATAAATGCCAACTATTAGCAAGGCACTAAGAAAAATTGCTTTAGGATAATTTTTTCTAGCATTATCAACCTTAGCTCCTATCATGGTGCTAAGTTCAAGCCCAGCAAAGGCAAACATCATTGTGCTTGCAAAAACCAAAGTATTTAAATCAAATTCTATTAAATATCCTGAATTATAAGGGGTTTGGATTTTGCCAACATTAAAATAAAATATTAAACTTACTAAAATTAATAGTAAAGTAGGTAGTAATATTCCTAAATAAACAAAGATTTTATTTATAAACTTAGTGTATTCAAGACCTTTGTAATTAATATAAGTTAAAGCTAAAAAGCTAAATATTGAAAAAGCTGCTATGAAATACGATTTTGCTTTAATATCAAAAATAAAAGCTAATGAATTTGCTGCAAAATAAAGCATCATAGGAAAAAAAGTTAAGCAAGATAATAAGTAGCATATAAGACAAAAATAAGCAATCCTTACACCAAAAGCTTTATTAATCCATAGAAATATTCCACCACTTTTTTGAAATTTTGAGCCAAGTTCTCCGCAAATTAATGCAAGTGGCACAAAAAATCCAAAAGCTACAAATAACCATAAAATAATTGAACTAGCTCCGTATTGAGCAACGTAAGGGATTTGTCTTAAAGAAAAAATCCCGATTAGATTCATAAAAACAATGTCTTTAATGCTTAGTTTCATTTCTTACTCGCTTAATAAAATGAGCGAATAATACTACTAAATCTTAATAAGATAAACAAAATTATAAATATTTTAAAATTTAATAAAATATGGATTTTTTAATAATATTAAAAGAGTTGGTTTTATGGGTTATCTTTTAAATTCCTAGTTTAAATTCTTATAAAAAATTGAGAATTTGAATTAGGAATTTGAAAAAGTTTTGAGTTTCAAAGAAGTAGTAAAATAGGTTTCACTAAAAAGTGAAACCCAAATAAATTATTGGCAGATGATTTTTAATTCAACTCTGCGGTTTGCTGCACGGCCTTCTTTAGTTTTATTATCGCCGATTGCGTTTTGCTCACCAGCCCATGTTGGGTTGATTCTATCTTCGCTAACACCAGCTTTAACTAATTCAGCTTTAACAGCTCTTGCTCTTTTTTCTGATAATTTTTTGTTATAAGCTGTTGCACCGATTGAATCTGTATATCCTGTAATGTTTGCAAAATATGCAGGCTCTTCTTTAATTAATTTCGCTAAGCGATTAATTTCTGGAATGTAATTAGCAGTTACATTGCTCTTATCAAAACCAAAATTAACTTTTACCATTTCAAGGTCATAGCAAGCTTTTGGTTTTGGTTGTGGTTTTGGCTCAGGTTTAACTTCAACTACTGGCTCAGGTTTAACTTCAACTACTGGAGCTGGAGTTGGAACTACTTCTTCTTTTTTACCATCAAAATTGAAGATTACACCTAATGTGCTAATTAAGTGGTGATCTGCGTGGCGGAATTTGATTTGGTCACGAACTTCTGCTCTTAAACCAAAGCTCTTATAAATTTTGTATTTTAAACCAACACCATAATGACCAAACATTCCGTTTTTATTGTCATATAGATTTTCGCTAAAGTTCTCATAACCAACACCTAATAAACCATAGAAATCAAAGTTAGTATCACCAACTTTAACTGGTAATATTAAGTTTAAGTATCCTCTATCAATACCTACTGGTTTGTGGCCTGAATTATTGATACTTTTGTATTCACCTTTTTGGTGCTCGTAACCAATTTCAGTTCCTACTGAACCATACATATAACCAATTCTTAATCCATAACCAAATTTATTCATAAGGTCAAGATTTCCTTCTGGTACATTGTATGTAGCGATAGGGCTTATTTCTAAGCCTTCAAAATTAATACTACTTGCATTTGCGCTTACTGCTAATACTGCAGCTGCACTTAAAACTAAACTCATCTTTTTCATAAATACTCCTAATTTAAAATGAAAATTAACGTTTGCTAAATTGTGGTTTTCTTCTTGCTTTTCTGCGTCCGTATTTTTTACGCTCAACCACACGACTATCACGGGTTAATAAACCTTGTGGCTTAAGTAAAGCTCTAAAATCAGCACTCATAGCTGCTAAAGCTCTAGAAATTCCGTGTCTTAAAGCTTCTGCTTGAGCGTTATAGCCACCACCTAAAGTGCTAGCAGTAATATCCATAAGACCTTCTTGCTTAGTAACTAATAATGGTTGAACTACTTTTAATTTAATAGCTTCGTGTCCGCCTAACCAAGTATTTAAATCAACACCGTTAACTATAATTTTACCACTTCCAGCCTTAGCCCAAACTTTAGCTATTGCAGTTTTTCTTTTACCTGTTGCATAAACTTTTGCCATTTTACTTTCCTTTTACCTGAGCTGTATGTGGGTGTTCACTACCTGCATAAACTTTTAATTTTTTAAGCATAGCACGACCTAAAGTAGTCTTAGGAAGCATACCACGAACTGCTAATTTATATAATTTTGCTGGATTATTTGCTAATAAATCACCGAATTTCTCACTCTTTGTGCTTCCAAAATAGCCTGAATGTCTGTGATATAATTTATCATCAGCTTTGTTTGTTCCAGTAAATTCTGCTTTAGATGCATTGATAATTACTACATAATCTCCGCAATCAACATTTGGTGTATAGCAAGGCTTATGCTTGCCTTTTAAAATTGTCGCAACTTCTGTTAAAAGACGACCGAAACGCTTACCTTCAGCGTCTACGATTATCCAATCTCTTTTAACTTCGTTTGGCTTTGTTATTTTTGTCATGATTTTACCTTTGCCAAAATTTTTTAAAAAGGTGATTATATGTTTTTAAACTTAAATAATACTTAAATTAAGAAAAGATTAAGAAAAATATTTCCTAATTCAAATTCCAACAAGAATTTGAATTAGGAATTTAAATTTTATAAAGAATTTATCATAATTATAGCGATTACGATAGGACAAATAAATCTAATAAATACAAGCCAGATATTAAAACCAACTTCACTCATGTAAGGCACAAAAAGATTTTTTAATTTATTAATATCCACAAAAAATCCTACAAATATGCAAGTAACAATTGCAGAAAGTGGCATTAAAATATTTGAAGTTAGATAATCTAATATATCAAATAAGTTTTTGTTAAAGAATGTAAAATAAGATGAATAATCTTTATTAAATCCTAAAATACAAAAAACCCCCATAATATAAACAAAAATACCTATATAAACTAGTGCAAGTTTCCTTGATATGCCAAATTTATTTATTAGATAAAACGCAAATGGTTCTATCATAGAAACAGCACTTGTAAGCCCTGCAAAAAGTAATGCTATAAAAAACGCAACCGCTAAGATATTTCCTACAATGCCAAGATTTGAAAACAAACTCATAAGGCTAACAAAAATTAAGCCAGGACCTTGCTCGCTTGCATTTGCTCCGTATTCAAATACGAAAGTAAATACAATAAGACCCATCATAATTCCAACTAAAATATTTATAAAGATAATTGATAAAGTTGATCTAATAACATTAGTATTCTCAGGCAAACTTGCAGCATAAGTTAAAACAACACAAACACCCATAGATAAACTAAAAAAACTAAGCCCTAAAGCATCTAAAATTAATGAGATATTTAATTTACTCTCAGTAATTAAAACGCTAAAATCAGGTCTAAATAAAAACTCAAAAGCCTTAGAAAATCCATCAAATGTAAAGCTATATAAAAGCATTAAAATTAGCAAGATAAAAAGTGCTGGCATCATCCATACATTCATTTTTTCTATTCCGCTTTTAATTCCTTTGCTAACAACCCAAAATACCATTATAAAAACTATACTAAAGCAAATGATTTGAGATATTAAATCACTTGAAATTAGATTGCCAAATAAAGTTGCTGCTTCTTGAGTATTCTTTGGTAAGCTAAAAAAGCTTAAATATATGTATTTTAAAATCCAACCAATTACTACACTATAAAAACATACGATTAAAATTGCGCCTATCATAAAAAATCCTGCAAATCCCCAAGCTTTTTTGTTAGATTTTGCTAAATCGCTAAAAGCATTTACAGCATCTTTTTGAGTTATTTTACCAACGCTAAGCTCTCCTAAAAACACCATAAAAGCAATTAAAAATGTAAGGATAAGATAAAGTAAAATAAATACAGAACCACCATTAGTTCCAACCATAGTAGGAAATTTCCAAGCATTTCCAAGCCCAACGGCAGAGCCTGCCATCGCTAAAACAAAGCCAATTTTAGAAAACTGCTCTCTCATTTTTATCCTTTAAATTTGAAATACACAATAACAAGCACTGCAATAGGTGCAACAAATCTTGCAAAAAATATCCATATTTTAAAACCAAGTTCGCCCATATAAGGAACAAAAGTTTCTTTTAAATCTTGTTTGCTTATAAAAAATCCAACAAATATAGCAGCCATAAAAGAACCAAATGGCATAATGATATTTGAGCTAAGATTGTCTAATATATCAAAGAAATTCATTCCAAAAAATGTTAAATTAGCTTTATAGTCGTTAAGGCTTGAAAAAATACATAAAAGCCCTAAAATATAAACTACAATCCCTATTAAAACTATGGCTTTAATCCTTGAAAAATTAAATTTATTAATTAGATAAAACACAAAAGGCTCAATCATAGAAACAGCGCTAGTAATCCCTGCAAAGAATAAAGCAATAAAGAAAGTAAATGCTAAAATTTTTCCTAAAAATCCTAATTTAGCAAACAAAGAAATAAGACTTATAAAAATAAGTCCAGGACCTTGCGCACTAGGATCAGCGTTAAATTCAAAAATAAAGCTAAAAACAATAAGCCCCATCATAAGACCTATTAAAAGATTTATGAAAATTATATATAAAGTTGAGCTTACAAAATTAGTTTTTTCAGGCAAACTAGCTGAATATGTAATAATACTACCAGCTCCAATACTTAAAGAAAAACAAGCAAGTCCTAAAGCAGATAAAAAAGAATCGTGATTAATCTTGCTAAAATCAGGCATGAATAAAAAGTTAAAAGCATCTTTAAAGCCATTTTGAGTAGCACTATAACAAAGCATTAAAAGTAGCATTATAAATAAAGTTGGCATCATAAATACATTTAGCTTTTCAATGCCATCTTTTACACCTTTTGCAACGGTGTAAAAAGCTATAAAAAACACAATGCTAAAACATACTACTAAAGCACTTAAATTAGTTTCTACTAAACTAACAAAAAGCTCTTGATTAATGGCAATTTCAGTGCTTAAAGAATTAATATTTAAAATCGTAGTAAAAGCATAATAAATATAATAAATTATCCAACCGATTATCACACTATAAAAACTAACTATTAGTAAAGCCCCAATCATTGTAAAACCTACTAAAGACCAAGCTTTTTTATGTTTTGGTGCTAAGTTATAATAAGCACTTGCAGGATCAAGCCTAGAAGCTTTACCTATATATAATTCACACAAAAATATAACAAATCCAACACCTAAAGTAAGAATGATAAAAAGCATAACAAATGCCGAACCACCATTAGTTCCAACCATAGTAGGAAATTTCCAAGCATTCCCAAGCCCAACAGCAGAACCAGCAACGGCTAAAATAAATCCAATTTTAGAAAATGTATTATTCAAAATAAGCCCTTCTTTTTGGTTTTTAAGGTTAAAACTTTCATTCTATAATAATTTTTAAAAATTTGTATAAAAAAATGAGAAAAATTACAAAAAAGGTTAAAATTTGGATAAAAATCTCACTGAATTTACTTACAAAATGATTTTAAGCTACGATGGTTCAAGGTTTTTTGGCTCTGCAAAACAGCCTGATTTAAAATGCGTGCAAAATACACTTGATAATGCCTTGCATTCGGTTGGGGTATTTAAGCCAAGTATTTTTGCAAGTAGAACGGATAAAGGTGTTCATGCAAAGTGCAATGTAGCAAGGATTTCATCGCCTTATAAGCTAAATGAAAGCTTTGTAATAAAAAAGCTTAATAGGATTTTAGATGGAATTTATATTAGGAATTTAAGCCTTTGTGATTTTGAGCCTAGATTTGATGCAAAGATTAGAAGCTATAGATATATTTTCGCTAAAAACCACAATGCTTTTTCTAAGGCTTATTTTAGTGTTTATGAAAAAGATTTAGATATTAATTTGCTAAAACAAGCGATAAAATTATATGAAGGCGAGCATGATTTTGCTTTATTTTGCCTAAGTCTTGATGATGATAAAAACAGCATAAGAACGATTTATAAAACTAGAGTTTATGAGTATAAAGATTTTGTTGTTTTAAACTTTTTTGCTAATGGGTTTTTAAGGGGGCAAATTAGGCTTATGGTTGATTTTTTGCTTAAAATTAATGAAGGAAAATTAAGCTTAAATAATTTAAAAGAGCAAATAAATTGCGAGATTATTCACTCACGCACACTAGCTAAACCTAATGGGCTTTATTTAAAAAGCATAACTTATTAAATTCCTATTTCAAATTCCAAAGATTTTGCAAAGAATTTGAAATAGGAATTAGATTATTTTTTCATTTTAGAACGAGAATATAAAATCAAGTCATTACTTGTTTTAATCAAACTTCCTTTTAAAGTATTTATACAATGATTTAAAATAAGAGCACAAGCTTTTGCATCGCTTAAAGCCCTATGATGAACGCTAGTAATTCCTAATTCATTTTTTAAACTATCAAGCCCATATTTATCGCATTCAATACAGCGACGTGCTAGCATTATTGTGCAAAGCTTTCTATTGATTAATGGTGCATTTAAATGCTCTAAACTTTCTTTAGCGATAAAACCATAATCAAAAGAAACATTATGAGCTACAAAAATCGCATTGCCTAAAAACAATCTAAAATCAGCTAAAACTTTTGCACTTTTTGGAGCGTCTTTTAGCATCAAAGCATTAATTCCGGTAAGTTCTGTGATATTTTCAGGAACTTCACTTGCGTAAATAAAGCTTTCAAATTCATCTAATATTTTGCCATTTTTAACCTTTACAGCACCTATTTCTATGATCTGTCCGTTACTAATAGAACCTGTGCTTTCAATATCAACAACGCAAAAGGTTTCATCTTGAATTGATTTATTTCTTGAGTTTAAAAACACTTCTTGATTTTGTTTTAATGTGATATCAAGACCTAGCATTAAAAGCGTATCGTAGTCTAGCTCTAAACCTAGAGCATTTTCATATTGATTTTTTAAATCTTTATAATTTAAACTATTTGTCATTAATCGTTCTAAAATCTTATCGCAATTAATTATTTGCTTTTTATAAAGTTCGTTATAATCCATCAAAATTCCATTTTTAAAGAATTAATAGCGGTTCTATAATCATTTGAGCTAAAAATATAATTACCAGCCACAACAATATCAGCTCCAGCTCCTTCAATATCTGCAATATTTAGCCCATTTACTCCGCCATCAACTTCTATAAAGCACTTATAATTATTTCTATCTATCATTTCTCTTAAATCTTTTATTTTTTTAAGAACACTAGGAATAAAACTTTGTCCGCCAAAGCCAGGATTTACACTCATTAAAAGAACCATAGAAACTTCGCTTAAAATATATTCAATTTCATGAAGATTTTGATGTGGATTTAATACGATTGCAGGATTTACGCCTTGTTTTCTTATGTATTCAATAAGTCTTAGCGGATGAGTACTTGCATCAATATGAAAGCTTAAAAATTTAGGTTTAAATTCTAAAAATAAATCAACAAATTTATCAACTTCTCTTACCATTAAATGAATATCTAAAGGCACTCTAGCAACTTTAGCTACGGCTTTTGCCGTGCAAGTTCCTATGCTTAGATTTGGCACATAATGTCCGTCCATTACATCAACATGTAATAAGTCAGCACCTGCATCTTCAACTTTTCTTATATCTTCAGCTAAATTCAAAAAATCAGCAGACAACAAACTAGGAGCTACATACATTTTTATTCCTTGAAAAATATTTTTTATAGAATATCATTAAAACTTAAAAAAAAAATTAAGCTTAAGATGCTATCATTAATGCTTTTAATTTTTACAAGAATACAAAAAAAGGATTTACAATGTCAAAATTTTGTCAATTAACAGGTAAAGGTCCTATGGTAGGAAATAATGTTAGCCACGCTAACAACAAGACAAAAAGAAGATTTTTACCTAACTTACGCACAATTCGTATAGATTTAGGTGATGGCACAACTAAAAAAATTAGAGTTGCAGCTTCTACATTACGCACACTTAAAAAAAGAAGAGCTAACTAATTTTAAAGAAATTTTATGAGCTTTTTTAAAAAGCTAAGTAAATTACTTGGTTGGGCTGAAAGTGGAAAGCCCGAAGTAGATGTAAATACTGAACTTTACGAACAATTAAAACCTTTTCGCCTTCCTTTAATAGCTGTTGTTGTTATGATGCTATTAGGGGCGATTGGGTATATGATTACTAGCAATTTTTCTTTGCTTGATGGTATTTATCAAGCGGGAATGACTTTTACAACTCTAGGTTATACTGAAGTAGCTGAAATAACTCCGGCAGGAAGATTTTTTACAATTTGTTATGTATTACTCGGTTTTGTTACTTTTACCTTTTCAATCGGTATAGTGATTGAAGTTTTAAAAAAGGGCGAATTAACAAGATTAATTAAGGAAAAAAGAATGCTTTATAAAATCGCAAGGCTTAAAAATCATTATGTTATATGTTATCACAATGAATTCACTCAAGAATTAGCAAAACAATTTAAACAAACTTACATACCTTTTGTAGTAGTTGATGATATACCTGATTTTGAAAAAATTGCAGAAGATAATAAGTATCCATTTTATGTAAAATGTCCTCCACATAGTGATTTAGCATTTTTAAAAACTCATCTTTCAAGTGCAAAAGGAATTATATCGCTTAGCCCAAATTCAGCTGATAATATAGCTATAATTGCAAGTGCAAGATTGTATGAAAAAGATATAAAAAGAATTAGTCCTTATTCTATAATTACGATTTCAAATTCTGAGCACGATGCTGCAAGACTTAAAAAATTAGGCGCAAACACCGTTGTTTTAGCTACAAAATTAGCAGCACAAAGACTTAGTGTAGTAAGTGTAAGGCCTGAGATGGAAAATTTATTAGAGCAATATTTATATACAAGAGATCAAAGTATTGATATTGAAGAAGTAAAAGTTCCTGATGAAAGCTGGGTAAGATTTAGAAGACTAAAGGATGTTGCATTTAGACAGCTTGCAAATGTTAGCGTAATAGGTATTAAAGATGCTAATAATAATTTTTTGCCTATGCCAAAGGGTGATGCAATGATAGGAACAGGAACAAAACTATTACTAATAGGAACACCTGAAAGCATAAAAGAAGTAAAAAAAATCATTAAAAATAAGCAAAGTCCAGATAATTTAAAATAAACTATAAGTGTTATCAACTTGTAATTTATTTTAGTTAAAATTATGTGAAAATTATCACTAAGGAGCAATCATGTTACATGAACACAGAGAATTAATGACATCTTTAAAAGGTAAAGATGCATATTTTGATAGATTATTTGAAGCACATAATGATTTAGACCACAAAATCAAAGATGCAGAAGAAGGCAGAGTTCATTTAGATGATTTAGAAGTTGCTAAAATGAAAAAGGAAAAATTAAAACTAAAAGATGATTTAAATAATTACTTAAATTCAATCAAAAATAAAGCATAATTTAGAAAGGGGTATTAATGTTTTTTAACAAAGATAATTCCCACGAATTAGAACTGCAAGATAAGCTTAAAAAAGCTCTTGCAGAAAGGGAAAAGCTAGAAGCAGAAATTGCAAGTTTAAAAGCTGAAATTACTGCAAAACAAACTAATGAAGAACAAGAAAAAGTTAAGTTTTCTTTATTTGATATAATGGTAAAAGGTATGAAAGAAAGTGTATCTTTCGTTCAAAAAGATATTGAAGGTGATTTATCAAGAACTAAAGAAATTGAAACCCTTTCAACAGATTGTGTTGATATGATATTAAATCTTAAAAAAGTTTCAGAAAATATCATTACTTCCCTTGAGCAAATTACGGAATCTTCAAGCAAATCTCGTGATACAGCGCAAAACCTTCATAGAAGTGTTGATGAAATAACAAATGTTATTAATTTGATTAAAGATGTATCAGACCAAACAAATTTATTAGCTTTAAATGCAGCTATCGAAGCAGCTCGTGCGGGTGAGCATGGTAGAGGATTTGCTGTGGTTGCTGATGAAGTTAGAAAATTAGCTGAAAAAACACAAAAAGCAACTGCAGAAGTTGAAATGAATATTAACTTATTAAAGCAAAATGCTAATGAAATGTTTACTCAGAGCGAACAAGTAGAACAAATCTCGCAAGATTCTAATGCACATATAGGAACATTTTCAGAGCAATTTGATAAATTAGTTCATATTTCACAAGATATTAAATTTAATGGTAGTGCAATTAAATATGAAGTATTTACATCATTAGTAAAACTTGATCATATCTTATTTAAAGCAAACGGATATGCAAATGCACTAGGTGATAATCCTGCTAAGTTAAGTGATCACTTCAGTTGCCGTCTAGGTAAATGGTATCAAAATGAAGGTAAAGAAATGTTCGGACATATGCCTTTATATTCTAAGATTGAAACACCACATAAAGAAGTTCATGAAAGTATTAATCAAGCACTTGAGCAAATTTCTCATGGACAACTTGCAAGCAATAGTAAAGAAATCATTGAGCTTTATAAAAATGCTGAAAAATCAAGCCTTGATTTATTTATGATTTTTAGACATTTATTAGGCGAATTTTTAAAGAAATAATAATTAAGTCTAGCTTTTTGCTAGACTTAAAATCCTAATTCAAATTCTATAAGATTTTTATATAAAAGTATTAAAATAATGGTAATTTTATTTTAATATAAGTATATTTTATTATGATACTCATTTTTAGCCCAAGTGGTGAAACTGGTAGACGCGCTAGACTCAAAATCTAGTAGGAGCAATCCTGTGTCGGTTCGAGTCCGACCTTGGGCACCACTATAATATAAAGGAAACAATATGCCAAAAGACGCAAACGGAAACGAATTACAAGCAGGAGATAATGTTAGCGTTATAAAGGATTTGAAAGTAAAAGGTAGTTCTTTAACAATCAAAAGAGGAACTAGTGTTAAAAATATTAAACTTACTTCAAATGATGACGAAATAGAAGCTAAAGTAGATAAACATGGGGTTATAGTTTTAAAAACTTGTTTTTTAAAAAAGGCATAATATTTATGAAAAAATTGGCAATTTTATTACCGCTTAGTCTATTTGCTAATAATGCTTACACAGACTTGCAAAGCAACTATCAAAATAATAATTTTAAAAGAGCTTATGAAATTTCATCAGATATTTGTAAAAACTCTTGTGCTGATATAGACCTTAATTTAATCATGGGTAAAAGCGCTTTTAAATTAGGTATGTATGATGAAGCACTTGCTGCTTTTGATAGGGTATTAGTTCTTGATGAAAACAATGTTGATGCAAGATTACAAAGTGCAATTATTTATCAAAAAAGTGGAAATTATGAATTATTAAAACTTGAGCTTGAGAGCTTAAAAGATGATGAAAGATTAAGAAAAGAAGAAAAAATTCTTGTTTCTAATATGCTAAAAGGTATTAAAAAACAAGAAAAATCAAAAGCTCAAATAAACACACCATACGCAAGTGTAAGCGTAGGATATGGATATGATAGTAATCCAAAAAAACAAAATCTAAAAGATAGCTATTTGCCTATACCACAACTAGGGATTAAATTTCCTATAAGTGGTGCAAAGCATGAACCTGCTAGCAGTGTATTAGCTAATCTAAATGCAGGTTATAAAAAGCAAGTAAATGATGTTTATGATTATGATATAAATGCTAATTTTTATAATAAATATTATATAAAACCTATTGAAGAAGATTTTCAAAATTTAAGCGTATTTACTGCATCTATTAATAATGGCTTTGACATTTCAAGACAATTCAAGCTAAATATTTTATTATCTTATGATTACATAGTTTTAAAACATAAAAGATATTTAAATACTTTTACAGCCGATGTTTCTGGCGATTATTATATGGAAAATGGAATATCTTTAGGGCTTGGCTATACTATTAATCATAATAATTATTTAAATGAAGAACATAAAGAAAACGATTCTAACCATCATAGTATTTATGCTATGAGTAGATTAATATCTCAAAGAAGTATGGTTTATTTAAAAATGGCCTATGATATTGAGCAAACTAGTAGAGTAAAAGAAAGTACAAATAATTATAAAGAATATTCTATTACTTCAGGTATTATTTATATGCTAAATAAACAAGTTATGTTAAAAGCAAGTTTAGGTTATTCTTCTAGTAAATATAAAGAAACAATTTTTACTAATCAAAGAAATGATAAATCTATAAGAGTTAATTTTGGTGCTGAATACAATATGGATCATCACAATATTTTTTCAGCAGATTTAGGATATGATAGAGTAAAATCTACACTTGAATACAATTCTTACGATAATTATTTTCTTAATTTAATGTATAAATATAAATTTTAAGCTTATTCCTTTCAAAACTATGTTATAATTTGTTAATATTTTTTGAAAGGAATGTTTATGAAAAAACTCATTTTGTTATTAAGTGTAATAACACTAAGCTATGCAAGTATAGGTAAAATCTCAGCAATTAGAGGAGATGCAGTAGTTATTTCAAATGGTTCTGAAATACAAGCTGTATTAAATCAAGAATTAGAAGAAAGCGATATTATAAAAACAGGTAATAACGCAAGATTACAAATAATATTCAATGATAATACAGTAACAACTTTAGGAAAAAATACAAGCTTAGAAATAAAGCAGTATTTATTAGATGGAAAAAATTCTAAAGTTAATTTAGTAGTTGATGAAGGAAGCTTTAAAGTAATTACAGGAGAAATCTCAAAACTTGCAAGAAAAAATTTCTCTTTAAAAGCACAAACAGCAACTATTGGTATTAGAGGAACAGTATTTGTTGGAGAAGTTGGATTTAATGTAAATAAATTAGCTTGCTTACAAGGAGCAATTGATGTTAAATTAGGAAACAAAACTTCACTAATTAATTCAGGAAAACAAATAAGCTTTAAAGATACAAAAGTAATTAAAATAGAAAATTTAAAAGCAAATGATTTTTCTTTAACAAAAGCTAATTTCATTCAAGAAAAACAAGAAATAATTCAAGAGAAAAAAGAAGAAAAACAAAATCAAAATAAAGTAAGTAGCATTACTCTTAGTTCAGACATTAAAGCTCAAAATCCGAATTCAAATTCTAAAAACACTTTAAAAACAGAAGAGCAAATAAATATCGCAAATGAAGTTAATCAAGAAGTAAAAGACTTAATAGTTCAACAAAATAGTAAGCCATGGATAGAGCTAACTCCGGCAAATCCTATTAAACCAACCGAGCCAGAAGCTAAACCAGAAGAACCTATCAAAAAAGATGAAATTCCTTGGGTAGAATTAACTCCGGCAAATCCTACTAATAAAAATGAAGTTCCATGGACAGAATTAAAACCAGCAGTTAGCAAGTATTTTGATAATAGCGATAAAGGCACTTATTATTATGGTAATAATCAAGCTGATACAAAAACATCGGCAGAACTTAATTTAAACAATGTAAGCCTAAGTCTTTATAATAGAGAATTAAATGCTGATAAATCAGTTAAAGCATTTGATGCTTATTATTTAGACGGAACGGCTAATACAATAAATGCTCAAAGATATAATAACAATAACATTAAACCTGCAAGTATTGATGAAGAAACTCATAATTTAAGTAATTCATCAATAACTAATCCAGAAGGTAAAAATAATCTAGCTTATAATTCTAATTATGCTAGTTTTGAAGCAAATAAAAACGAATTAAAGGCACAATTATTAGGATTAAATTATGATTTAGCAAAATCAGATTTAGAACATTTTAGAACTTTAAGAGATGATTGGAATAGCTTTAAAGATAGCGTGAATCAAAATAATCAAGATTATTCAAATTATTATGTAGGAAATAATTCTTTAGCTAAGTTAGATTTTAAAAATAATACTTTAACCTATTATTCAAAGAAAAGTAATTTAAAAGATGGAAGAGATGAATATGGCTTAAAGCAAGTTGTTATTCATAAAGATTTTTTACAAAGAAAAGAATTTGATGCAAAAGATTTAGAATACGAATCATTTAAAATGTTATATGTAGGACCTGCATATATTCAAGATTCTAAAGATACATATAAATTAGATGCGATTATTAACAAAGAACACATAAGTTATTCAGCAGATAGAAATAATTTAATTATGAGTATTTCTGATATTCAAGATAGCTTAAATGTTTCAAACATAAATGATTTTAATGCAAAATTATCAAGCTGGGAAAATGATAGAAATATGTTTTTTGAAAAATTCTATGTAAATCCTACAAAAGAATTTTATTATGCAAAAGATGAAAATTATGTAAAATTAAAGCCTAGTGATTCTTATTTTGCGTCTTATAATAAATTAGATAATGTAAGAAGTATATTGTTTGAATTAGATAAGAATAACTTGTTAGGAATTTATAATAAAAACAATAATATAATTAAGATTAATCCTAATGTTACTCCACATTTAAAGGTTGAAGATAGCGAGTATAAAGTAAATATCGCTAGTCAAGATGCAGATAAAACTTCAATAGTTTTAAAAGCAACTCCTAATGATGCTACTTTAAAAATTAATAGCAATATTAATGGGGATTTAATCAATGTAAAAGTTGATGATTTACAAAAAACATTAGAGAAAGATAAAATTAATAATTTAATAAAAGACTTAAAAACTAAATAAGGAATGTTTATGAAAAAACTCATTTTGTTATTAAGTGTAATAACACTAAGCTATGCAAGTATAGGTAAAATCTCAGCAATTAGAGGAGATGCAGTAGTTATTTCAAATGGTTCTGAAATACAAGCTGTATTAAATCAAGAATTAGAAGAAAGCGATATTATAAAAACAGGTAATAACGCAAGATTACAAATAATATTCAATGATAATACAGTAACAACTTTAGGAAAAAATACAAGCTTAGAAATAAAGCAGTATTTATTAGATGGAAAAAATTCTAAAGTTAATTTAGTAGTTGATGAAGGAAGCTTTAAAGTAATTACAGGAGAAATCTCAAAACTTGCAAGAAAAAATTTCTCTTTAAAAGCACAAACAGCAACTATTGGTATTAGAGGAACAGTATTTGTTGGAGAAGTTGGATTTAATGTAAATAAATTAGCTTGCTTACAAGGAGCAATTGATGTTAAATTAGGAAACAAAACTTCACTAATTAATTCAGGAAAACAAATAAGCTTTAAAGATACAAAAGTAATTAAAATAGAAAATTTAAAAGCAAATGATTTTTCTTTAACAAAAGCTAATTTCATTCAAGAAAAACAAGAAATAATTCAAGAGAAAAAAGAAGAAAAACAAAATCAAAATAAAGTAAGTAGCATTACTCTTAGTTCAGACATTAAAGCTCAAAATCCGAATTCAAATTCTAGCAATGCAATTAAGTTAGAAAATCAAAATATTAAAGAAGAAATAATTGCAGATAATTTAGAAAATTACATTGATGATAAGCTAAATACAGAAGATAAAGAAGAAGGTGAAATAAGTAAGCCTATTATTCCTGTAAATCCAAGTAAGCCTATAAATGATAAATACTTTACATATGCTGATACTAAGAATTTTTATTATTCATCTAATGCTAATTTAAATGATGGCAGTGTTAGAAAAGATGCAGCAGAATTAAATGTAAAAAAAGGTAATTTAAATATTTATTCTCAAACAAAAAATGGTTCAAATACTACTGATTTTAAAAAGATAAATATTTATGGAAACCAATATGTAAATATTTCAAAAACAACAGATGATGCAAGCGCGATTACAAATTCTCAACATACAATACTAGCTCCAACAACTTCAAAGCTTGATGGTAATAGTAACTATGTTGTAAATTCAGCAAATAGCGCATTTTATTATAGTGCAAATAAAAATGAACTAGAAGCTAATATATTAGGCGATAGATTTGACATGTTAAAAGATACAGGGAGTGATTTTTATCAACTAAATGAAAATTGGATTAATTTTGAAAAATATCTTGCAGAAAAAAATAAAGATTATTTTAATTCACTTGATGCAAACAAAGACTTTTATTATCACAATAGTTTAGAATCAATTCGTTTAAGTTTAAGAAATCCTTCAATTACTTATTATTTTGCAAATAATACAAGCAGTAAAAAGCTATATGCGGATTTAAAATACGCTAATAGAATATATTATACAGAATCAAATACTTCTGGAGAATATTATTTAAATAAAGAATTTGTAATAAATAATAAAGTAGTTTCTCCTATAAATGGCTCAAGTCCATTAAATATAAATGCAAATGCTAGTTCAGGTAGTGAAAATGCGACATTAAAACTAGAAGCTGATAAAAAATATGCAGATTTTTCTTTTTCTAATTTGATAAAGGATACACTATTAACTTCTACAAGCGATTCAAAAGATGTGCATGAATTAAATAAAAATCAATTTGAAAAGCATGTGAATAAATATAGAGAAAAATATTTTACAAATGATGATGATAAAGAATTCTATTATACAGGTAGTGGTAGTTCAATTAAGCTAAACCCTGTAAAACAAGCAGTTGATAGCTATATAGTTTATAATGCAGGGCGAGGTGATATTTTTAGAATTACATTTGACAAAAGTGTAGGCGATGCAACTTATGTTAAGAGAACCAATGGGGTTGTTGATAGTGTATTTCACACCAATAAGCACAATATAAGCAATGTAAGAGATCCTTTCACAAACTATACTTTAAAAGTAGAAGATAAATATGCTGATGATTTTAATGTGGAATTAAAAGCAGATAAAATAGGTGCTAAGCTAGATGCTAGTATAGATATACATGGTAAGAAATTTAATGTCAATTCTGATATTTTAAAGTATGTTGATTCACCTGATGCTTATCATATTGTAAAAAAATTATATGAAGAAAGCGTAAAAGGAAAATAATAGGAGATTTATTTCTCCTATATTTGTGATAATTCTCCTAATAAACTTCTTAATTTATCATTTCTATATTTAATCTCACTAACACATTTTTTGGCAATATCAATGCACATATTTATAAAATTTGCATTTTCATCATCTTCAATTTCAGCATTTGTTTTTGATGCAATTGTTTCTTGGTTTATGCAGTTAAAAATATAAGTCATCACTTTAAGACTTGGAATAAATAATAAGTATTTTTTATCTTTATATATTATAAATTGCTCTTGTGTTGTATTAGAAACTAGATTTATGATTTCATATTTTAGCTCATCAAATGGAACTTCTGGAAAGTCTTTGGCAACATTATTGATGAAAATTTCATCATTAAACCTATCTTCTTCACTTTGTTTAAATATACTTTCATTGCTTATTAAGATTTCAATTTCTTTTAAAATCTCAACGGCTCTCTTATAATCTTTCATTTTTAACCCCACAAAACAATCAATTATTACATTTATATTACAATAAAATGAAAAATAAAGGTTAAAATATTATAATTTTTATTTAATTTAAATTTTTAAATAATTTTTAATATTTAAAATTTATAAATTATATATTTTGAAGATTATTACAAATTAAAGTTTATATTTAAATATAAAGAGTTTAAAAGGTCAAAAGAATTTGAATTCGGAAATTCAAATTCTAATTTTGTTACATTAAGTAATAAATAATTAATTTTTTATCATTTCTGGGTAATTTTGACACATTGCTATTATTCCACCCATTAAATTATAAGCTATTTTTTCTTCTTGGTTTAAAAATTCACATAGCATACTACTTCTAGCACCACTTCTACACATAATCACCAAAGCTTTATCACTTTCTTTGTATAATTTTTCAAAATAGCTTTTTACTTCATCTTCTTTGGCTGTATTAAAATCTATCGGATATAAATGAGTATTTTTAATGCTTAATTCATTTATTTCTTCAATAGTTCTAATATCTACTATTAAATGCTTATTTAGGTCAATTTTTTTTGCACTAATGTTTATATTCATCTCTTTCCTTTGTGTAAATTTGTAACATTATTATTATTTTTTTAAATCAAAAAATCATAAAAAAATATTTTTTTGGATATTATGAACGAATATTATTAAAAAAAGGGACATAAATGAGAAAATATTTAAAAAGTCTTATTTTTTGGGTTATCGTTGGATTAATCCTTGGAATTGTTGTAGGTGCTATGCCTCCTATTAAAATAGAAAGCCTAGGTATTGAAAATTTAGCAATATGGTCAAAAGTTTTTATTGATATGTTTATTAAGGCTTTAAAGCTTTTAATAGGACCTATTATATTTGTTATGATTATTTTAGGAATTGTAGGACTTGGAGATATTAAAAAAATCGGCGGAATCGGAGTTAAAGCTGTAATTTATTTTGAAGTAGTAAGCACTTTAGCTCTAATTGTAGGTATTTTTATGGCTAAGATTATGCAACCTGGCGTTGGAATGAACCTTGATATCAACGCTCTTGATGCAAGCAGTGTTAATAAATATATACAAGCTTCTCAAAGCGAGCAAGCAGGTTTTTGGGGTGTTATAAAAGGAGCTATTCCGCAAGATATAGTAAGCCCATTTACAGATGGCAAGACCTTGCAAGTATTATTTATCGCTTTATTTACTGCATTTATTGTAATTACTCTAAAAGAGCAAGATAGAGAATATATTAAAAAGGCTTTAGAAGTATTTCAAGCATTTGTATTCAAAATCTTAACATTAGTTATGTATTTTAGCCCATTTGCAACATTTGGTGCTATGGCTTATCTAATTTCAAAATTTGGTTTAAGCTCACTTGTAAATATGGGATATTTATTGTTCGTAATGCTTACAGCTTGTTGTGTTTTTATATTCGGAGTTTTAGGAGTGATTTGCTATTTTGCGAAAATAAATATATTTAAGTTTATTAGATTTATTGCAAAAGAGCTTTTAATAGTATTTACAACTAGTTCAAGTGAGAGTGCATTATTGCCACTTATGAAAAAGCTAGAAAAGGCAGGAATTGATAAAAGCTGTGTAGGTTTAGTTTTACCTACTGGATATAGTTTCAACCTAGATTGCACTAATATTTATTTAGCAATGGCTGTAATTTTCTTAGCACAAGCGTTTAATATAGAAATCACACTTTGGCAAGAAATCACAATATTACTTATTTTAATGGTTACAAGTAAGGGTGCTGTTGGGGTTACTGGAAGTGGCTTTATCGTTCTTGCTGGAACTCTTAGCTCTTTAGGAGATAATTTAATTCCTGTGGCTACAATCACCGTTTTACTTGGAGTTGATAAGTTTATGAGTGAAATGAGAGCCTGTGGAAATCTTTGCGGAAACTCAGTAGCTTGTCTAATAGTGGCTATTTGGAATAAACAAATTGATATGGAAAAATTCCGCTACGCATTAGATCATCCGAACGATTACAAAATCCAAGATTAAGGAATACTTTTTGCTTTTGATATCTACTTGCTACGAAAGGATATCAAATGCAAATATTAGAAGAAGCGTTTTCTTTAGTTGCTGTGCTAATTTGCATAGCTACATTTTTTATAAAGGTAAATAAAGAAAATCAACAATAAGGCTTTAATTAAGTCTTATTGTTTTAAAGTATTAATTTTTTTTTAAATCTTGCCGATATACGAAAAACGGGGGTTTAAAATGAAAATATCATCAAATTCTTATATTACAGCAATTAACAAATACAAAACTACAAGCGAAAATACAAACGATAAACCTTATTATGAAGATGGCACAGCTACTTTAGAGTATCTTAAAATAGCTCAAGAAAAGTTAGAAAATGATCCGACCTATAAACCATTGTATGACAATAATTTAGGTCTTCGTGATAAGTTAACTTATGGTATGTATGGAGCGTTAGACCCTGATGTTGTAAAGCATATAAGGTTGGAATTGGAGAAATCTCCAGAAATTGATACAGAAGAATTAGTAAAAACTCTAAATAAACTTTTCAAAAATTTAGATAAATTAACTTCAGATAGCATAAGTAATGAAGAAAAAAATAAATTAATGAAAAGTATTTTTTCTAATACAGATGAAGATTTACAAATATCGCAATCTAAAGAAGAAATTAAACAAGAAGAAAACGAAGAACAAGCTGAAGATAAAAAACCATTCAAACCCATAGAAGTAAAAGGCAATGATGTGCGTGAGAGTATGCAAGAGATTTTAAGCAAACTTGATATTCGTAATATCAAAGATGAAAGAGATTTGTTAGCTTTATTTTTAGCTTATAAAGACGGCGAAAATCTTTATGATAAAAGAGTTTAAATTCCTATTTCAAATTCCACGAATTTTTAAAGAATTACGAAATAGGAATTAAATAATTTTAATAAATACCGATATTAGTAATTAAAAGGGGTAATTATGAAAATAAATTCTTATTCAGCATATCAAACAAAACAAATTTATAAAAAAGAAACTAATAACGAGATTAAAAAAGTAGATAATAAAGCAGATGATAAAAAGGTAGGAGTTGTCTTAGGATACGGAATTGATAAAGATGGCTTTTTTACAAGTGATTTTAACAAAGCAGCAGGAATTCCTGATAATTATAAAATCCACAGCGATAGTTTAAAATCTCTAGTAGAACAAAACAATAAAGCTCATATAATAGGTAAAAGATTTATGGAAATTGATATAGCAAAAAGCGTTGGAAATGCTTATAAAGTCTTAAGCCAAGTTGTAAGTGAAGATTTTTTAAACTCTAAAGAATTTTTTAGCAAAGAAGATATTAAAAATTTGCCATGTGGGTTTGAGATAGATAATAGCACCTTTAGTGTAGGCAAGATTTTACAAACTAGATATGATTTTGAAGATTATAATGATAAGAATATTCATGCAAGAGATTTTCAAAGAATAAAAGGCGCTGACACACTATTTCATTATGATGGTGATGGAAAAATGGATATGTTTCCTGTGCATAGCGATAGTTTTTCTCAAGGTTATTCTATTTTATGGGACGCTAAAGGCGATAATTACAAAAATAATCAAGGAGATGTAAGTCGTGGTGGAATATTAATAGCCGTATTAAGAAATAATCATTTTTTAGTAGAGGGCGAGAGAACTTATTGGGGCAAGATGAGTGGTGGGGATAGATTTGTAGATTATAAAGAATTCGCACAAAATGTCGCAAAACCACTTAATTCTATGGTAGCAAAAGGTTTGATAACACAAAGTGATATTTCAAAAATGCCAAAATGGCTAGCAGATGAAGCAAATAGATTATCGCAAGATTTTAAAAGAGCAAGAAGTGAAGAATTAGCAAAAGAATATAAAAAAATACTAAATTGGTATGAAAAACTAGCTTATGAAATGATAAGTGGCAAAAACCTAAAAGCTCCTAAAGATATAGATAGTTATGAAACTTTTGAAGAGTTTTTGCAAGCGGCTTTAAAATATAGTCAAAAAGATATGAAGTTATTTGATATGAAAGTTTAAATTCCTATTTTAAATTCCATAAATTTTTAAAGGAATTTGAAATAGGAATTATCATTTTATATTTATTAAAATATCGTTGTTTTTATATGTATTTTTTGGCTTTTTTGTAGGTTTTTCGCCATTTATTGTAATTTGTATATATTCGCTTGGATCTTGCTTTTTGATAGGTTGAATAATTTCTTTTACTTCTTTTATTTCTTGCTCTTCTTCTTCAAATAATATATCAAGAGCTTTTTTGAGTTTTCTTAGTTTTTTTTCATCTAATTCGTTTAATTTTTGACTTATATTAATTTCATTTGTATTATATAAATCAATTGGTTTTGTAGGGTCAGTCCAGTTTGGATTCGCATCAAGTGGCGGAGTATCTCCGGGAAAATCTAGCGTATATGAAAATAAATTCAAACTTAATAAAAATATTAATACTTTTTTCATCTTTTATCCTAATTAAATTTAAAATCTTATAAAAAGACATAAAATATCCAATTAATTTATAAGTTTTTTATAAAAAAATTATAGATTATGTTACCTTACTACACAATTAAATCTTAAAAAAATGATTTTAAATATATTTTATAGATAATTTTGCTAAAGTAATAATTATTTTTTAATTTCATTTAAGGAGAATTAATGAAACGAGCAATTTCTATTATTGCATTAATCATTATTCCATTTTTATTTGCTTTTGTGCTTCCTTGCCCAAATGGTCTTAGCGAAGCTGCGTGGGTAATGTTTGGAATATATCTTTCTGCTGTTTTAGGCCTTGTATTTAAGCCTATTCCTAATTCAATGGTGTTAATTACTGCTGTTGCAGGAACTGCACTTTTTATGGGTAAATATTTAGGCTCAGCTAAAGAAGCTACTAAACAAGCTTTAAGTGGTTATGCTAGTGCTACTACTTGGATTATTGTTTCTGCTTTTGCTTTAAGTATTGCCTTTACTAAGACAGGTCTTGGTAAAAGATGGGCTTATTTTTTAATAGGTAAGCTTGGTAAAACTACTTTAAGACTTGGTTATGTTACGGCGTTTTTGGATTTAATAGTATCTCCAGCAACTCCTTCAAATACTGCAAGAGCTGGTGGTATAGTGTTTCCTATCGTAAATTCAATTGCACAATCTTTATCAAAAGATAAGGTAGAAACAGAAAATAGAGTAGGTGCATTCTTAGCTTGTAATGCTTATATGAGCACTAAGATGACTTCGTTTATTTTCGCTACTGCAATGGCTGGAAATATGCTTGTTATAGGATATTCAAACGATATTTTAGGAACTAGCCTAAATTGGGGAAATTGGGCTGTTGCTATGATAGTTCCTGGTATTGTATGTTTATTAGTAATTCCTTTTATTGTTTATGTTTTTGTTCGCCCTGATATTAAGACAATAGATAATGTTGCTATTGCTAAACAAGGTTTAGAAGAGTTAGGAGAGATGAAAAGAAGTGAAAAAATGCTTGTTTTAATCTTTATTCTTGCTTTACTTGGTTGGTCTGTTCCATCGCTTGCAAGCTCTTTATTTAACTATAAAATAGATATAGATGCAACTGCTGTTGCTGTTGCTGCGATGAGCTTATCTGTTTTATTAGGTGTTTTAAAGTTTGAAGATATCGCAGGTTCAAAAGAATGTATCGGAACACTATTTTGGTTCGGTGGTATTATGTCGCTATCAAGTATGATGAATAAACTAGGGTTTTTTAAATGGCTTGGAACATTTATTGAATCTAATATGAACTTAAATCTAAGCCCTTTACTTGTGCTAATATTAATAGGATTTATTAGTATAATCGTAAGATATTTATATGCTTCTGCAACTGTGTTTATTACAACGCTTTTACCTGTGTTGTTCTTAATAGGCAAGAGTGCTGGCGTTGATCCTTATTTATTAGCGTTTTTATTAATTACTACAAACTCTTATGGTGGAGCATTAACTCACTTTGGTGGCCCTGCTGCTTCAGTTATTTTTGGTGCTGGTTATAACACTGTTAAAGAATGGTGGATAACAGGATTTGTAGTTGCTATGGTATCTTATGTATTATGTCTTGCTGTGGGACTTCCATACTGGGGTCTTTTAGGACATTAAGCTTATATCCTAATTCAAATTCCTTGGAATTTGAATTAGGAATTATAAATTAATCTTTAGGTAATTTTTCTACATAAAGACTTGTTGATGGGAAGGCAAAGCTTAAGCCATTTTTTTCAACTATTTTCATTACTTCCATTAATATCTTGCTTTTTTCATCGTAGTATTGTTTTGCACTAATGCTTTTGATATAAAAATAAAGCTCTACATTAATACTGCTTGCAGCAAAATCATCAAGCCAAACATAAATAGATGATTTAAACCCTTCTAAATCATTTACAGAAATTAGGTTTTGCTTGTAGAAGTTTTTGTTTTTGTGCTGAAAGATTTCATCGTTTTCATTAGCGATTATTTCATTGTTATTTAAAAGTTCTTTTAAATCATTTATAAAATTTTGTATTTGTTCGGTTGTTGAATCGTATGTTAAGCCTACGCTTAATTTTACTCTTCTTCCATATTTTCTCTTAGAATAGTTTTTGATATTTCCGTTTAATATAGTTGAGTTTGGTATGAATACTAAGCAGTTATCAAAAGTTCTTATTGTGGTTTTTCTAAGACCAGTTTCAACAATAGTTCCTTCTATTCCATTTACTTCTACCCAATCGCTTTGAGAAAAAGAATTATCAAAAAGCATTAAAACCGATGCAAAAAAGTTCGCAATTATATCCTTAGCAGCAAGAGCAACAGCCAAACCACCAATTCCAAGTGAAGCAATGATTGCTGAAATATCAAAGCCTAATTTTGCTAGTATTATTAAGATTGTAATTATTATGATAATAAAATCTATGATTTTTAAAATTAGGTTGATTATTTCTTTTTTACCACTTTTTAATGCTAATTTTGACATTAAAATTAAACCATAAGAATTAATTATGTTTAGAATTAGCCAAGCAATTATTATTGTATTTATGATTGATAAAATCGTTAAAATTATAGGCATTACAGCTGCAGGATAAAATGCTATTACAAAGCACAGCCAAATTCCATACATATAAAATAATAATGTTAAAGGCTTTGTTATATCTTTTAATGATTCGTTTATTTCGTGCTTTTGTTTTTTGATTAATTTTAAGAAAACAAAATATATTAGTTTTAAAATTATCTTTTTAAACATAAATATAAACAATAAAATAATGCAACAAATTATGATTTTTCCAGGATTTAAGTATTTGCTTACTTCTTTAGGGAAAAAACCATTTAAATAATTGATAAAATTATCGGTTTTTAATTCTTGGATTAAATAATTGCTTTCAAAAACATTAGCGTTTAATCTTAAGTATGTAAGTATTTCTATGTAAGAATTAAGATAAACTAATTCTTCATCTTTTACTTTTTCGCTATTTAGCTCTTTAATGCTTTCATCTATAATGTCTTTAATGCTTTCATTGTCAATTTTGCTATCATTAAAAACATTGTTTGATTCAATTAAAGTTTTATAAAATTCTAATTTTATTTTCTTTAATTCACTACTTATTTTTTCTTTTTTGAAATCTTCTAAAAGTTTGTTATTTAGATTATTTTTATCAAATAAAGTTGGTAGTATTGATAGAATTTGATTTTTTTTGTTTTTATACTCGCTTATTTCCTGATTGATTTTATTTTGGTTTATTGTTTTATCTTCGTTTTTGCCTAATAATATATTTAAATCATTGATTTTCATATTATAATCAATGTATTGATTTATATTATCAACTAAATTATTTGCATATACAAACACACTAAATAATAATATTAAAACAACTCTCATTGTAAATCCTTTAATGGTTTAAAATGTCCATCAGCTGGGCAGTATTCATAAATCTCAGCAGTTTCAATTAGAAAATACCAAGCTCTAATGGTAAGCTCGTTATTATCAATTCTATTTTGAACATCAGGGTAGCCTAATAAGTTTTCATAACTATTTAAAACATTTGCCTTTTCTATCATCCAAGACCTTAGGGCGTATTGTCCTTCAAAATGGCTTAATTCAAGAGTGTAATCAACTTGTTTTTTAATATCATCTAATAAAGAAACCCATTTTTTTACGTTTGGTAAAACTTCAGCTTTTTTGCTAGGTATATCTTTACAACCCCCACAATTACTATGACCACAAATTATTATGTTTTTTACATTTAAAGCATATAAAGCGTATTCAATAGCAGAAGTAGTAGCCAAATATTCATCTTTAACCCTATAAGGTGGGATAATGTTTGCTATATTTCTTATTACAAATAGTTCCCCAGGCAAAGTTGAGGTTATTAGATTTGGAATTACTCTTGAATCAGCACAACCTATAAATAGTGTGTGTGGATTTTGTTCTTCTTTTAGATCTTTAAACAAATCCTTATGTTCTAAAAATCCTTCTTGCATAAATTGCAAGGCACCTTTTATTAATTTATCCATCGTTTATCCTTGTTAAAAAGCAAAATTATATAAAAAAATTTCAATGAGATATTAACTAACTTAGCTATAATCAAGAGCTTTTAATAAATTTAAACAAGGAGAAAAAATGAGTTTATACGAAAGAACTCGTGCTAGTTCAGCTATTCGTTCAGACGCTGCGATTTTTGTAAGAGATACATATATGTATTTTGCTCTTTCGCTAGTTGCTGCAACATTAGGGGCTTATTTAGGTGCTACATATTTAGCTAGTTTTTTAGTTGGCAATATTTGGGCTAGTTTAGGAATTCTTGCTGTAGAAATTATATTAATTATGGTATTGAATACAAAAAGAGAAGTAACTAATGGTGCTATTGCTATGCTATTTACATTTGCATTTATTAGTGGTCTTAGCCTAACAGGTATTATTTATATTACTTTACAACACCCAGCAGGTGCTGAAATAATAGCTCAAGCTTTATTTTTAACAACACTTGCTTTTGCAGGACTTAGCGTATTTGCATTTACAACAAAAAGAGATTTTAGTGTATTTAGCAAGGCGCTTTTCATTGTTTTATTAGTTGTTATCGGGGCATCTTTATTAAATCTATTTTTCCAAAGCCCAGTTTTACACCTAGTAATTTCTAGTGTTAGTGCTATTTTATTTAGCTTTTTTATCATTTATGATACACAAATGATAATTCGTGGTGCATATCAAACACCTATTCAAGGTGCAATCGCTTTATACCTTGACTTTATTAACTTATTTATATCTCTTTTAAATATCTTAAGAAGTATTAGAGATTAATTTTTAAGCCTTCAATTTTGAAGGCTTTTAACTTATTTTAAATTTTATAACATATAATACAAACTTTATTTTTAAACGAAAGAAGTAATATGAACACAATTTTTATCGCAATTCAATTTATCTTAGTAGTAATTATTTGTGCTTGTGTATTAATGCAAAAAAGCTCAAGTATAGGTTTAGGTGCTTATAGTGGTTCAAATGAGAGTTTGTTTGGAGCAAAAGGTCCTGCTGGATTTTTAGCTAAATTTACCTTTATAATGGGTGTTTTACTTGTTGCAAATACAATTTTTTTAAGTTATAGCTATAACACAAAAACTAGCGAAAGTTTAGTAAATAAATTAGAAAACGCTAGCAAGCAAATTCAAGAAACTAAACCACAAGCATTACCAGAATCAATCAAGTAAAAGGACGAAAATGTTAAGTGAAATTTATTCAAAACAAAAAGAACAAAACGAAAAAGCTCATAATGCTTTAAAAAAAGATTTTATGACCTTAAGAACAGGTAAAGTAAATATTTCTATATTAGATAATGTTTTTGTAGATTATTATGGAAATCCAACTCCATTAAATCAAGTTGCAACTATTTTAGCAACTGATGCTACTACAATTACAATTAGTCCTTGGGAAAAATCTATGATTAAAGCGATTGATACAGCAATCAAAGCAGCAAATATCGGAGTAAATCCAAATGCTGATGCAGATGGTGTTAAATTATTTTTCCCTCCAATGACAAAAGAACAAAGAGAAGAAAACGCAAAAGCAGCAAAAGCAATGGGAGAAAAATGCAAAGTTGCTATTAGAAATATTAGAAAAGATGCAAATGATGCTGTTAAAAAATTAGAAAAAGATAAAGCAGTAAGCGAAGATGAAGCGAAAAAAGCTTACGATGAAGTTCAAAAAATTACTGATTTAGCAATTGCTAAAACCGATGAATTAGTAAAAGAAAAAGAAACACAATTACTTAAAGTTTAAAAATGGCAAAGGCTAAGGTTTGTTTAGCTAGTCTTTATGATAAATTAAAAGCTGGCATTGTTGATATGTTTATGATAATGATGCCAATACAATACTTTACTACCTACATTTTAGTAGGTAGTGCTTCAGAATATAGACAAAGTCAAAATTTTATATTTTTAGCTACTTTTTTATATTTTTTAATAATTTTATTATTTTTATTTTTTAAAGGTCAAACTTTAGGATATAAATATTTGGGCTTGCATTTAAGAAATAAAAATGGTAAAAGAGCAAGTTTTTTACAGATATTATTAAGGTTGGTATTGTTTGTGCTTAGCTTTTCTTTAATATTTGGTATGATTTTTCCATTCTTTAGAAAAGATAGGCAATATATACATGATTTATTTTCAAATACTTTAGTTCTTAAGGAGAAAAGAGATGAATAGAAAAAGAATATATAATCCTCAAAGCAATGAAGATTTAACTGCTAGAAAGGTATTTGGCGGTAATCCTCAAGGTATTTTAAATTTTACTAAAGCAAAATATGAATGGGCTTTAAAATTATGGGATTTAATGGAAGCTAATACTTGGTTTCCAAGAGAAGTTGATACTACAAAAGACGCACTTGATTATAAATGCAATCTTACAACAAGTGAAAAAAGAATGTATGATTTAGTATGGTCACAATTAATTTCTATGGATAGCTTTCAAACAAACAACATTGCTGATAATATAAACCCTTATATAACAGCACCAGAGATTAATGCGGTTTTAGCAAGACAAGCTTATGAAGAAGCAAACCATTCTAAAAGTTATGCTGTAATGGTTGAAGCTATTTGTGATGATACTGATTTAATATACGAAATGGAAAAACACGACGCTACATTAAGAAAGAAAAATGATTTTATTTCAAGTCTTTATGAAGAATTAGCAGGCGATGTAACGGAAGAAAAATTGCTTTATGCAATGGTAGCAAATCAAATCCTAGAAGGAATATATTTTTATAGCGGCTTTACTGCTATTTATGCACTTGCTCGTGCTGGTAAAATGCTTGGCTCTGCTCAAATGGTAAGATTTATTCAAAGAGATGAGATAACACATTTATTATTATTTCAAAACATGATTAATTCAGTTAGAAAAGAAAGACCTGATTTATTCAACGAAAAAACAATCGCAAAGATTTATGAAATGTTTGAGCGTGCTGCTGAGCTTGAAATTGAATGGGGCAAATATATCACTCAAAATCAAATTATGGGCTTTACTGATGATATAATTACAGAATATATTCATTATCTTGTGGATTTAAGACTTAGTTCTATTGGTTTAGAGAAAAAATATAATGCAAAACATCCTATTAAATGGGTTGATGATTTTTCTAAGTTTAACGATCAAAAGAGCAATTTCTTTGAAAGCAAGGTTACAAATTATAGTAAAGGAAGTTTGAATTTCGATGATTTTTAAGGATATTTACGAACAAGAAAAGTGTGCAAGACTTGCCGAAAATATTGCTAGTGAAGTAAATATTAGCAAAGAAGTAAAACTTGCATTTGCTAATACTCCTAGAGAGATTTTTATGCCTATGAGTAATTTTGCTTATGAATTACATGCTATGCCACTAAGCTCTGATCAATGGATTAGCTCACCTATTACGGTAGCTAAAATGACTATGGCGCTTGAGCCTGTTGGGGCTGATAGTGTGCTTGAGATTGGCTGTGGTAGTGGCTATCAAGCTGCACTTTTATCTAATTTAATAAGAAGAGTATTTTCTTTAGAAAGAATTAAAGAATTATCAAATAAAGCTATAAAAAATCTTGATACTATAAAAGCAAATGTATATGTTCGCCATGCAGATGGTAATAATGGGCTTAAAAACTATGCACCTTATGAGAGAATTTTGCTTTCGGCATATACTCAAAAAGTGCCTGATGTATTGTTTTCTCAACTTGAAGTTGGTGGGATATTAGTAGCTCCTGTTGGTAATGCAAGCAAACAATACATTACAAAATATATTAAACATAAAGACAGAATAGAAGAAATAGTTCTTGATTCTTGCACTTTTGTTCCTATGTTAAGTGGCCTTGAATAAAATCAATTTCCTATTTCAAATTCTTGTGGAATTTGAAATAGGAATTACAAGTTAAAATCCTTCTTAAAACATAGAAAATTAATGTAAATATTAAATAAGGTAAATTTTATCTTTTATAAAGAAAAATTAATATTAAAAATATATAATCAGCTTTCCATTTAAAAAAATTAAGGAAAAATTGAGTAAATGAATAAGATTTTCTTATCATTTGTTGTTAGTGGTAGCTTACTAGCATCAAATTATAAGCTTGTTCCGTTAAGTTCAGACGGAATAGCTTTATCTAGCTCAAATTTAGCAAAGAGTTTTAGTGCCGATGCGGCTTTTATCAACCCAGCGAATATGGGATTTTTAGGACAAAATCCACAATTGCATTTTAGTGCTAATTATTATAATGTTACAGGTTCTAGATTTGAAAACCACTTAACAGAGGTTGGTGGCGAACCTTATTATAATGCAAGCGATGCACATGGAAAAGAATTCACATTTTTCTTGCCTACATTAGCATTTGTTTATCCTATTAACGAACAACATTTCGTTGGATTTGCAGGTTATACAGATTTTGCAGGCGTTTATGGTTGGAATAGTGATTATGCAAAAGCATTAACCGATACTATGGATATTCGTGGTGGAACTTTGGCTTTATCGTATGCGTTTAAGCCAACTAGCGAACTTAGTTTAGGTGCAGCAATTACAGCAAATCATACAAGGCTTAAATTTAGCCTTATTAAGGATAATGCAAAAAATCCTAGATATTATCCATCAGATCCTGCTGAGATGAATAGGGTTTGGATTGATAATGAAGGAAAAGCTCATCCTTACTCTTGGGTTTATAGTGGTAATGTAAAGACAGATAATGGATATAAATTTGGTTATAAATTATCTTTAACTTACGCACCTAAGTATTTTGATGAAAAATTAAGATTTTCTTTACTTTATAATTCTTCATACAAAAACGAATTTAAAGGCAATATGGATTTTAAAATGACTAAGTTTGCTATGTATGATTTTGCAAACAATTTAACTCCTAAGTCAGAGGAATCTTTTGCAAATTTAAATATGAATCCAATTGAAGCTGCAGCAATGGGTATTGGGCTAGCAGCATTAGCGAGTGAAGTTTATCGTTTTGACCCTACAACAGGTCAAGTTATTGGAGTGCTGCCTACTCAAAATGATAAAGTAGGTTATAGTGGTTATGCAAGTGCTAACTTCTTATACCCTGCTAACGCAAACTTTGGTATTGCTTATGAATACGGCAAGCACGAGTTTATGTTTAATATGGGAAGAACCTTTTGGAGCAAAGCAAAAACATTAGATTTAAAAATTCACAAACCAGAAGTTCCATTAGCTTTACAAGAAGCTACTATGAAATTTATGCAAGCTTGTCAAATGCAAGCTGATAAATGTGGAAAGATTGAAACATTTCAACAAGTTGCTATGGGTGTAGGTGCTACATTAAAACCTGAAGAGAAACAAGCTATTGAAGAATATTTTTTCGCATCAGTTTTACAAACTAGTTTAGAGCAAGGTTGGAAAGATACTACATTATTAAGTTTTGGTTATAGATATAACTATGATAAAGATTTATCGCTTATGCTAGGCTTTTCAACAGAAGATAGCCCAGTAAGACGCGAAAAAATATCTTTTTTAGCAAAAGATAGTAGAATGTATAATTATTCTTTAGGTTTTGAATATAGAATAAACAAACAATTAAAAGTAACAGGAGCAGGAGCTTATCAGCATTATGCAGATGTTAAAGTAGATAATGTAACCGATAATATTCTAATCCAAACAAAAGGAAAATTCTCAAATCAATCAAATCAGATTGTAAATTTTGGGGTTAATTACGAGTTTTAATTAAAGGAAGTTAATGCGAAATTATTATGAATATTTGGAAAATTACTCAAAATTAAGCAGAATTGCTATATTTGATAACAATGGTAAAATAAGCTTTAAAGAGTTAAAAAATCATGTTGATAAAATGATAGCATTTTTGCAAAATCACGGAGTTAAAAGCGGCGATAATGTAGCTTTTATTATGAGTAATTGTAAAGAATTTATGATTTTATATTTTGCAATAACTGCCTTAAAGGCTGTCGCAGTTCCTATTAATACTATGCTTAAAAAAGAAGAATACAGCTATATTATAAAAGACTGCGACGCAAAATTATTAATAGTTTCAAGAGATATTAAAGAAGCTGCTGAGCTTGTTAGTGAATTTGGCGATATTACGCTTTTTCACTCATTTGATAATAGCTTAAAAGATGGATATTTAGCTGCTTATTTAGATTATGCACCGGTTTATAATTTTAAATGCGATGCAAAACTAAGCGATAGCGTTCATATAATTTATACATCAGGGACAACAGGGCTTCCTAAAGGTGTATTATTAAGCTATAAAAATATTTTATCAAATATAACATCAGCTCAACATGATTTTAAGATTAAATCAAGTGATAGAGCTATTGCATACTTACCTATGTTTCATAGCTTTACTTTAACAGCAGTTTGTTTATTACCTTTACTTTCAGGCTGTTCACTTGTGATTGAACGCTCTGTTTTACCATTTTCTAATGTGGTTAAGCAAATACTTTTAAAAAGAGTTACAATATTATTCTCAGTCCCTGTTATTTTAAATGCCTTGCTTAAAGCTAAGCTTCCTTGGTATTTTATGTGGTTTCACAAAATTAGAATAATAGTATCAGGCTCAAGTGCGTTAAGCGAAGGCACTCTTAAAGCTTATAAAGAAAAATTTAAAAGAACAGCAGTATTAGAAGGATATGGCTTAAGCGAGTGTTCGCCTATTGTTGCAGTAAATCGCTTAGAAAAACAAAAGGCTAATTCAGTAGGTTTGCCTTTACATGGATATGAAGTAAAAATCGTAGATGATGAACTAAAAGAATTACCTATCGGAGAAATAGGAGAATTAATAGTAAAGGGTGATTGTGTAATGCAAGGCTATTACAATAAACCTGAGCTTACAAGCGAAGTAATAGAAGGCGAATGGCTTAAGACTGGCGATATTGCTAGACTTGATGAAGATGGCTTTATTTATATTGTAGATAGAAAAAAGGATATTATTATTTCAAAAGGAATTAATATTTATCCAAGAGAAATTGAAGATGTTATTATGCAACTTGATGAAGTTGATTCTTGTGCTGTAATTGGCGTAAAAGATAATGAGCTTGATGAGAGCGTTGTAGCTTATGTTTGTTTAAAAGAAGGTGTTACACTAAACGCACAAGAAATCCAAAGGCATCTTAAGAAACATTTAGCAAATTACAAAGTTCCTAAAACTATAATTTTTAAATGTGAATTACCGAAAAATGCTGCGGGAAAAGTTTTAAAAAAAGAATTAAAAAAAGAGTTAGAAATTGGAAAAAATTAAAGAGTTTTTAAGCGATAATTACGAAGAAAGTTTTTTATATTTAAAATTATTAAACCAAGGTTTAGCTAAAGAGTCTTGCGTTATTTTAAGAACTATGTTAAATAAAACTATAAAATCACGCTTTGGGATCAAATTTCATAGTATAGTTGAAGATGCTTTCAATGCTCACACAACTGCACAAATGGTTTCGTATTTACCATTTTTTATAGAGCTTTATGAAAAAAAGTTTATTCAAGAAGCAAGTGGAAAACAATTTAATTATAAAGATAATGCTGGGCTTATTTTATTTCAATCAATAGCACTTACAAGGTATGCTCATGTATTTTTTAATCTTGCTAATGAATTTGATGGAGCAAGAGTTATTAGTGATAGTGAATTAGAAGAATACAAGCATAAACCTTATACTGATTTAAGCGTTTATTTAAATGATTGTTTTGATATGATTGATGCAAGGATTAAGCTAGAGTTTTTAACATCTGATTTAAGACTTGATTTAATCAATACAAGACTTAAAAACAGCCCTAAATTTCATAATCCTTTTAATGAATTAATGAAGGATTATGATTTAAGTGCAGAAGAAACGCTTATCATAATGGCTTTATTAAAAGAAGAGCTAACAGGTTCTAAAAAACCTTTACATTACGAAGAATTATTAAGCATAATAAATCCTTATCAATTAGAAAAGATTAGAAATTACGAGCTATTAAGCGATGATTCAAAGCTTTTAAGCAATGAATTAGTTGAATATGTAGGAAACGATAATAGATTTATAATAAGCGATAATGTTATTAAGTATTTCTTCCCACATAAAGGCGAAAATATAAAAGCCATTGTTGAAGAGCTTAATTTCTTTGAATATTTAGAAGTTCAAGAAATTGATTTAGTATTAAGTAAAGATGTTAGCGACCTTGCAGCAAGTCTTAAAAAACGCCTTACAAAAAGCGTAGCAAAAAGACTTAAAGACTGGGGAATTGTAAAAGATGATGTTTTAAGAGCTAATATAATATTTTATGGACCTCCAGGTACAGGTAAGACTATGAGTGCTAGTTATTTAGCAAAGACTTTAAAAAGAGAAATAATAACCCTTGATTGCTCTAAAGTCTTAGATAAATATGTAGGTGAAAGCGAAAAGAATGTTCGTGCAATTTTTGATAATTATAAAGTTATTAGTAAGAGTGTAAAAACTCCGCCTATTTTATTATTAAATGAAGCAGATCAGTTCTTAAGCACTAGAAGTGTTGCAAGTCATGGAAGTGAATTAATGCATAATCAAATGCAAAATATTTTCTTAGAACAGCTTGAAAAATTTGATGGTATTTTAATCGCTACAACTAACTTTTTAGATAGTTTAGACCCTGCATTTTCAAGAAGATTTGAATATAAAATCAAGTTTTCTAATCCAAATGAATTAGAGCGTGAAAAAATATGGAAATTACACTTACCAAAAAATGCGGAATTTGAATCAGGATTTAAGATTGATGATTTAAAAACTTATGAATTAAGTGGCGCTCAAATTAAAATGATAGTAAAAAATACAGCAATAAAAGTCGCTCAAAGCGATGGAATTTTTAGATTAGACGATTTTAAAGATAGCATTCAAAAAGAATTAAACAACGATTTTTCTAAAGAAATAAAAATGGGCTTTAATTAATAAAAAGCCCTTATAATAAATTAAAAAACGAAAGGAAAATCTAGTGAATATTATTAAAAAAGCCCTTACATTTGAAGATGTTTTATTAGTTCCACAATATTCAGAAGTTTTACCAAAAGAAGTTGATATTAGCACAAGACTTACTAAAAATATAAGATTAAATATGCCATTAATTTCAGCAGCGATGGATACAGTTACAGAACATCGTGCTGCAATTATGATGGCAAGGCTTGGCGGAATTGGAATAATTCATAAAAATATGGATATAGAAAGCCAAGTAAGAGAAATAATAAGAGTTAAAAAAAGCGAAAGCGGAATTATTTACGATCCTGTTTTTGTGAATGCAAATGCTAAAGTAAGCGATGCTTTAACTATTATGCACGAATATTCAATTTCAGGTGTTCCAGTAGTTGATAGTGATAAAAAACTTTTAGGGATTTTAACTAATCGTGATTTAAGATTTGAAACCGATTTTAGTAAATCAGTTGAAGATGTAATGACAAAAATGCCATTAATTACAGCTAAACAAGGCTGCACTTTAGATGAAGCTGAAGTTATTTTTAGTAAAAATAAAGTTGAAAAATTACCTTTAGTTGATGATAACAATATTCTTTGTGGTCTAATCACTATTAAGGATTTAAAAAAACGCAAAGAATACCCTAATGCAAATAAAGATAAATTAGGAAGATTAGTTGTAGGTGCTGCTATTGGAGTAGGGCAACTTGATAGAGCTAGAGCTTTAGTAAATGCTGGCGTTGATGTATTAGTTATGGATAGTGCTCACGGACATAGTAAAGGCATAATTGATACTTTAAAAGAAATCAAACAAGAATTAAATATAGATGTTATAGTTGGAAACATTGCAAATCCTAAGGCTGTTAAGGATTTAGCATTAGCAGGAGCTGATGCGATTAAGGTAGGAATTGGACCAGGAAGTATTTGCACCACTCGTATTGTAAGTGGGGTTGGTGTGCCACAAATTACTGCGATTAGTGATTGTGCTGAGGCTGCAAAAGAGTTTAATGTGCCTATAATTGCAGATGGCGGTATAAAATATTCAGGTGATATTGCAAAAGCACTAGCAGCTGGTGCAAGTAGCGTAATGATAGGCTCACTTTTAGCAGGAACTGATGAAAGTCCAGGAGAATTTATCACCTATCAAGGAAGACAATATAAAAGCTATCGTGGAATGGGAAGTCTTGGTGCTATGGCAAAGGGAAGTTCTGATAGATATTTTCAAGAAGGTACAGCAAAAGAAAAGCTTGTTCCTGAAGGAATTGAAGGAAGAGTTCCACATACTGGAAGTATTAAAAATGTAGTATTTCAGTTATTAGGTGGTCTTAGAAGTTCTATGGGATATAATGGAGCTAAGGATATTTTAGACTTTCAAGAAAAAGCTGAGTTTGTAGAAATTACAAGTGCAGGGCTTAAAGAAAGCCATGTTCATGATGTAACAATTACAGCAGAAGCACCAAATTATAAGGTAAATCAATGAAAAAGACTTATGAAGAAATTTGTGAAATTTTAGATGAGAAATTAGCAATAATAGAAGATGAAAATACGCCCTTATTTGACTTAGTAGATGCCTATAAAGATGGTATGAAATTAATCAATGAAGCTAGAGATTTATTAGATAAGGCTAGTAAAGATATAGAAGAATTTGAGCAAAACAAATCAAGTTCAATTAGTATTGATACAGAAAGATTACCATTTTGAAAATCGCAGCTCTTCAGCTTAGTACTCAAGCTTTAAGCAATGCTAGGCTTGATTATTATTTAAGGATTTGTGAGCAAAAAAATGTAAGGCTTGTTGCTCTTGGCGAATATGTTTTAAATAATTTTTTTACAGAATTAAAAACAATGCCAATAGATTTAATAAAAGAGCAAAGTAAAGTAAAATTACAAGCCTTAAAAGAATATAGTGCTAAATATAATTTATGTATCGTTGCACCCATTGTTTTGATTGAAAAAAACGAGCCGATAAAAACTTGCGTAGTAGCAAATAATGGCAAGATAAAATATATAAATCAGCAAGTATTTATGCCATATTCACATTGGAATGAAGAAGAATATTTTAAAAATAAAAAAGATAAAATCAAACTACAAACCTTTAAATGCGATAATTTTAAAATAGGTGTTTTATTTGGTTTTGAAATACATTTTGATGAGTTTTTTAAAAAGGCAAATGAATTAGATTTATTAATCATTCCTACGGCAAATACTTATAATTCAAACGCAAGATGGTGTGAGCTTATAAAAATGAGAGCTTTTTTAAATAATATCAATATTTTAAGAATTAATCGTATAGGTGTGAGCGAAGTAAATGAGCTTGAGTGGAATTTCTATGGCAATAGCTTTTTATGCAATGCTTATGGCGATATTATTCAAGAGCTTAGCAATGCTGAAGAAGTTTTAATCTCTGATATTGTTAAACCAAATGATGCGGCTAAGTTTTGGAAATTTAAGGAAGTAAGAAATGAAATCAACAAACGCCTTTTATGAAAGGCAAGCTTTATTATTAAAAGATAAGCAAAAAAATTTAGAAAACAAAGAAATCATAATAATCGGAGCAGGTGGGCTTGGCTCAAGCATAGCTTATGCTCTTGCTAGTAGTGGGATTAAGAGTATTAGTATAGTTGATTTTGATATTGTTAGCTTAAGTAATATTCAAAGACAAATTATGTTTAATTTTAGCGATGAAGGAAAGGCAAAGGTTGATTGCTTTACTAAACTAAAAGAGCGTTCATTTTGTGATATTAAAACTTTTAAAATGAGTGCAGCAGAGTTTTTTGCTACAAATCCTAAGGCTGATTTGATTATGGATGCGACTGATAATTTATCAGTAAGAAGTGAAATTGATAATTTTGCTAAAGCTAATAATATTCCTTGGATTTTTGCTAGTGTTGAAGAGTTTTTTGTAAGTGCTAGTATAGTAAAAAATAAAAAAATAGCATTTAATAAAGAAATCAAAAGAATTAAGCCACAAGCAACTCCTTTTGTTATGTTTAGTGCTTCGTATGCAAGTATTTTAGCTTTAAAATATTTAGCTGGTTTTGATATAAAAGCTGATTATTTATATTATTTTGATTTCTCAAAAGATATTTTAAATCTTAGTAAGTTTAATTTATGAGCCATCAAGAAAAATCGTTTTTTTTATTAATATTTGCGGTATTCATTTGGGGTGCATCATTTTTGCCTACTCAATGGGTTTTAAAATACATAAATAGCTATGAATTATTATTTTATAGATTTTTAATAGCGTCTTTAGTATTTTTTGTAATTGCAAGAAAAGATATATTAATTCATTACAAAAAAACATATTTTTATGGCTTAATAACAGGCTTTTGTATGGCATTAGCCTTTATTTTTCAAACAATAGCACTTACTCATACTCAAAGTTCTAATGTTGCGTTTTTAACAGGATTAGAAGGAATTATCGCTCCATTTTTATGCTTTTTTATAAGCAAAGCAAAGCTTAGTTTTAAAATATTTTTCTTAGCATTACTTGCTTGTTTTGGAATGTTTTTATTTAGCGATGCAAATTTTAATAATTTTGGAAAAGGCGAATATTTAGCGATAATTTGTGCGTTTTTCTTCGCACTTTTGGTTGCTTTAAATGATAAATTTTTAAAATCAAATGATTTAAATACTTTTATATTTTTTCAGTTTTTAGGTAGCACTATAATTTATTTAATTTCTGCTCTTTCTTTTGCTAATTTAAGCATAATTCCTATTTCAAATTCTAAGGTTTTAATGCTTATTTTAATATCGGCTTTAGTATTTACGATATTTTGTTTTTTTGCACAAAATTACGCACAAAAACATTTGCACCCTAGTAAGGTTGCTTTGATTTTATTACTTGAGCCAATAAGTGCAGGGATTTTAGGAAGTTTTTTTGGAGAAACATTTACAATATTACAATTATTAGGAGCAGGGCTTATTTTAATAGCTCTAGCATTTTCTTAAAGGATACAAATGAAAAAAATATTTTTTATAGGTATAGGCGGGATTGGACTTAGTGCATTAGCTAGATTTTTAAATGAGCGTGGAGTTAGTGTTTTAGGAAGTGATGTGTATGAAAGCGAATTAGTAAAAGAACTAAGAGCTGAAGGCATAGCAGTTTTTATAGGTCATAGTGCTTCAAATCTAAGTAATGATATTGATTTAGTAGTTCATTCAGCTGTTATTCGTGAAAACAATCCTGAAATAAAAAAAGCTAAAGAATTAGGCATAAAAGTATTATCAAGAAAAGAAGCTTTGCCACTTATTTTAGATAATAAAATGCTTTTTGCAGTAGCAGGCGCACACGGCAAAAGCACTACGAGTAGTATCCTAGCAAATATTTTGCAAAGCTCATTTATTATCGGTGCAGTAGATAAAAGAGCTGGCAAAAATATGATGTATAAAAAAAGTGAAAGTTTAGTGTTTGAAGCTGATGAGAGTGATAGTTCGTTTTTAAATATAAATCCATATCTTAGCATAGTAACGAATGCTGAGCCTGAACATTTAGAGCATTACAACCACGATTTAAACGCTTTTTATAAAGCTTATGAAGACTTTTTAAAACAAAGTAAAATCCGTGTAATTAATGCTGAAGATGAGTTTTTAGCTAAAGTTAATATTGATTGCGAAAGATTAATTCCTAGCGAAGATATTGCTAATCTTGAGTTTAGTGTTAAGGATTATTTGCCTTTTATATCGTTTGATTTAAGAGATTTTGGTCGCTTTAGCGTGCAAGGTCATAGCGAGTGCATAGCAATTGATGCTGCTTTGGCAATTCTTGCTGCAAGATGTGTTGGGCTTAGCCTTAGCGAAATTAAGCAAAATCTAAAAGATTTTAAAGGTATTAAAAAGCGTTTTGATGTTTTATTTGCTAATAATACTAGAGCAATTATTGATGATTATGCACATCATCCAACAGAAATAAAAGAAACAAAAAAGGGCATATTTGCATACGCAAAAGCACTTGGAATTAAAGATAGTATTGCTATTTGGCAACCACATAAATACACAAGATTGCTTGATAACTTAGAAGGTTTTAAAACTTGTTTTGAAGGATTTTCAAAGCTATTTATAATGCCTGTTTATAGTGCTAGTGAGAATGAAATTAAGATTGATTTAGCCGAGCATTTTCCTAACGCAAAATTAATTTTAGATATAAAAAGATTTGATGATAAGATAAAAATCATTTCAAATGATGGCGAAGAAATATTAGAAAATGGAGTAATTGTTGGATTTAATGCAGGAGATTTAACCTATAAATTAAGAGGTTTAAAATGATTAGATTTGCAATATTTTTGATTTTATTTTTTGTATTAATCGGAGTTTGCGTTTATTATAAAAATTATTTTAATTCTAAGCTTTATATTGCAGTTATTTCTCTTATTGTTGCTACATTTGTAGTTGGTTTTATTTATACAAGCCTTGATAATTCAAGTGGAGCTTTAAAGCAAGATATTTTAAATATTTATAAATCAGGTAAAGAATTAGATTGTAATGGTGTAAAAGTAAGCAATAAAACTCACGGATTTGACAACGGGACTTCAGTATTTATTGATAATAAAAACTATCAAAAAATAGATATGTTTATATGCAAATAGGAAGTAATTTCCTATTTCTTAATTTTTCTAATCTTTTTAAATTTTAAAAAATCAAATTCCGAATTCAAATTCTTTTATTAAAATGTGTATAAATTACACACTTGTTATTTTTTATTGTGAAAAATTGTAAAAAATCTTATAAATTAGTTTAAAATGACTTTTTATTTTATTTATTAAGGAAAATTATGAAAAGCAATTCATTTTCATTAGCTGTATTAACAGCCTTATTTTTTATGATGGGTTTTTTAACCGTTTTAAACGATATTTTAATCCCACACCTTAAAGAACTTTTTGAATTAACTTATTTTCAATCATCTTTAGTTCAATTTTGCTTTTTTGGAGCATATTTTATAACTTCAGCGTTTTTTGGTAAGCTAATTCAAAAAATTGGCTATCAAAATGGCGTTGTGGGTGGATTTTTCTTAGCTGCATTAGGTGCAATACTATTTTATCCTGCAGCAGGAACTCATAGCTATGCTATATTTTTAGGTGCTTTATTTGTTTTAGCAAGTGGCGTTGTGCTACTTCAAGTTACTGGAAATCCATTTGTAACTTTATTATCACCTAGCGGTAAAGAAGCAAGAAACCTAGCTTTAGTTCAAGCGTTTAACTCTCTTGGAACAACCGTTGGACCATTCTTTGGAGCTTTATTTATATTAGCTTCAACAAAAGATTTAAGCTTAGAGCAAAAGGTAACTTCGGTTCAATTGCCTTATTTAGGCATTGCAGTTGCGTTGATTGTTTTAGGAATTTTTGTAAAGTTTTTTATTAAATTGCCTGATGTAAGAATTACCGCAGAAGAAATCAGCGAAAACGCACACGATACAAGAACAAGTGCTTGGCAATATAAACACTTAGTTTTAGGTGCTATTGGAATATTTTGCTATGTTGGAGCTGAGGTTGCAATCGGTTCATTTTTAATTCTTTATTTAATGCCTATTTTAGGAATTGCTGAAAGCGAAGCTGCTAAAATGATAGCTTATTATTGGGGCGGAGCTATGGTTGGACGCTTTGTTGGAAGCTATATAATGAATTATATTAAACCAGCTTTGTGCTTAGCATTTAACGCTATTATGGCTATTGTTTTATTAGTTTATGCGATTATGATAGGGGGCGAATTTGGAGCTTATGCTATTTTAATGGTAGGCTTTTTTAACTCAATTATGTTTCCTACTATTTTTTCACTTGCTACAAATGGGCTTGGTCGCTGCACTTCAGAAGCTTCAGGGATTATTTGTATTGCAATAGTTGGAGGAGCTATTGTGCCACCTATTCAAGGTTTAGTTGCTGATAGTATGAACTTACATATTTCATTTATTATCCCTGCAATTTGTTATTTATACATATTATTCTTTGCTACTAAAGGTTATAAATGTAATTAAGAATTTGAATTCGGAAATTCCGAATTCAAATTCTCTTAATTAAAAGTAAAACATATTAGGATTTATAGGTTTTATTAAAGATATATTAAACTCCAGCGCTTTCTTTAATAGCTTTTATGAAAGCACTTCTTATAGCCTTGTCTTCTAAAACATTTACGCCTTTTATACTAACTCCTGCAGGAGAGCAAACGCCTTCTTTAATAAGTGCGGGATGATTATTTGCGATTAAACTCTCAAAACTAGAAAATAAAGCTCTTGTTAATTCATAAGCTTTTTCGTTTTTAAGCCCTATGCTAAGCCCACCATTTGCAATAGCTTCAGCAACTAAAGCTAAAAAAGCAGGAGCACAGCCATTAATAGCCATTGCTAAGTTTAATTCCTTTTCGCTTTCGCACTCAATTGCACTTCCAAAAGTTTGAATTATTTCTAAAGATTTTTGAAAATATTCATTATTTTTATTTCCTATATAAGTGGTGCAAGATTTGTTATATTCTGCTGCTATATTTGGCATTATTCTTAGATAGTGTTTAGCGTTTATTTTTGTTAATTCATTTAGCGAAACTCCAGCCAAAGGACTTATTATCATTTTTGCATTTTGGCCTAAAAATTTATTGCTAATTTCATCAAGATTATATGGTTTAAAGCATAGAATACATATCTTATCGTTTATATTAAAATCATCATAATGAATTGAGTTTTCGCAATTATTTTTGTTTCTAACTACAAAAATAGTTTTATATTTTTTACTTAATCCTTTAGCAATGGCTTTAGCCATCTTGCCATTGCCAAGGATATAAATGCTTTCTTGCATTATTTAAGTTCTTCCATATTTTGTTGCAAGAAATTTTTAATTTTTTCTGTTGGGTGATAGAAAGGATATTGATTTGGATCTAAAATAATTTGAGCCATAGTTTTGTTATCGTAGTTTAAAATAACAGGAGCTAGCATATTTATTGTAGATTCTTCAACGCTTTTATTTAAAATTAAAATATTATAAATTTCAATATTTGAATTTGCTGTAACTTCAAGCAATGCTTTATAAGATAAAGGCATATCAAATTCATATTGCTTACAAATTGTATAAGGATTTAACATAGTAAATGTAAAACCTTTGCCATCAACGCTCTTAAGTCTTGCAAAGCAATCATACATTTTTTCTAATTCAACCTTAGTTGTATCTTCAAAACCTAAAATAGGCATTTTAACATTAAATATCATGATTTCTCCTTTAAAAAATTAATGTAAGTATATAATAAATATTTAACATTAGAACTTATAATCGCCGCTTAAAGGAAAATAAATGAGAACACTTAATATTTTTTTACTAATCTTATCATTATTATGTTTTAGCGCTTGTGCTAGCAAGAAAGAAATGTTTGATGATTATAACTTAAGCGATAGCGCTTGGCTTGAAAAAATCATAGAAAGTGTGAAGAAAAACGATTTAGAAAAGGCTGATAGCGAGTATATTTCACTTTATAGCGAACATATTAATAGCCCACTTTTAGCAAGTGCAATGCTAATTCTTTCACAAGCTCACGCTAAAGAGCATGAATATTTATTAGCAAATTATTATATTGACGAATACATTAAATTATATGGAAATTCTAAGAATTACGAATGGCTTAGTTATCTTAAAATTAAGAATAATTTTAATGCTTTTTCTTTGCCTAATAGAAATCAATATTTATTAAACGAAACTTTAAAAGAAATTGATGCGTTTTTATTTACGAATAAAAACTCGCAATATTCTCCTTTAGTAAATAGCATAAAAACTAAATTAAACTTAACAAAATTAATGCTAGAAACTGATATAAGAGATTTATACAGAAGAATGGGTCATGATATTAGCGAAAGTGTTTATGATGAAAAGATAAAAAACAATGAGCTAAACGATATAAAATATATAAAACCAAGACTTCCATGGTATAGAAAACTATTTGAAAGTAGCTATGCTTTATAATTAATTCAAATTCTTTTTAAGAATTTGAATTAGGAATTTAAAATATTGATAAATCAAGAGTATTAGATAAAGCTTCTAAAATCCTTACCCCACCTATTGAATTACCCTTATTATCAAGCGAAGGTCCGTATAAGCCAATTCCAAATTCTTTAGGTACTAGCGAAACCATTCCACCACCTACGCCACTTTTGCAAGGAAGCCCAACCTTTAGAGCAATCTCACCTGATAAATCATAAGTTCCACAGGTTAGCATTAAGCTTTTGATTATTTTTGCAATCTTTTTGCTAATTACTTGCTTACCATCTTTAAAGCCATCGTTTGCTAAGAATAAGCCTAATTTAGCAAGGCTTTGTGTATTTGCTAAGATTGAGCATTGTTTAAAATATACTTCCAAAGCCTCTTCTACATCGCCTTCTATTATTCCATCATTTTTCATAAAATACGCTAAGGCTCTATTTTTATTACCTGTTTTGTTTTCGCTTTCATAAATTTCATTAGATAAACACGCTGTTTCATCATCACAAATATAGCGAAAAAACTCAAGCACTCTATTAAATTTCTCATTAGCGTCTTTACCTTTAATAGTTGATGCAACTGCAATTGCACCTGCATTTATCATAGGATTAAAGGGCTTTTTTGTGTTTGAACTCTCTAACTTCATAATAGAATTAAAAGCATCTCCACTAGGCTCAACCCCAACTTTAGAAAATACATATTCATAACTATTATCAAGTAATGCAAGCATTAAGGTTATTATTTTTGAAACACTTTGAATGCTAAATCTAGTTTCATAATCTCCTGCACAATAAATATTATGATTTTTATCAATAACACAAACACCTAAAGCATTTATATTAGCTTTGCTAAGTTCAGGAATGTAGTTTGCTAACCTTCCTTGTCCTAAAAATTGAATATTATCTTTTACTAATTTTTCTAATAATTGCTGCATATTAAACCTTTAATTTTTTGTTGCAATTTTACTAAAATTATAAGGCAAATTCGCATTAATCTTAAATTCTATTTCGCAATTCTTTTTATTTTTTGCCACTTTATTGCCACAAAGTGTTTTTATAATTTGCTTACAACTTATTATAAAAAATATAAAATTTTTGTTTTTATAATTATTAAGTTGTATAACATCTCTCTTTAAATTATGTAAAAATAATTCCTAATTTTTGTTAGGAATTATTTTGCCACTTTTTTGCCCTTTAGTTTTTTTAAAATTGCTTGATTTTTTTAAAAAGGAGATTTAATGCTAAATAGAAGAAATTTTATCAAAGCAGTTGCAGGGACGACAATCGCAGTTCCTAGTATTTTAAGCGCTAATGAAAGCGTTAAAAAAGATATTAAATTTGATGAGATAGCAGATGTAATCATCGTTGGAAGTGGCGTAAGTGCTCACATATGTGCTGCATATTTGGCAAAAAATAAGGTAGATGTTTTAATGATTGAGAAAATGGATAGAATGGGTGGAAACTCAGTTCTTTCTCAGCAAGATTTTGCTGTGCTTAATTCGGATTTACAAATTAAAGCAGGTATAAAAGATAGCGAAGAATTATTTTTAAATGATTTAAACAAAGCTGGAGCCGGATATAATCATTTAGAACATTCTTTAAGAATTATAAGAAACTCAAATGAAGCTTATGAGTTTGCAAAAAGCTGTGGGGTTAAATATGCTGATAAGCTTAAGTTTTTAGGCGGACATAGTGTTGCTAGAAGTGTTGAAACTATCGGTGGTGGCGGTGCTTGTATAAAGGCATTGCACGAGTTTTTCTTAGCAAATAGAGGAAGATTTAAAAACGAAACTAAAAGCGATGAAATTATTCAAGATGAAAATGGCAAAGTAATAGGTATAAGCGTAAGAGAAAATTATAGATTTGATAGAAACCTAGCAAATGATGATAGGCAAAACTTAAGTGGAGTTAAGAAAAATTACAAAGCAAGACTTGCAGTAGTTTTTGCAACTGGTGGATTTAGCCGTGATGTTGAGTTTAGAAGCATAGTAAATCCTAGATTAAGACTAGCAAAAAGCCCTTCAAGTTTAGGTCAAACTTCAGGTGCGTTAAAGCAAATGCTAAAAATCGGAGCAATTCCAACTCAATTAGCACTAAGTAGATTTTCTTTTGGAATTCCAACGGAGGATTTAATTTATGGAATTATGGTTGATGTAAATGCAAAGAGATTTTTAAACGAAGATGGCGATAGACAAGGCTTATCAAATAAAATCCTAGCACATATGGAAAAATTAAATACCACAAGCTATCCAACTATTATTTTTGATAGCACAGGTTTTGCTAATTCGCATGACCCAAACAGAATGCAAAGCTTCATAATAGCAGGAAAGATGAAGAAATTTGATACTTTAGATGAACTTGCAAATCATTTTAAACTAAATAAAGATGAATTATTAAAGAGTATGCAAACTTATGAAGATGGTATTAAAAACAATAAAGATGAGTTCAAAAAAGATTTAAGCAAGATTAAAAACTCTAGCATGAGTAAAGCACCTTTTTATGCAATGACAGCTGCACCTGGGCTTAGCTACACACCGGGCGGTGTTTATGCTGATATAAATATGAGAGTTTTACATATTAGTAATTATGAACCTATAAAAGGACTTTATGCAGTAGGCGAAGCAACAGGTGGCGTTCATGGACAAGCAAGGCTTACGAGCTGTTCTATTCCTGATTGTATGACTTCAGGTATTGCTTGTGCGAAAGATATTTTAAAAGGAGTGTAAATGCGAAAATTATTAATGATTTTAATGTTTAGCGTTTTTGCACTAGGTAATGAATTTGTGATCAAGCCACACCATGTAGATGTAAAATTAAAATGCACCGATTGTCATAAGCAAGCATATGAAAAGGATTATAAAGCACTTGATTCTAATGCCTGTCTTACTTGTCATGGAACTAAAGAAAAATTAGCAAAAAGGCTTGATTTTTTAAAGGGCAAAAACCCACATAATAGCATTCATGATAATGCAAATCTTAATTGTTACACCTGTCATAACGAGCATAAGCCTTCGTTTAATATGTGTAATACTTGCCACAATACTAAAACTTGGATGAAGGAGATAAAATGAAAAAAACTATTATTTTTGTTTCATCTATTGTAGTTTTAACCTTAATTTTTGTGTTCTTTTCGCATAAGGCTATTGAAATGACTGGTGATGATAGATTTTGTGCGAGTTGCCATGTAATGCAGCCGATGAAGGAAGCTTATATTAAAGATGTTCATGGTGGTAATAATAATTTAGGTATTAAAGCAAATTGCGTAGATTGTCATTTGCCACATGATAATATATTTAATTATTTAGGCACTAAAGCTTATAATGGTATTAAAGAATTAAGCATTACTGCTTTAGGCAAGGATAAAGATATTAATTGGCAAGATAAATTAGAGCATAGAAAAGATTATGTTTATGATAGTGGCTGTATGAGTTGTCATCAAGACATAACCAAAGTAAATTCAAAAAACGAAATGCAAAATATTATGCATAAAAGATATTTAGATTACGCAAATGAATTAAAATGTGTAAGTTGTCATACTCATGTAGGTCATGATGGTTTAAGGGGTGAATTAAATAAGTGATGAAAAACTACACAATTTTATATGCTGAAGATGATTTAAATCTAGCAAATCAAGTTATTGATTTGCTAGAACTACTTGATTTTAAAGTATTTTATGCAAAAGATGGCTTAAGTGCTTTAGAAATTATTAAAGAAGAAAAGATTGATATATTATTGCTTGATATTTCTATGCCTAGACTTGATGGCTTAAAATTATTAGAGCAAATTAGACAAAATGATAATAAAACTCCTGCTATTATGATTACAGCCTTAAGTGATTCGCAAACTTTATTAAATGCTGTTGAGCTAAATATTTGCAAATATTTAGTAAAGCCTTTTGATAGATTAAAACTTGAACTTGCTTTAGATAAAGCGATTAAGCAAATTAATAATTTGGTTAAATTAAGCAAAAATGTATATTTGGATATGGTTACAAATGAATTATTAGTAAATGATGAGGTTAAAAAACTTAGCAAAAAAGAGTTTTTATTACTTGAAATATTATTAAAAAGTAGCCCAAATATAGTTGATTTTTATACAATTTGCGAGTATGTTTATAATGATTATGATGTAAGTTCTGATGCTATTAAATCACTTGTTAAAAACCTTAGAAAAAAGATAAACGATAAAGGAATAATCCATAATGCAAATGCTCGTGGATATTACATCAAAACTACTTAATATAAGCATTCGTAAAAAAGCCTTTATATTTGTTTTAGCACTTATTGTTTTTGTTTGTATTGTGCTTAATTTTTTATATATTTCTTTACATAAAAACTATTTATTTCAAAGCAAAAATAATTTTAATGATAGATTTGAGTATTTTTATAATGATTTTTTAAATACTTTAAAAAAGAATGCTTTTAGTATTAGTTATGAGTTTAGCTCTAATTTAAATAATTTAAAAAATAATGAAAAATTAGTGAAATTAAATCAACTTTTTTTAAATCTTAGCTCAAACGAAGAGTATTTAAAAGATATAAAATTGTTTTTATTAGATGAGAATATATGCTTTACAAAAGATAAGATTATGCTAGCTTGTAAATACAATAATAATTCAGATATTTTGCTAAGATTTGATAAAGAGCCTTATTATTTAATTAGTTTAAAAATCAATCAAAATTACGCAATGACTTATAAAATCAGTGCTAAAAAACTATTAGATTCTCTTATTATTCAAGATAATTTCTTAGCAGCATTAAAATACAAAAATGAGTATTTTTATAACGAAGCAAATTGGCAAAATAAAAGCAAATTATTAAAACTAGATGATGATATTATTAGTCTTGATGATAAGTATTTTATAAATAGCGAACTTAAACTAAATAATGATTTTTCAATACTAATTGTAAAAGATATTACAAAAGAATATATCCATCATCTACAAATCTCAAAGAAGATTTTTATAATAAGTTTGGTTTTAATATTAATTGCTTTTGTTTGTGTGTATTTTGTCTTAGGATTTTTGATAAATAAACTTTTAAAAACAGAAGAGAAATTAAGAAAATTAAATGCTAATTTACAAAGCGAAATTGATTTAGCCGTAAATACTATAAAAGACAAATTAGAAGAAAATAGACAAAAAGAACAAATGCTAAATCATCAATCAAAACTAGCAGCATTGGGCGAAATGATAGCTTGTATAGCTCATGAATACAGACAACCCCTAGCAACTTTAGGGGCAATTTCAAGCTATCTTGAAATAAGCCTTGAAAAGAATAAAATTGATGATAAATTTAAAAATAAATTAAAAGAAATAAACCCTATTTTAAGCTATATGTCAAAAACGATTGATGATTTTTATGATTTTTTTAAGCCAAAAGATGAGAAGCTAGATTTTTATATTTATGAAGCTATTAATAATGCTATTACGATTTGTAATGCGAGCCTTAAAAGAAATGGAATAATTGTGCTTTTAAGACTTGATGAAAGCATTAAAATAAACTCTTATAAAAATAATTTATCTCATATATTAATTAATCTTATTACAAATGCAAAAGATGCTTTAAATAACAGCAAAAATCCTTTTATAATAATTAATTTGTATTCTTATAAAAATAGTGTTTATATTAGCATTAAAGATAATGGCGAAGGTATTAAAGAAGAATTAAAAGAAGATATTTTTAAGCCTTATTTTAGCACCAAAGGTGGTTCAGGACTTGGGCTATTTATGATAAAAAATATTTTAAAAAAGGATTTAAACGCTACAATTTTTCTAAAAAATAGAAAAATCGGAGCGCATTTTTGCATTAGGATAGATAATGAATGAATTATTTTGCTTAATTGTGGGTGGTGGGCTTAGTGGTCTAGTGTTAGCTAATTTATTAGCTGATGAAAATATTTTACTAATTGAACAAAACGAACAATTAGGTGGAGTAACTAGCTATATGAATTTTGCCGCATCAAATACTAGCTTTCAAGCATTAGCAAATATAAAAGATGATAAATTTTATGAAGATTTAGTATCTTATTCGCCTAATTATTCGGACTTTTCTATGCTTAAGGTCTTAAGTGAAAATTCATCACTTGCGATAGAACTTTTGCAAAGTTTTGGTGTGGAATTTGAATTCGGAATTAAGAATAGTTTCAATCATCAAATTCCAAGAGAATTAAGTCCTTTAAAAGACGCTAAACAAAGCGTAATAAATCCACTAATAAATAGATTAATTAGCAAGAATGTAAATATTTTAACAAAGGCGAAATTAGTTGATTTTAAAGACAATTTCGCAAGTATTTTATATAAAGATGAAATCTTAAAAATAAAGGTTAAAAATATAGCCTTTTGCACGGGTGGCTTTTCAAATGATAAAGATTTTATAAAAATCCATTATCCACTAGCATTTTATGCTAAAACTCTAAGTAAAAATAATGCTAATTCTCTTAAAATTATGCTTAAAAATAGTGCAATCCCAACTCAGCTTAGCTTAATGAGATTTGCTTTTATTTTGCCTATGGAGATTTTTAAATATGGGATTTTGATTAATTCAGATTTTAAAAGATTTGTTAGTGAAGATAAAGGAAGACAAGAATTAGCAATAGCTATTTTAAATGAGTTTAAGCAGGGTAAAAAAGTAAAATTACTTTTAGATAATCATGGAATAAATTATATAAATGATACGAGTAATTTTAAGAAATATTATTCTTTAAAAGACATTGATGAAAGGCTTATTAGCGTTGTAAATGATTATAATTTAGGCATTATTAATAGAGTTGATGAGTTTGGCAAAAACTTAAATAATATCTCTATAAAAGAGATAAAAGAAAGCTTGTTTTATTTATGTAATGTTGATGTTTATTTAAACTATACTTTAGGCGGGGTTAAGTCTAATACGAACGCACAAATTATTGATATTAATACAAATAAAGCAATCGATAATATGTATGTAATAGGAGAAGCTAGTGCGATGTTTGGCGAAGCAAGGCTTAGTGGGGTTGCAAGCACGGCTTGTGTTGTATTTGCTATGAACGCAAGTAAAACAATGCTTGAAAATAAAATATAAAAATTTATATAATAAATTTATAAATATTAATTTTATATAACTATTCTTTTATATAAAAAATTATATAAAAGGAGAAATTATGAAAAAGTTTTGGCTATTAATCGCCTTTATTATTAGTTTAAATGCTAAGGTTTATGAATTTATTGACCAAGCAAGTAATCCTGTAAGCATTGAAGTCCCTGTTAAAAAAATGGTTGTTATGCAACATCATTCTTTTGATATTTTAGCCCAGTTAAAAGCACTTGATTTAGTAGTGGCAACTGAAAAAAACATAGTAAAAGATTTAGGAGAATATATAAAAACAATTGCTCCAAACATTGATAATTTACCTAAGGTTGGCGATTTAGTAACTTATAATATTGAAGAAATTGCAAAATTAAAACCTGATATTGTAATATCTGCATCTCAAGCAAATAAAGAACAATTAAAGCAACTAAATGCCTTAGGTATAAAAACTGCTGTAATTTCATTAAGAAGTGAAGGGTTACAAAAAGAAGCTCAAAATCCTATTTTAAAAGATGCAAATAAAGCATATACCGATGGACTTTACGAAGCTTTAGAGATTCTTAGCACTTTAAGTGGTAAAGAAAAAGTTGCAAAAGAAATAGCTGATTTTATAAAAGAAAGTAGAAGCTATGTAAAAGGGCATTTAAATGCTATTAAAGATGAAGATAGAATTAAAGTTTTCGTAGCAAATGAAGGTTATAAAACTTACGGAAACGATAAATATGTAGGCGTTCAATTACTAAATGCAGGTGCAATAAATGTAGCAGCAAAGCATATTCAAGGCTACAAACCATATACTTATGAAATGTTAGCTAGTCTTAATCCTGACGTTATAATAGTTCAAGATAGATATAAAAATGTTTATGATGAAATAATGCAAAGTACGCAATATAAAAATCTAAAAGCTTATAAAGATAAAAAAATCATTCTAGCTCCATACTGGACTAAGCCTTGGGGAAATCCTAGCACTGATTCATTTGCTTTAGGAGAACTTTGGTTGGCTTATAAGTTTTATCCAAATTTAATTAGTAAAGATTATGTTTTAAAAAGAGCTAAAGAATTTTATAAAAGATTTTATGGAATAGATTTTAATGAAAAAGATTTTGAATATTAATGTTTTAAGTTTTTTAACGCTTTTAATTTTAATATTTATATCACTTAATATTGGCAATTACAAAATTGATTATTCTAAATTAAGCGATACAAGTAGCCTTGATTATTCTATTTTTGTTTTAAGAGCTATTAGAATTAGTGCTGCTATTTTGGTTGGAATTGCACTTAGCCTTAGTGGGGCTATTTTTCAAGCTTTATTTAAAAACACCCTTGCAAGTCCTTATACATTAGGGCTTTCAAGTGGTGCTGGTTTTGGTGCAAGTGTAGCGATTTTATTAGGATTAAGTAGCTTTTTTATAAGTTTTATTTCTATTATTTTTGCCGTAATTAGCGTTCTTGCGAGTTTATTTTTAGCTAAAAATAATCATAATTCTTTAATTTTAGCTGGAGTTTTGGTATCTGCATTTTTTCAGTCTTTAATAGCACTTTTAAAATTTTTAGCTGACCCATTTGAAAAATTACCACAAATTGTATTTTGGTTACTTGGCACTTTAAGTGGAGTAAGTTTGGAAAAAATAATTTATATTTTGCCATTTTATTTAATAAGCCTTTTTGTTTTATTGCTTTATAAAAATAGATTAAATGTCTTATCGCTTGATGATACTTTAGCTGCTGGTTTTGGGGTTAATGCTAGATTTGATAGGATTATTCTTATAGTTTTTTGTGCGATTTTATGTGCAATCAGTGTTAGTTTAAGTGGAATTATTGCTTGGGTTGGTGTGATTTTGCCTCAGGTTGCAAGAATGCTTGTGGGGAGTAATTTTAATAAATTAATGCCTTTAAGCATTAGTTTTGGTGCTATTTATCTAATAATAATTGATAATTTTGCAAGAAGTCTTAGTGCAAGTGAAATTCCACTAGGAGTTCTTAGCTCAATCATAGCTTTACCTTTAATTTTTGTTTTATTTTATAAAAAGGATTTTTATGCTAGAGATTAAAAATTTAAGCTATAAAATAAAAGATAGAATTATTCTAGATGATATTAGTTTTAAGCTTGATGATAAAATTAATGTTTTATTAGGCTTAAATGGAGCTGGTAAAAGCACACTTTTTAAGTGCATTATGCAGCAATTAGCATACTTAGGATTAATAGAATTTAAATCCGTAAATTTAAAAAATTTAAGCATTAAAGAAAGAGCAAGTAAAATCGCATTTATCCCACAAAATACTTCAATTTATTTTGATTTCAGTGTTAAAGAAATCATTAGTTTTTTTGCATTTGCAAAAGGAAAATATTTTCATAAAAATACTAAAACCGATGATTTAGTAATAGAGCAAGTTGCTAGTATGCTAAATATAACTCATTTATTAAATAAGCCTTTTAATGCAATTTCAGGTGGAGAGCAAAAAATAAGTTTAATTGCAAGTGCTTTAGCAAAAGATTGCGAAATTTTAATTTTTGATGAGCCTATGGCGTTTTTAGATTTATCAAAAGAATATTTACTTTTAGAAATATTTAAAAAGCTTGATAAATGTATATTTTTTAGCACTCACAATCCATTAAACGCAATAGATTTTAATACTATAATTTTGCATGATAAAAAAATATTAAAAAGTGGCAAAAATATCTTAAATGATGAGTTGTTTCAAGAAATATATAAAATTCCTTTCAAATATAGTAGTTATAAATTTATTTCTAGAATTTGAAATAGGAATTTAATTTTTTTATAAATGCCTTAATAATCTTACTTTAGAATTAAAAGAAAAACTATTTTTTAAGGCATTGCTTACATAATCTTTTGCATTTTTACAAGCTATTTTAACATCTTCATTTAAAGCCAAATTACAAGCAATTGCCGAGCTTAGAGTGCAACCCGTGCCGTGAGTTGTGATATTTTTTATTTTTTTGCTTTTAAAAATAGTAATTTCACCATTTTCGCTTAAAAAATCACTCGCATTTAAATGCCCACCTTTTAATAAAACCTTGCATTTTAGAGCTTTTTCTAAACTTTTTGCTGCATTTATTGCATCTTTTTCATTTGTGATTTTTTCTCCTAATAAAACTTCAGCTTCAAATAAATTTGGAGTAATTAAATAAACATTTTTTGCAAAATCTTTTATAGCATTAATCGCCTTTTCATCAAGTAATCTTGCACCACTTGTAGCCACCATTACCGGATCTAACACTATTTTTTTGTAACCTAAAAGGGTGTTTTTAACACAATTTATAATTTCTTCATCATAAAGCATTCCGATTTTTATAAAATCTATCTTACATTCATCAAAACAAGCTTTAATTTGAGCTTTTATAAAATCTGCATTAACCCTTAAAACGCCAAAAACCCCGCTAGTATTTTGAGCAGTTAGGGCTGTAATTACACTCATTGCATACATTTTATGAGCTTGAATTGTCTTTATATCAGCTTGAATTCCTGCTCCGCCTGAACTATCACTTCCAGCTATGCTTAATATCTTTTTCATTTAATTCTCCTATGTTTTTAATGTTTATTTTTGCATTTTCGCAATTTATTCCAACGCTAAAAATATCGTTTTTATTAGCTAAATCAATTATTTTAAGGCTATCATCAATTAAAATAAATTTATTAGTATTTAGCTTATTCATGCAAGTTTTTAAAGCTATTTGAGTAGTTTTTAAATATTTTCTTTCATCTTGAATGAAAGCAAATTCATCTAAAATATTAAATCTTTTTAAAACAAGTTTTGCAAATGGACTAGCTGTATAAATACACTTTTTATAAGCTTTAAATTTGGCTAAAAACTCATTTACACCTATACATAAATTAGCTTCTTCGCTATAAAAATCAATGCAAGTTTTAATGATTTTTTTACTTAATTTAGTTTTGTTTAATTCATCAATTTTTTTAAGCCCATCATAAAAACTTAAATCATCTAAATTATATCCATTTGCTAATTCTTGCCAAAAGCCAATGCTATCAATAATTACGCCATCAAGGTCAATTATAAAAGAGAAATCTTTTTCCATAGTTTTTCGCAATTTGCTTTATAATTTTGATTTTCATAAATCGCACTTATACAAGCTATATTTTTTATTTTAAATTCTTTTAAATTATCTATATTTTGATAATTTAATCCTCCTATTGCAACTTTAGGAATGTTTATTTCTTGCATTATTTTTCTTAGGTCATTTTTGCTTAACATTTTTGCATCTTTTTTAGTATTGCTCTCATAAATTGATCCTATGCCTAGATAATTCGCCCCTAATTTTAAGCCTTTTAACGCTTCTTCATAATTACTTGCACTTATTCCTAAAAACATATTTTTTGGTATTTTTAGATTTATGTTTATATCGCTTTGTCCTAGATGAATGCCATCAGCATTTAGCTTAATTGCAAGGTCTAAATCATCATTTATTATTAAAGCTACTTTTTTTATTTCACTAAGATTTTTTAATTTTAAAAGCGTATCAAGGCTATAATTTTTTGCCTTATTTCTTACTTGAAAGCAAGTTACATAATCAAATAAAATCTCACAAATATCTAATAATTCATCTTCTTTAATGTATCCATCATCACTAATTGCATAAAATCTTAAAATCTCATCTAAGCTTTTCAATTTTTATCCTTTCTTTTATGGTAGTTCCATCAATTTTGCTTAATTCATCAATTAAGTGCGTTCTAAATGACATAGTGCCATTTGCTTTAGTTTCAGCTATTTCAGCGCTTATGTTAAATGCGCTTATGCCTGTGATTACGGCGTTTAATTTATCATCATTTGCACCCACAAAAACTGCTAAGATATTTCCTAGCATACAACCTGCACCTGTGATTTTTGTCTGCAATACTGAGCCATTGCTTAGCATAAAAACATTTGTTTTGCTGATAATAAAATCATTTTTACCTGTGATTACTAGAATTGTTTTATGTTTTTTGGCAAAATCAATATATTTTTCTAAATCATTTGGATTTATTTCATCACTACTATCACAACCACTTGTATTTAATGTCTTATTTACTAGGTAATTTATTTCACTGGCATTGCCTTTAATTACGCAAAATTTTATATTTTGCATTAAATATTCACATAAATTATTTCTTGCATTACTAACTCCTGCTGCAACGGGGTCAAAAACTATTGGAATGTTTAATTCATTTGCCTTTAAGGCTGCATTTTTATGGGCTTTTATTAGATTTTCATTTAACTGCCCGATATTTAGCAAAACTGCATTACTAATTGCAACAATTTCGCCGACTTCTTCATAAAAATCTCCCATAATAGGTGAGCCACCAAGGGCTAAAATAGCGTTTGCTGAGTCGTTTATAGTTACATAATTTGTAATACTTTCTACTAAAGTTTTACAATTTCTTGTATTTTGCATAATAATTTCATACATAAAACTCTCCATAAAATAAATTTATGGGAATGCTAATAAAGGATAAAAATTTGTATCTCCCTACGCTGGCATTACCCAAACAGGTTCAAAGGGTCAAGACTATTACGCCTACTCTCAGCTTTCGCTCCCCTAAAAAAGTGCTTAATTGTATCATTATTTTGTATTAAATCGTAATTTTTATTCATTAAAAAATCACTTATAAGAGTAATTATTTTAAGCTTATTTTAAGAATGGGGGGGGTATTATATAGCATTTTATTTTTAAAAGGAGATTTATGAATATTTATTTAAGTGATAAATCATGCGATTTATTAAAAGATGAAAATGCTTTAAGACAAAAAGTAGCTAAATTTTTAGCAGAACCTGAACAAACGCAAAATGTTATGGTAATGACAAATTTATTATTATCAGGTCATAAGCAAGATAAGGTTTTAGTTTATGATTTTATGCAATTTCCATTCAACTGGGTAAGCGGTGTTTTTACTCAACTTTCTTTTGTATATAGAAGACTTTGGATAGCTTGGTTTATTAGCATTGCCTTTGGAATGATTACTGCAATGGCTTCTGTTACGATTTTTTTATCAATAATATTAGTGGCTGGTAGTATTTTTGTATTTGGTAAGCTACATTATTATTTTTTAATCAAAAAATTCTTACATAATTTAGATTTAGGTTTAGAAACTGATAATTTATGCGCTCCTAATATTATAGGAGTTGTGGTATTAATAGTTGTAGAATTAATAATGAGCTTTTTAGTATTTGGAACAATTGTTTCTATTTTAACTGCAATATTTCGTTAAATTTTATAAAAATTTCATAGAATTTGAAATAGGAATTAGAAAATCCCCTAAATTAATTAGGGGATAGTTTTAGAAGCTATATCTTATAACTGCATTGATTTGATTATCTATATTTAAATCAGCTCCGAAAGTTCTTTCATAACCTAGGTTTAATCTCAAATTATCATTAAACTTATAATCGCCTGTTAGGTTTAAATAAAATTTATTATCTCTTTTACCTTCTATTATCTCACTTGCTTTGCTTGATTTTGCGATTATTTTAGTATCACTTGGCTTATTAACATCTATAATATAACCAGCACCTAGTCTTAAATTAGCATTATCATTTACTTTAAATCCTGAGAATATCGCAGGTTTAAGATGTAAATTAGAATTAGCCTTACTTGTAATGCTTATAGCATTATTTTCTAAGTTAGTTTTAGGTGTATAATCAAATATCGCTTCTATGCTAGGCTCAACATAAAATCTATTTAAATCAAATCTTTTACCAAGCTCAACGCTAGCAATAAATCCTGTCTTGCTATCTTTTAAATCTTTTAAAAGTTCTGAATTATATTTAATTTTATAATGATTTGCTTTAATTACTAAATCTGCATATAAATCATCGTTTGAAATATAACTTGCGTATAAACCAAATCCGTAATTATCACTCTTTAAAACATCGCTAGATTTAGAAGTAGAAACATTAGCCATAATTCCTGTAATTACCTTGCCATCTGCAAAATCATTAGCTTTATCAGCTCCAAATTGAACTTCAGTTGAATTAAGCTTCACATCATCTATACTTGCATTTGTATAATAAGCTCTAGCCCAAACGCCTAATTCTTTATCCAAGCCTCTAATTTCGCCTAATCTTTTATTCATATTATTCCAAGCAAAAGTATTGATTAGTTTTATTCCATTTGAAATAACTTGAGCTTGTGCTTTAGCTTTTTTGTTGATTTTTATATCTTTTATAAAATCATCTGCTATTTGGTTTTTATCACTTGGAGTAGTTATACCTGTATTAGGTTTGTTATCTGGTTTATTATCAGGATTTGTTACGCCTGTATCTGGATTACTTGGGTTTTCAGGGTTAGTTATACCTGTGTCTGGATTATTTGTATCAGGCTGATTTGGAGTTTCATCTGTAGTATTTGATACATAATTGCTATTTGCAAGATTATTTAAATATGAATCTAATACTTCACTATCCATATCGCTTGAACTTTGATTTACTAATTTACCTAAAGCACTTGTTTTATCGCCATTTGCAATGCTAGCAATATTGTCTGCGTTAAGCCCTGTATCACTTACTTTGCCATTTTTTGTAGTAGTGATTGCATAGGTTAAATAATCCCCTAGCATTGCACTAGCTATATAATCATTATTAATCACATAATCACTTATGCCATCGCTAATCTTATAATCTTTAAAAAAAGTTGCTAATTCTGCTGTTCCTGTTCCTTTTTTAAGTATTGCTAAAGGTAGGTTTGCGTTTATTTTACTTGTATCAAGCTTATTATCGCTCATAACATTAAGCAATACTAATTCATTGTTTGCACCACTTGTGCTTTCTCTTGAGATTATTGCACCTGTGTAGCTTTCTTTGTTTGCTCCTAGATAATAAGCTGTGTTATTTGATGTAAGATTGTTTGCTAGAACTCTTTTTGCGATTTTTGAATTGTTTATGTTTAAAATTCCTGCTCTAGCATTATTTGTAGCTACTACATTATCTAATGTTACACTGCTATTATCTAAAGAACCATAAAAAGTAGCAGCTGTTATAATTGGTTCATTTAAATATTTATCTGAAAATAAATCTTCATCACTAAAGCCTGATATTTGCATATTGATTAAAGAATTACTAATACTACCTTCACCTATAATACTTCCACTTGTATTGTAATCTTTGCCTGTATCAAGGCTATCAATCTCATATTTTTTAGTTCTAATTGTATTTGATGAATTAAACTCGCTTTTTTTACCACTTGTATCTGCTTTAAGTATTAAAGACCTAGTATTAATACTGTTTTTAAATTTGCTTGCATAAGCTTCTAAATTAAAATAATTAGTCATAACACCTTGAACATCAGTATTATGTAATTTTAAATTATTTGCACTATTATCTAAAAGATTATTTGAAGCTTTAATTAAAGAATTTGATATTGTTACAAATTTAGGATTTTGACTAGAAAAATCACTTCCTGTAAAATAAATATTATCAATAATCGCATGATCTATCGTGCCTTCATCAATATGCTGAATATTATTTAAAATTATTTTATTAGTTGCTGTTCCTTTAATATTGATATTTTTTGTATTATCTAATGTATCAATTATGCCTTTATCGGCAGTAAAATCATCGATAAAACTTGCGTGGGAAATATCACTATTTGTAGAAATCAATGTCTTAGCTCCACCAACAGATGAAACTTTACTATCAGTTAATACCACATCATCTATTTGATAAATTCTACCCGTTATTTCACTATTTAAGGCTTCAAATTTATCTCCTGCAATTTTATTGCTTGCTACTGTGCTATCCTCAATAGAGCCTATTTTAGAATTAATTGCTAAAGTGTTAAGATTGCTATATATTTTATCTACATAAGTATTTGTCAATGTAACTTTACTTACATTGCTGTTGATAGTGTCTATAATAGAATTAGTTACATTTACTAATCCATTATTAGTTAGAGTTGATATATAGCTATCAGTAATAGTGGTGTTTTTGTTATTTTCTATTGTTAAATTACCATAAGATTTGTCTATATTGATTTTATTACTATTTTTAATACTTGCATTTGTATCAAAATAAGTATTATTAAAGCTTATATCAAATGCTTTTTGATTACTTTCAATATTGTAATAAGCATCTTTTATATTAGGAGCATTTAATTCAATAGAATTAATATTAGTAAGATTGGTTTTAAAATAATTCGCATCATGATTTGTTCTAAATGGATTTGTTAAGCCATTATGAGTTTTTGCATCAAATGAATTAATAGCATCAAGATTAACTACGCTAGTAGCACCAAATAAGTTTGAAGAGATGAACAAACTTGCAATTAGTGAGAGCTTAAATACCCCCCCCCGTGTAAGAAAAATTGTTTTTCATAGTTTTCCTTTAAAATAAAATAAAATCTCATTATAAATTAAATTAATTAATTTAAATTATTCTTATTAAATATTTTTAAAATACATTTATAAAATTTCGTGGAATTTGAAATAGGAATTAGATTTTACTAACTACATAAACATATCTATAAGGGCTAAGGGTTTTTGTGTCTTCTAAAATAGCTTTTTTATAACCTGCTTCATCAATTATTTTGCTTATTTTTCCAACATAAATGCCTTCAGGAAAAATCAAATCCTTTCCACTCGTATAAACCTCATCGCCTATATTTAATTCATTATAATCGGTAATAAAATTAATATATATTGCGTTTTTGCTACCTTGTAAAATCGCTGGAGTTTTGCTTTTGCCTACGATAACAGAAAAGGCACATTTATCATCATTTAAACTTAAAGCATAAGCTCTATTATCATTAGAAAACATTATGCCAACGGCGTTGTTTTCATAAACAAGTCCATAAGTAATATTTGGCTTAATATCTTCATAATTCATCCAAAACTTTGTCAAGCTTCCGATTTTTTCATAAGATAAAACTCTTGTTAAATTTAATTCAAAATCATATTTTTTAAGATTGTGAGCTCTTGCTAGATTATTGTATTCAAGCAATAAATTATCATATAAAATCTTGTATTCTTTAAGGCTTTTGTTTTCTTGGTTTAATTCTTCAATTTGATTTACTTGATTAAAGTATCTTGAAATTTTTTCTCTCGTATAATCGTATGCGTTAAAAAATTTGCTTAAGAAAAAATCATTAACTCCTAAAACTGCATTCCTTACATCAGCTACTAAATAATATGAACTTGCAAATAATGCAGTAATTAAGAGTAATAATTTAAACTTATTCATCATTTACTATTTGTCTTAGCAATGATATTTCTTCTAATATTTTTCCAGTTCCTCTTGCAACAGCGTGAAGTGGCTCATCAGCAACATATACAGGTAATTTTACTATATCGCTTAAATATTTATCAATTCCACGAATTAGCGCACCGCCACCGGTTAAAACGATACCATTTTCTACAATATCGCCTGCAAGTTCAGGCTTTGTGTTTTCTAATACAAATTTAAGTGCATCAGCGATTTCTTTTAAAGGCTCTTTTATAGCTTCACGAATATCTTCGCTACTTAGCTCAACCTTGCTTAAAAGTCCTTTTACTTGGTCTTTTCCTTTTACTACTATTGTTAATTCTTCTGGTAGTTGAATAGCTGAGCCTACTTGTATTTTTATATCTTCGCTAGTTCTTTCGCCTATTATTAGATTATATTTTTCTTTTACATAATTTACAATTGAGCTATCTAGCTTATCTCCTGCTGTTCTAATACTTTTTGCTGTATGAAGACCACCTAATGTAATAACGCCTATTTCAGTAGTTCCGCCTCCTATATCAACTACAAGTGAGCCAACAGGCTCTTGCACAGGAAGATTTGCTCCGATTGCTGCTGCCATTGGCTCTTCTACTAAATAAACTTCTCTAGCACCTGCACTTAAAGCACTTTCTCTTACAGCTTTGCGTTCAACTTGAGTTAGACCATAAGGAACTGATATTAATATTCTAGGGCGTAAAAAGCTCTTTCTTCTGTGAGTTTTTTCTATAAAATAGCGTATCATTTTCTCAGTCATATCAAAATCAGCAATAACGCCATCTCTCATAGGACGGATTGCTTGAATATCGCTTGGAGTTTTGCCTAACATTTCTTTAGCTTCTTTACCAACTGCTAGGATTTTGCTTTTTCCGTATTTTGTATGCTGAACTGCTACAACGCTTGGCTCATCAATAACTACGCCTTTATCTTTTACTAATACTAAAGTATTAGCCGTTCCTAAATCAATCCCCATATCACTTGAAAATAGTCCTATTAAATGGTCTAATATCATTTATTATCCTTAATTTTTAAAAATACAGCGTCGCCTTCGCCATTAACGAAATCTTTATTTATAATAATTTCATAACCTTCGTATTTGTCTAAATCAAACATTAAATCAAGCAATAATTGCTCTAAAATACCACGAAGTCCTCTTGCCCCTGTTTTTCTATCAAGTGCTTTTTTAGCAATTGCTAATAACGCTTCTTTATCAAACTCAAGTTTTACCCCATCAAATTCAAAAATCTTTTGATATTGTTTGATGATTGAGTTTTTTGGCTCAATTAAAATTCTTACCATATCATCTTCGCTAATTTCGTTAAGACTTGCAATCGCATGTAATCTTCCAACTAGCTCAGGAATAAGTCCGAATTTAATTAAATCATCAGGCTCAATGTGTGAATAAAGCTCATCTTCACTAAGTTTTACGCTAGTTGTATCAAAGCCCATTACATTTTCGCCTTGCTTTTGTTTTAAAATCTCTTCAATGCCATCAAAAGCACCACCACAAATAAATAAAATATTTGAAGTATCTACTTGAATGAACTCTTGATTAGGGTGTTTTCTACCACCTTGTGGCGGAACATTTACTATGCTTCCTTCAATGATTTTAAGCAATGCTTGCTGAACGCCTTCGCCACTTACATCTCTTGTAATTGAGCGATTTTCTCCCTTTCTTGCGATTTTGTCAATCTCATCAATAAAGATTATCCCACATTCTGCACGCTCAACATTATAATCAGCTGCTTGTAAAAGTCTTGTTAAGATATTTTCAACATCTTCTCCAACATATCCTGCTTCTGTTAAGCTTGTAGCATCACATATTGCAATAGGAATATCTAAAGCTTTTGCCATTGTTTGAGCTAGAAGTGTTTTTCCACTTCCTGTTGGTCCTACTAATAAAACGTTTGATTTTGCAAGCTCTACATCACTTTCGTTTGTATTACTCATAAGTCTTTTATAATGATTATGAACGCTTACGCTTAGAACTTTTTTTGCTCTTTCTTGACCTATTACATAATTATCTAAATGAGCCTTTAATGCTTTTGAGCTAATGTCTTTTAAACTATCTGCTATGTCTTCTACTGCTAATTCTTTGTCTTTTGTATCATACATTTTAAAAATAACACTAGCACAAGTAGGACAAATAGTATTACCTTTACCATTTGAAAGCAAGTCAAATGGATAACTCTTACCACAAAAACCACAAATATTATTACTCACTTCTATCACCTTTTGTTGGAATTCCACGCTTAGTATTTAATATAAACGAACACATTTTTAATACTTCAGGACAAGTTGAGCTCTCATATAAAGCTTTTGCTCTATCGCTAATTAGCCCTGTTTTACTTCTAAAAATCTTACTAAACGCATCACTAATTTCATTAATTTTATCTTTATCTAAATGTCTTCTAAGTCCTACTAAATTAAGACTTCTAACATAGGCACGATTGCCTTCTGCTAAACAAAAATGCGGTAAATCTTGAGATAAGGCTGAAGCACCACCTAGCATACAATAATCGCCTATTTTAACCCACTGATGAACAGGAGTAAGTCCGCCAATAACACTAAATGAACCAACTTCAACATGACCTGCTAAAGTTACGTTATTTGCTAAGATTATATTATCAGCTAGAGTGCAATCATGAGCTATATGAACATAAGCCATTATAAAGTTATTTTTACCTACTCTTGTATAACCATCACCTTTTTGCGTTCCGCAATTAATCGTGCAAAATTCACGAATGGTAGTATTCTCTCCTATAATTAAAGCTGAAAAATCATCTTCTTTATATGAAATATCTTGAGGAATATCTCCTAAAATAGCATAAGAAAAAATCTTGCAATTATTTCCTATTTTTGTATTTCCTAAAATTCTTGCACCACTTTTAATAATGCAATTATCACCAATTTCTACATTACTTCCTATATATGCAAAAGGCTCTATGCAAACATTTTTGCCTATTTTTGCACCATTTTCAATTACTGCTAAATCTGAAATCATTTATCTACTATCATTGCTTTTAAAATTGCTTGAGTGCATAATGTATCACCTACATAAGCCTCGCCACTAAATACCCACATAGCTCCACGATTTTTAACAACGCTCATTTTATAAACTAATTGATCGCCTGGCTTTACAGGTGATTTAAATTTCACATCTTCCATACCTGTAAAATAAACTACTTTGCTCTTAGGATCAACGCTATCTTTCATACTTTGGAATGCTAAAATTCCTCCAGTTTGAGCCATACCTTCTAAAATTAAAACTCCTGGATAAATAGGGTGTCCTGGAAAATGACCTGCAAATACTTGATCACTTATACTAACATTTTTATAGCCTAATACATAACCTTCATCTAAATTAATTTCTGTTATTTTATCTACTAATAAAAATGGTGGTCTATGTGGTAAAATTTCTTGAATTTGCATTACATCTAACATTACTATTCCTTTACTATGTTTAAAGGAAATAATTGTAATTTCAGCAATTAAACAAAGTGTAATAATTAGGGCTTTTTAATGATTTTTGCTAAAGAATTTGAAATAGGAATTAAACGAAATTCATATTTCAAATTCTTTGAAAATTATCTATTCATATTAGCAATAATTCTTAGAACTTCTGCAGTTGCTTTATATAATTCAACAGGTATTTCATCTCCTACTTCACAAATCTTATAAAGAGATCTTGCTAATTCTCTTTGCTCATAAATAGGAATATTATGCTCTCTTGCTATTTCTCTTATTTTAAAGGCGATATTATCAACTCCTTTTGCTAAGACTACTGGAGCTTTATGCTTTGTTTTATCGTAAGCAAGTGCGATTGAATAGTGGGTTGGGTTAGTAATTACAACATCAGCATTAGGGACATCTTGCATCATACGATTTCTTGCTGCTTGCATTTGGATTTGCCTAATTTTTGCTTTTACTTGCGGGTCTCCTTCCATTTGCTTGTATTCATCTTTTATCTCTTGCTTACTCATTCTAAGCCCTTTAAAATATTGAAAACGAACGATAAAAATATCAAGTATTCCAAATACTAAAAACGAGCATATAACAGCTCCAAAAAGTATGATGATTTTATCCCTTAACCATGCCATTTGCTTAATTAATGGAAGTATTGCTAAGTGGCTAAGTCCTGGCAAAAAGCTATAAATAAAATATCCAACTATGCCAAAAACTACGCTAACTTTTAAGATAATTTTTACAAGCTCAACCAATTTCTTCATTGAAATTATATTTTTAATGCCTTTTAATGGATTGATTTTACCAAAATTAGGCATTATGGGTTTAAGTGTGAAATTAAATCCTATTTGCATTACATTAGCAATTACTCCTGCAATCGCAATTGCAATCGCAAGTGGTAATACCATTAAAGTAAGTTCAAGTAGGGTCTTAATACCTATTTTGTAAAGCAATTTCCTATCAATTTCACTGCCTATTAAACTCTGATAATAAACATATAAAGCTGTAATTCTTTCATGCAAAAAATACACCCAAAACAAAGCAAAGCCAAAACCAACACAAAGAGTTACAAGTGCTGCAACATCTTGGCTTTTAGCGACATTTCCTTCTTTTCTGGCGTCTTCTATTTTTTTGTCGGTGGGTTCTTCCGTTTTTTCTGCATCATCAGCCATAATTACTCACCAAGTCTTATAGAAAAATCAACCCAAGTTGCCTTATAAATATTTGAGCCTGAGCTTACTACATCAACTCCGCTTTTAGCATACTCTACTATGGTGTTTTCATTGATATCCCCACTTGCTTCTAAAATGACTTTTATACCTAAACTATCTCTTAATTTTACGATTTCTTCACATTCTTGCGGGCTCATATTATCAAGTAAAATCGCATTAACATTAGCATTAAAAGCCTCTTTTACTTGCTCAAGTGTATCGCATTCAATTTCTATTGGAGTATAGTAAGGGATTTTGCTTCTTAACTCTTTTATGAAAGCTTTTAAATCTTTTACGCCAACTAAATGAGTATCTTTTAGCATCACACAATCATCTAAACCTAAGCGATGATTTTGCCCACCACCACAGCGAATTGCGTATTTTTCAAAAACCCTTAAACCAGGTCTTGTCTTTCTAGTATCAAGCAAAGCCACATCATAGTCTTTAATCAAAGCCTTCATTGAAGCAACTTTTGTAGCAATCCCGCTTGCATGCTGAATAAAATTAAGTATGGTTCTTTCACTCATTAATAAAGTTGTCTTAAGTGCTTTAAACTTTGCTAAAATATCGCCTTTTTTAAAGCTTTGCCCATCTTTTATAAATAATTCATATTCAATATTTTGCATTTTGCAAATCTCTTTAAAATAAGGCTCTCCTGCAAAAACTCCATCACTTTTAGCTTTTAAACTTGCTTTTATAATGTCGTAGTTTTCAAGTTGTGAAAATAAATCTCCCCTGCCTAAATCATCATTTAATTCTTTTTTGATTAATTCAATTTCACTATTAATTAACATTTAACTCCTTTCGCAAATGTTTAAAAATTCTAAAAATACATCGCTTAAAGCACAAACTTCACTAAATGGCACGCTTTCATTAATTGCATGGATTTTATCATTAACAACTCCAAGCTCACAAACATTAACACCGTATTTTGCAAATAATCTTGCATCGCTTGTGCCACCTTTTGCATTAAGGCTAGGATTTTTAAAGCCTTTATTTTCTAAAGCTAATTTTAGATTTTTAACTAGAATTGAATTAGCATTCGTATAAAATGGCTCTGAGCTTTGATTAATCTCTAATTCATAATTTAAATTCTTTAGATTTTGTTCTAAAAATTCCTTTAAATCTTGTTTAGTTGTAAGTGGTGAGTTTCTTACATTTAGCATTATTTTAAACTCACTTGGGGTTACATTAGATGCACCGATTCCTGCATTTACATTAGTAATTACAATCTTGCTAGGCTCAAAAAATTCATTACCATTATCTAAATCAAATCCAGCGATTTTTGATAAAAATGAAGCCCCTAAATGCACTGGATTTACACATTTTGCAGGGTATGCCGCATGACCTTGAGTGCCTAATATCTTAATATTTGCGTGAATACTACCCCTACGACCTACCTTTATACTATCGCCAAATTCTTTTTCGCAAGTTGGCTCTGCAACTATGCACATATCAGGTAAATCATTGCGAATATTTAGTTCATCTAAAACCATTATAACGCCGTCTTTTCCATCGCCTTCTTCATCGCTTGTTAAAATAACACTAATTTTTCTTATATTTTTTATATCATTTTGACTAAATTGTTTTATAGCATGCAAAAATGCAGCCACTCCACTTTTCATATCTTGAGTGCCACGAGCAATTATTAAATCATCTTTTATAATAGGGCAAAAAGGCTCGCTGTCCCAGCCATTTCCAGCAGGGACTACATCAATATGACCGCAAAAGCAAATATGCAAGCCTTTATTATTAAAAGTTTTGCTTAAGATTTGATTTGAAGTTTCGTTTCTTTTAATTATTTCTTCGCTAAAATCAGCTAAAAATTCTTTAGTTATTTTATAACAATTACAAGCATTTGGTGTAACGCTTGGCTCTTTTAAAAGTTCTAAAAATAATTTCTTAAGCATCTTTTTCCTTTAATTGATAAAAGTCCAAATCAATTTCTTCTTGAGAAAAAGTTGGGCTTGGTTTTCCTAAATAAAATCCTTGAAACTCATCAACACCAATTTCTACACATTTATTAAATATATCTTCAGTACAAACAAATTCAGCAACGGTTTTAATACCAAGAGATTTAGAAAATAGCACAATTGTTCTTGCTATTTTTTCGCTTTTTTCATCATTTGTGATATTTTTTATAATACTGCCATCAATTTTTATGTAATGTGGCATAAGCTCTAATAAATAAGCAAAATTACTAAAGCCACTTCCAAAATCATCTATGGCGATTTTACAGCCTAGTTCTTTTGCTCTTTTTAAGAAGTCTTTTATTTTTTCATTTTGTGAGACATTTTCATCTTCTAATACTTCAATAACTAAGCGTTCAGCTACACCTGTTCTTCTTAAAAGATTTATGAATTTGTTATTTTTAGCACTATCTATCATATCTCTTCCGCCTAGATTTATAGTAAGCGTTATATCTTTATTCTCAACTAAAGTTTGCACTACTTTTTCTATTATGAAGTTTTCTATTATTTCATATTGCTTCATTTTAATTGAAACTGCCAAAAACGCACCTGGAGTGATAACTTCCGTTCCTTCTGGAGTTTTTTTCACAATTCTTACAAGAGATTCAAATTTTAATATGTTTTTATCTTTATCAAAAATAGGTTGAAAAAATGGCAAAATTTCATCTTTTGCAATAGCGCTTTGAACTCTTTTTGCTGTGCTTAATTGATTGAAATATTCTTTTTCTTCATCTAAGAATTTTGAATAACATACGAAGTTTTTATTATCTTTTTTAGCTCTTTTTAAAGCAATGAAAGCTTTTTTAAGAGTATTTTCGTTTTCTAAACAAAGCCCCATTGTGATGGTTAATACTATGCTTGCTGTTTGATTATTGTATTCTATACTTAAGTCTTTATTTTTAAGCTCTTGCATAAGTTCAATTACTAATTCTTCATATCTTTGTTCATCTTCTATGCTATCTTCTAAAAGTGCGAATAAATCCCCATCTAATCTATAAACCTCTAAGCCATTATCACTAGCAAAATCGCTCATTATTAGTGCAATATGTTTTAATAAATTATCAGCAGTATTAGAGTCAAAATAATCATTAATCTTTTTAAATTCATCAATATCTACTAATAAAAGCTTTGGATTTTTCATCAAAATTATTGATTTTTCTAAGCTTCTTTTATTTTTTAGCTGAGTTAATGGGTCAATACTAGCTTCAATTTCAAGCTTTTCTATTCTTTTATTATAAGTTGAGATTATTCTTTGGTATTGATTTTCTATGGCTTTTTTTTGTTTATATAAAATAAACATCAAAATAAAAAAACAGGCATTTAAAAATAAAGGCACATAAAGTTGATAAAATCTTGAATTAGTAAGATAAAAATCATCGCTAAATCCGTAATAAACGCCATCTTGTAATTCATAATGTTTTATTTCAAAATGATTTTTATTAAGTTTTGTAGCTTGGTAAATCTCTTCATCTTTGATTAAATCTTGCAATTCTAATTCGCTTAATTTTGGCTCTTTTCCGCCTTTTACAATGATTTTGCCATTTTCTATTGTGAATTCATCTAGTTCAGGTAGGGTTTTTGTTTTTTCTTTATTCATTAAAGAATGAAGATAGCTTTCTGCAAATAATTTCACATAATTTCTTGAATCCATAAAAAGATATAGATTAAGTAATAAAAAAACACTAACTAATAAATATAAAACATTTTTTATTTTTTTAAAATCCCTAGCTTCCATATTAACGCCTTATAATTTTATAATCTTAGCTCCAAACCCACCAGCATTTGCAGGTGCATCGCTAAAACTTTTTATGCTTTTGCTTGATTTTAAATATTCTTTAACAGCTGCTGCTAAACGACCTGTTCCTATTCCATGATACACAATCACTTCATCAAATCCTGCAATCAAAGAATCTGAAATAAATTTATCAAGCAAATCAATTGCTTCTTCGCTTCTTAAACCATGTAAATCTAGCTTTACGCTTGCATTACTTACGTTTTTTTCATAAGTAACTTTGCTAGAATTTGATTTAGGAATTTCAGCACTTGCTTTTAACATTGAAATATCAAGTTTTAATTGTAGCATATCAGTTTGCACGGTTGCTATATTTTTGTTTAATGCGATGATTTTGCCTTTAATTTTTTCATATTTTACAAAATCACCTACCTTAAAATCAGCTCTTTTAACGGCTTCAGGTTTTATTTGCTGCTTTAGTGCATTTGCTGCATTAATTTGTCTTTGCTTGTCTTTTAAGTCGCTAAAATCAAGAGTTTTTTTGGCAGCATTTATAGCTTTAAAATATTCGTTTTCTAATTCATTTCTTCTTTTTTTGTATTCATCTTGAAGTTTGTTTTCTTTGTCTTTTAAGTTTTCTAAAAGAGAGTTTAGTTTGCTTTCTTTTTTTTCATTATTTGCTATTAGCATTTTAAGTTTTGCATCTAGCTCTAGGTTTTTATTTAGCATTTCGTTTATATTCTGCTCAGCTTCACTAAAGCTTTTTTTGGCAAGCTCAATTAAGCCTGCAGGAATTCCATATCTTAAAGCTGTTTCGTAAGCATAAGATTTACCAACAATTCCAGCTAAAAACTCATATTTAGGACGCTCATTTTTAATATCATATAAAGCTGCTAATAGACTAACTCCATTTTCTTTAGCAAGTAGCATTGCAAGTCTTTTGTGATGAGTTGTGATTATTAATTTTCCATGTTTTTTAAGCTCACAAATTAGGGTAAAAAATAGCGAACTTGCTTCTTCAAAATCAGTTCCTAATTCAATCTCATCAACTCCTAATAAGAAGTTTTTCTTGCCATTCATTTTTGCAAAAGCTAACATTCTTCCTGCAAAGGTTGATATATCGTTTTTTGCCATTTGCGGATCTTCTATAATGCTTATATATTCTTTGAATGCACTTATTTTTGATTTATTAGCATTAATTCTCATAGGAACTAAATATTTAGCCATAAAACTAGCTGCCATTAGGCTTTTAAGTAGCATTGATTTTCCACCAGCATTTACACCTGTTATTAATAATACTTGTTCGTTAAACTCAACACTAACAGGCTTTGGATTATTTAGTGCAGGGTGGCAAAACTCACTTAAGATTATTTTTTCATCATTGCTTGGAGCAACAAAGCTTAAATCCTTTTTCTTAGCAAAATTAACCCTTGCAATATAGCTATCAATTAAATCAAATTCTTTATTTATAAATTTTAAAAACAATAAGTGCTTTGATAAAATTTCGCTGAATTTTTTGGCATATTCGTATTTTTTCTCATCTGCTTCGTTTTGCAGTCTTCTTATGCCTTGCTTATAATTTGAAATATTATTTGGCTCAACATAAAATCCCCCACCGCTACTTCTTGAGATAATATTTGCTTCAAGAACTTTTGCAAAACCACCCCTAACTAACAAGCATTCAGTATTTAAAATAAAGTGAATTTGTGTATCTATTAAATAACTTTCAAGGTTTTTTTGATTTATTGTAGCTCTTAGGCTTTGGCTTATGCTTTGATTTAGTTCTTTTATTTTTGCCTTTATATTTAATAAACTCTCATCGCTATCTTCATCGAATTTATCATCTTTAAAGTATTTTAAAATATCTTCAATTTCTTTAGGAATTATGATTTTTTCAAGATATTTTTGAAAGGAATTTGAAAACGGAATTTGGGCTAAGTATTTAAAATAATTTATAATTTTTATAAACTCTTCAATCTCATCAAGGTGTAAAACACCCTTTTTGCTAAGATGATTTAAAGCATTGCTTAAATCTTTTACGCTTTTTATGTCTTTTAATTCATATTCGCATAATTCATTTATTCTTGCTAGGTGCAAGTTTGTATCGCCTTGAATAAACAAAGGCTTACTTCTTGCAAACATTGCAAATAATTCATCTAAATACTCAACTAAATCAAGGTTTTTAATAATTTGCTGCATCAAAAAACTCTTTTATAATATTAAACATAATTTTAGGCTCATTTATACGATTTACTTCATTTCTAAATTCACTTGCATTTGCTAAACCTTTTGAATATTCGTGCAAGTGTTTTCTAAATAATGAGCAAGCATAATCTTTATATAAATCACACATATATTCAAAATGAGTTAAGATAATTTCGCATTTATTTATATCTTTAGACTTTCCTTTAATTTCTGAGAAAATCCAAGGATTTCCAATGGCATTTCTTCCTATCATTAAAGCATCTGCGTTTGTATGTTCTAAAACAACCTTGTGATTTTCATAAGATATATCGCCATTTGCTACGATTTTGGTTTTTGCTAAAGATTTTGCTAGTTTAATAGCATCGTAATTTACTTTAGCACTATACATTCCAGCTCTAGTTCTTCCGTGAATACTTATAAAATCTAATTCTAATTCATTTAGAGCTGTTATTATTTTTTCTATTTCGCATTCGTTAAATCCTAGCCTAATTTTAACGCTTGTAGTTCCTACTTTGTTGTTTGATTTTATAATATCTAGCAAGGATTTTAAAGTATCTAAATCTTTTAAAAGTGCTGAACCTGCGTTTTGTTTTATTACTTTATTTACAGGACAACCGCAGTTAAAATCAATTCCGTGAATGTTTTCTTCGTTATTTATGATTTCAACTGCTTTTTTTATTATTTCTTTGTTTGAACCTGCTATTTGGGCTATAAAAGGTATTTCGCTTTTATCTTTTTCTAGCATTGTGCGTGATTTTTCGCTCTCATATACAAGAGCATTTGAGCTAATCATTTCGCTAATTGTAATATCACAATCAAATTTTTTTACAAGTCTTCTAAAGGCAAGGTCGCTAAGACCTGCCATAGGTGCTAAAATTAAAGGTTTAGAATTAGCAAATAAGTTTGTCAACATCGTATGTTTTACCTTGTTCTTTTAAAAATACTATTAGTTTAAAATCTTCTAAATTAGCTTCACTACTATAAATTTGCTCTATTAATTCATCAATTAATGCAAGTTTTGCAAGTAAATATAAATAAGCTCTAAAGGCTAATTCTTTTTCATTTTTTAATTTATAAAAAATCCCTTTTATACTCTCAGGCTCAAGCTTAGTAAATAAATCTTTTGCTATATCTAAATACTCGCTTTCATTAAAATCAACACTAAAAATCAAAACTTCAAGCTCAGCATTGCTTAGACTTAAATCATCGTTTATAAATCTATTTAAAAGTATTTTTACATCTTCTTTGCTTTTTTGGATTTTAAGAGTTTTAATATTTGCATAAAGTCCGTTTAGCATTAAATTATTGTAAGCACTAAGGCTTATTTCATCGTTGATTTCATCTTGATTTTTGAGTAAATTATAAGCATAGTTTAAATCATGTTTAGCTTTATTAGCTTCATTTTTTAAGAAAAGTTCATTATCTTTTCCTAGCTTAAAAGGTTTTAAATCACAGATTTCTCCGTTTTCAACCATAGCTCTTATTGCTATTGCATTGTTTAATTTATCCCCTAAAGCTCCTGCTTGTTTATAATAAAGCGATTTTACTAATTCGCTTGCTTCTTGAAATTCTTTTGTTTTAAATTTATAGCTATTGTTTTTTTCTAATACTAATTCTTCTAAGAAATTTTCAAATTTTTTCCCGTCTTTTACTAGTCTTTTTTTTGCAAAATGTAGTGATAAAAACGAAGAATAAAAATAAAGTAAAGCAAAAACCATATAAACTGCTAAAGGTAAGCCAACCCAAATTACGTTTTCAAATTCCAAAGTTTTTTGATAATTAAAAACGCTTATTTCAACAGCTCTTTTAGTAGCTAATAAATCATGGAAAAATACAATTACAATAAAGCCTACTATAATTAAATACAAAATAGAATAAATAAAAAAGTTTCTAATTTTCATAACTCCCCTTTATTTGTGATAAGGATGATTTTTGTTTATACAAAAACCACGATAAATCTGTTCTAGTAACACAATTCTAGCTAATTCGTGTGAAAAGGTAAGCTTAGAAAAGCTTAAAACATAATCACATTCATTTAAAAACTCATCGCTAAATCCATAAGCTCCACCGACAAAAAAATTAATCTCATTTTTATCTTTTAATAAGCTTGCAAACTCAATGCTATCAATACTCTTACCCCTTTCGCTTAGTGCTATGCTAAAAGATTTTTTGTAAGGCATATAAGCTTTTGCATATTCAAGTTTTGCTTCATTTGAGCCTAAATCTTGAGCTTTTGCAATTTGTTTTGAAAAAACATTGTTTAAACTAAGCTTTGAATGCTGATTTATAAGTTTTATAAATCTATTTTCAATCTCGCTTAGTTTTTCTAATTTTTTTTGAATAAAATAAATATTTATATTCATTTAAAATATCGTAAAAAATCGCTTAAAAATTCACGCTGATTAGCTCTAGTTACGATAGCGTCAATAAGTCCATGTTCTAATAAAAACTCAGCACTTTGAAATCCTTCAGGTAAATCAGCACCTATTGTTTGCTTAATTACTCTAGCTCCTGCAAAGCCGATTTGTGCCATAGGTTCAGCGATAACTAAGTCCCCAAGCCAAGCAAATGAAGCTGATACCCCACCAAAAGTAGGATTTGTAAGAATTGATATATAAGGAAGTCTTTCTCTAGCTAGCAGTTTTAAGGCTGCTGAAGTTTTTGCCATTTGCATTAGTGAATAAGTGCTTTCTTGCATTCTAGCACCACCACTTGCACTTATTATTATTAATCCTTCTTTTTTCTCCATAGCTCTTTGAATTGCTCGAACTATTTTTTCGCCTTCAACACTACCTAAAGAACCACCCATAAAAGAAAAATCAAACACACATAATTGAACGCCAATTCCACCAATTTTGCATTCTCCTGAAATTACTGCACTTGTTCTTCCTGTTTTTTCTTCACTTTCGCTTAAGCGTTTTTTATAGCTTTTTGAATCTACGAATTTTAAAGGGTCATTTGCTCTTAAAGTTTTATCATATTCTATAAAACTTCCTTCATCTACAAGCATTTCAATACGCTCTTTAGGACTAATTTTCATATGTAATCCACATTTTGGGCAAACATTAAAACAGCTTGCTACTTCTTTATAATACATTAAAGCATGGCAATTATCACACTTTACCCAGTGATTTGGTGCTTCACTTGGTTTTGGTTGAGCCTTTCTAAAGTTAAAAATATCTGCAAAATTCATTTTATCTCCTAAAATTGACTTCCTATACTAAATTCAAAAGTATTTGTTTTATCTCCTGCTTTTTTATCAAGAGGTTTTGAGAATACAAACACAAGTGGCCCCATAGGAGTAGTCCAATCAAGACTAATTCCTGCACTTTGTCTTTTTATCTCGTTTAATTTCTTTTCGCCTATCATACCATAATCATAGAAAATTGAACCACGAAGTTTTAATTTATTTATTAAAGGGAAATTTATTTCAGCACTTGAATTAAGTGAAATTGCTCCCCCTTTATCATAAGGATAAGCTATTATTCCATTACCTGGTTTATTTACCTTTGAGTGTGTTGCAGGGTCATAATATCCTATTCCTTTTGGGGTGATAGAATCGCTTTCATATCCTCTTACACTTCTTAAACCACCAAGATATAATCTTGAGTTTATAGGAGTGTTTTTATAATTAAATAGTTTATTAAATGAAGTTCTAAATCTAAAGATTAAATCTGTATCAAAATCTTCTTTTAAGCCTTTGTAGTATTTGAAATCAAAAGCGAATTTTTTATATTTTTGATCGCCTCCTAAACCTACATAAGTAAATGCAGCTCTACTATAAATACCACTTCTTGGCAAGTAAAAATCATCAGTATTATCAAAATAAATATAAGGTGTAATAGCTGATTTTTTTGATTTTCCTAATTTTTCACCACTTGCTATCATTTCAATAGTTGCTTTTCTTAAATCACTTTGCTCGTAATTATAAATAGCCCCAGCTCCCCAATATCTAGCAAATTCTCTTCCTATACTAAGCTCTAAACCATTGTTATATTCTTCGTAAGTATCCCAATCTCTTTTATAGCTATATATATCAAAACCGCTTGAAAATTTTGAATCAAACAATCTAGGATTATTTAAAAAGATTTTACCTGTTACATCTTTATCTGATTTTTCAACATTAACTCCACCATACATTCCACTACCTAAGATATTTCTATCGCTAACAGAAGCATTCATTAAAAATCCATCAGCAGTGCTATATCCAACGCCACCTGTAATTGAGCCGGTTGCTTTTTCTTTAACTTCTACTAATAAATCAATATCTCCTGTAAAGCTAGGTTTTGGAGTGATATCAACTTCTTCAAAATATCCGGTTTTTTTAAGTGCGATTATGCTATCGTTTAAGTCAGTTTTGCTAAATTGCATACCTTCAGTAAGGTAAAGCTCTCTTCTTACTACCTTATCTAAAGACTTGTCATTTCCTTTAACAATCACTTCACCTATATTATAAATCTTGCCTAAATTAACTTTAAAATCAATTTTTACTAAACCATCGCTATCATTTTTGGCAATATCAGGATAAACTTCTGCTAAAGCGTAGCCTTTATCTTGGAATTTAGTCTTTATAAACTCAATATCAGAGCGAATTTTTTCTGAGTTTATGTATTTTCCTTTTTTACTTCTTAAATCTTTTACATTGATTTTTAATTCATTTTCTAAAGGATTTTCTATGCTTATTTCTTCTATTTTATAACGCTTGCCTTCGTTTATATAATAAGTTAATTCAGCTTTATAATTTTGCATATTTGCTTCTAAATAAGGACTTGAAACATTAGCATCAAGATAGCCTTTTTTCATATATTCATCCTTAATTCTTGCTGAATCATTTGGAAGTTCGGTTGAATATAATTTACCATCATTAAAGCCCCAAAACCAGCCTAATAATTCTTTTTCTTTATTTGCTATCACAGGGTCAAAATCACTATAATTAAGCTTATTTGCTCCTATTAAATTAACTTTTTTAATAGTTATTATTTCTCCACGATTTATATTAAAGTTAAGCACAACAGCATTATTTTCTAAATCTTGGGTCTCAACTTCTACAACGCTATCATAAAAGCCACGAGATTGATAGTAGAGAATGATTTTTTCTTTTGCTTCGCTTATTTTTCTTTCATTATAAGCTTCACCTTTTTTAATACTTAAAAATGATTCAATTTGCTTTTTATCATTACTTGAAGTTCCTTTGATATTTACTTTTGCGATGAATTGCTTTTCTACTACATTAAAAGTAAGCTTTCCATTATTTTCATCTACATAAATATCATCAAAATATCCATAAGAAAATAGATTTTTTACAGCATTATTAATCTTGTATATATTTATTTCATCATTTACTTTTAAATCTATTGCCTTTAATGCTTGTTCTGCTGATAAATGATATAAGCCTTTAAATTCAATATCACTTATAGTGTTTGCATATAAAAAAGAGCTAATAGCACTTACATATAATATTGTTTTCATATTTAACCTGATTTTTTAATTTTAAAGGGAAATAATAATAAAAGAAAGTTAATGTTAAGTTTGTCAAAAAAGCCCTAAAAATAGGGCTTTTAGGCTTAAATATAGCCTTGGTCTATCATAGCATCTGCAACTTTTTTAAAGCCTGCAATATTTGCACCTGCAAGTAAGTTATGCTCAAAGCCAAAATCTTTTGCAGTAGCTGAAGTTCTTGCATAAATATCTTTCATAATCTTATGTAATTTCTCATCAACTTCGCTAAATGTCCAAGAAGTCATATTAGCATTTTGTTGCATTTCTAATGCGCTTGTAGCAACTCCACCTGCGTTTGCTGCTTTTGCTGGTGCATAATACATTTTGTTTTCTAAAATGAACTTTTGAGCATCAAGTGTGCAAGGCATGTTTGCACCTTCAGCGATTAATTTACAACCATTTTTATGAAGATTTTTTGCATCTAGTAAGCTTAATTCGTTTTGTGTAGCACAAGGGAAAGCATAATCACAAGGAATGCTCCAAATACCATTAGTTCCTTTTTCGTAATTTACTTTAGATACAAATACAGCACCTTTTTTGCGATTTGCATAATCACTTACACGAAGTCTTAAATTTTCTTTCACTTCTTTTAATAAATCTAAATCAATTCCGTCTTTATCATATACATAACCATCGCTATCGCTTACTGCTACAACTTTTGCTCCATATTGATTTAGCTTTTCAATAGTATAAATAGCAACGTTTCCACTACCTGATACAACGCAGGTTTTTCCTTCAAAGCCTTCGCCTTTTTCTTTTAATAATTCATTAGAAAAATACACAGTTCCATAGCCTGTTGCTTCTTTTCTAACTAATGAACCACCCCAGCTAATTTTTTTACCTGTTAGGGTTCCATCAAATTTAGAAGTGATTTTTTTATACGCTCCAAACATATATCCAAGCTCTCTAGCTCCAACACCAATATCTCCTGCAGGAACGTCGGTTGAATAACCTATGTGTTTGCTAAGTTCGCTCATAAATGCTTGACAAAATCTCATAATTTCTGCATCGCTTTTGCCTTTTGGATCAAAGTTTGCTCCACCTTTACCACCACCTATATAAAGACCTGTTAAAGAGTTTTTAAAGATTTGCTCAAATGCTAAGAACTTTAAAATATCAAGATTTACAGTTGGGTGAAATCTAAGCCCACCTTTATAAGGTCCAAGTGTGCTAGAAAATTGCACTCTATAACCAAAATGAGTTTGTGCTTTACCGCTATCATCAATATATACAACTCTAAAAATTATTGTTCTCTCAGGCATTACAAGTCTTTGTAATACAGCGTGTTGCTCGTATTGTTTATTACTTTCTAACAATGGTATAACTGATTTTAAAACTTCAGTTGCACATTGTAAAAATATAGGTTGTCTAGCTGAATAAGTTTTGATTAATTCAAGCGTGTCATTTACATAAGATTTTGCACTCATATTCTCTCCTTTAAAAATTAAAAAAATATTATACAAAAAAATTAAAAAAATTATGAAAATTTTTTAAGAATTTTTTATGAAAAAAATTAGAGAAAAATTTTAATTTTTTTGAAGATAAATTTTTAAAGAATTTGAAATAGGAATTAAAGCAAATTCCTATTTCAAATTCCGTTAAACTACTGGTATAAACAGCTGATAATTATCGTCTAATACTTCATATAGCTTAGAAAAATCATTTGATAAATATTTTAATGTATTAGTATGTAATAATTGTTTTTCAAATCCAAGACAATGGATAATATAAGGATTAAATTTTAAGTCTAATAATGGATTTTTGCTCTTGTATTCTACTAATTCAAGGTTTTTATTAAAAAATTGTGATTGCATATTTATATGCTCTATTAAATCATCATTTACAGGGTTTGCATTGTCAAAATAAAGTAATTTTGCATCAAGATTTAATAATAAAGAAATATCTAATAAAGTAGAAGTTAAATTCTCTACGCCAAGTGAGCCTGAACTTATACACGCTATTGAGTTAAGCTTTGCAAAATCAACTTTTCCAACCTTTAAAACAGGCATAGAACTATCGTATAATTGCTCCATATTTTTTTTAAAAATTTCTTTGCTTACAATAAATAGCCCAGAATATACATTAGAAAACTCAAAAATCGTTTCTTTTACCGATGTAGCTTCATATTTAATATGGACTATTATTGTCTTTCTTTTTAATTTCTTTAATTTTTCTAATGATTTATTTAGAGTTGGGTTTATTACATAAAAAATTAGCTTAATACTATTTGTTTTTGCGTGCAATAAAAGTGCTGTATTTATTAAATTGTCTATATTTGTGTCAATTTTCATATCAATAATTACACAAATTGTATCTCCATAAGGGCTAGGAAATTGTCCAACTTGACCTTTAATCCTTGAAAACATAAGGTTTAAAATATTTGGATCACCTACTAAAACAAGTTCATCATTTGCTAGTATTTGAGTATCTGGCTTTGGCAAAATTATTTGATTATCTCTATAAATTAGAGCGATTTTATAAAATTCTTGAGCAATTGCATTTATATGTTTATTTGCATAAATTGAGCCAACAGGCACAAAAACTTGCATTATTTCGCCAATTCCAAGTCCTATATCTCTTGCAATCATAGGCATATTTGGCAAAATATCTATTAGATGATTTGTAGTGCTTTCTTCTTGATTTACTAGAGTGCAAAAGCTATCGTTTTCGTATTCTTTATTATTTGATAAGACTACAATTCTTACACGCTTAGCAATTTGTCTAATCGCATCATAAGCAAGTCTTGTGTCTTCTTTTTCATCTAATAAAATATATACTAATTCTAATTTATCATCTATGTAGTTTTTAAGTCTAGCAGCGTTTGTTGGGTCAATTTTAATATGAGTAAAATTGTGTTTAAAAGGAATATCTTCTTGGCAAACGATTATATATTCTTTTGTGCTATCCTTAAACCTTGTTAATTCTTTTAGAAAATGATTTGCTACGCAAACCTTAGCTAAAATTAATATTTTTTTCATAACAACTCCAATTTTAAAGGAAAGATTATAATGAAATTTGATTTATATTCAAGCGATAATTTTGCTAGACTTGGCAAGGTAACAACGGCTAATGGAGAGTTTAATACCCCTTGTTTTATGCCTGTTGGAACTCAAGCTTGTGTAAAAGCTCTTGATGCAAATGATATGCAAAATACCTTAGGTGCTAAGATAATCTTAGCAAATACTTATCATACATATTTAAGACCTGGTGCAAATATCATTGCTAATTTTGGAGGGCTTCATAATTTTACAAAATATAAAGGTTCTTTTTTGACAGATAGCGGGGGATTTCAAGCATTTTCGCTAAGCAAAAATACAAAACATAGTGATGAAGGAATTACGTTTAAAAGCCACATAGATGGTTCAATTCATAATTTTACTCCTGCAAGTGTGCTTAAAACTCAGTATCTTTTAAATAGTGATATTTGTATGGTTTTAGATGATTTGTGTGCTTTACCTGCAAGTGATGAAAGGATTAAGGCAAGTCTAAAACGCACGATTTATTGGGCTAAATTATCGCTTGAGATGAAAAAAGAATTTAAAAATAATGATGAAGAAACTTTGCTTAAAAAATATTCAAAAGAGCTTTATAAACTAGAGTTTAATAAGCTTTATGATGAAGAGCTTAAAAGAGAGCAAAATATTTTCGCAATTGTTCAAGGCGGAACTAATAAAACTTATAGAAAAGAATGCCTTGAAGGTATATTAGAATGCGAAAATGAGCATTCTTTTGATGGCTTAGCTATCGGTGGGCTAAGTGTTGGAGAGCCAAATGAATTAATGTATGAAACGGTAGAAAATCTAACTCCTTTAATGCCAACGAATCGCCCTAGATATTTAATGGGGGTTGGAACTCCACTTGATTTGGTTGAAAATGTCGCTCGTGGGGTTGATATGTTTGATTGTGTTATGCCTACTAGAAATGCTAGAAATGGGACTTTATTTACAAGTTTTGGCAAGATAAATATAAAGGCTAGTTCAATGAAACTTGATAAAAATCCAATAGATAGTAATTGCTCTTGTTATGCTTGCAAAAACTTTAGCCGTGCTTATATTCATCATTTATTTAAAGCAGGTGAGATTACATTCTTTCGCTTAGCAAGTTTGCATAATCTACATTATTATTTAAATTTAATGCAAGAAATTAGAACAAATATAGCAAATAAAACCTTTGATAATTTTTATAAAAACTTTAAAGAAATTTATAAATAATTTTTAAGAATTTGAAATAGGAATTACAAACTTAATAATGGCAGTTTTTACTGCCACTAAACCTTTTTAAAATATATCCGATTTAAGGCAATAAGCATTACTTATGAGCATTAGTAATTCTTTAAATCTTACTTTAAAATATGATAAAAACCTTGATGGAGCGATAACATTTAGCGAATTTTTAGATATAGGTGAAAATGGATATTTTGAAGATAATTTAGAAGTATCTAATAATAAAAACAATGAAGATTTGATTAATACATATAAGCTTACAAATACAGATAAATTAAAAGAAAAAGAATTAGAAGAATTAAAAAAGTTAGCAACCTTAGCAAAGCTAAAAAATCAAGGCTTAGAAAGTCTTACAAATGATGAAAAGAAACTCTTAAAAGATTTTGCTATAAATCTTAATATAAGCGAAGATAAATTAAAAGATTTAATTAGTAGCGATAAATTAAAAGATTTTATATCTTATACAAAAGACTTCATAAATGAACTTAGCGAAACAAAGTTGCTTGATATAAAAGCTTAATTAGTATAAACCCCTAAAAGAAGGGGTTTAATTAATGATTGTGGTTTGAATGCTCTGGATATTTATAACCTTTTTTGTCTAAATATTCTTGCATAAATTTAATTTCTGCTTCTTGAGCTTTTATAATATCTTCTGCTAGTTTTTTAATGCTTTCATCTTCGCCGTATTTTAATACGATTTTCGCCATATCAACAGCACCTTCGTGGTGTGGTAACATACCTACAACAAATGATAAATCAGGGTCTTTTTCAACTAAACCTGCATTCATTTTTCCATGCATTTTTGCCATACTTTCGTTTAGCTCATTTTGCATAGCTTTAAAATCGCTATCGTTTAAAGTTTTTGCATTTACGCTAAGACTTAACGCAAACGCTGCTAAAAATAATAATCTCATTTTTCTTCCTTGTTTTAAAAATAAGTTCGTATTATAAAAATAAAAAGTGTCAAAAAAGTGTTAAATTATATCTATATGAAGATTTTTTAAAATATCTAAAGCTTTGTTATGTAAATCTTCATCATAACTTGCGGTTGCGTTTTTGTCAATAAAAATTCTTGTATTTGGCTTTGCAGCTTTTATGATGATAGCATTTGATAAAACGCAAATATTACTTACAAGTCCAACAATTTCAATATTTGCATAATCTTTATTAGCTAGATAATTTCCAAGTTCAAGTGAGCCAAAAGTGTTTTTATAAAAACATAAATGATTTTTAGCTAAATCATCAAATTTTTTATAAGCTTTAGCTCCGTAAGTTTCATTTATGCAGTGCTTTATAGGTAGTTTTTGCCCTTCTAAAGTGTCTAAATAATCATCATAGTGCAAATCAAAGGTAAAAATTATATCATCATTATTTTTTAAATATTTTTCATATTTTTCTAAGATAATTGGCTCTAAGGATTTGGCTTTTTCAAATCCTAGTGAGCCATTTATAAAATCATTTTGAAAATCAACAATTACCAAAAGATTTTTCATGAATTTCTTAATCCTTCGTATTCTGTTGGGATTAAATTATCCTTCGTTTTACAAGGACTAAATCCTAGCTTTTCGCCTAGTTTAAATAATATATCAAGAGATTTTATTTGTTCATCGCTTAGGCTTATACTCTCATCATTTGCATAAAGGCTTAGATATTTATTAAGCTCAGCTTCATTTACTCTAACTTCGTTTTTACTAAGCAAAATGCGACTTAATGAAGCTTTATTTTTAGTAGCGACTTCTACTGCACGAGTTAGTTCATTTTCAATCTTAATTGCATCACTTAGCATTAAAGAACGGCGTATTGCCATTCCACCAAGTGGTAAGCTTAAAACTTCGCCACACTCAGCCTTGCAAAACTCAGCCCAAATATCCCAAATCTCACATTCAACCCTTAATTTATCGCTATAATTAAGAATGCTTTCATGAATTAATACCCCAGCATCAACACTGCCATCTAAAACAGCATTTTGAATATCTAAAAAATTCATATATGTAATCTTAGCATTTGGATATTTTAAACGAAATAAAAGAGCATTTGTAGTATTTTCTCCACTTAAAGCAACTTTAAAATTAGGCTTTAAAACCTTATCTTTTAGAGTGATTAATTTTGGACCATAGCCATTGCCAAAGCTTGTTGCACATCTTAGTAATGCATATTCACTTTGTATTTTTGGATACACAGCAAAAGAAATCGCACAAACATCATAGATATTATTTAAACTCGCTTTATTTAAGGTCTCAATATCATCAGCAATGCTAGTATAATTAAACTCCGAGCTTATCCAACCATAGCGGATTGCTGCATACATAAAAATATCATCAGCATCAGGGCTATGAGCAAGACTAATTTGCTTCATTTAAGCAACCTTTGAATATAAATTTATGTTCTTCTGGTAAAGCTTCATAGATATTGTAAGCTAGCTCTCTAATCTCTTTTAATGCGGCTTTACTTGTTCTAAGAGTTAAGAAATTTTGTAAAGCTCTTGCATTTATACTCCAAGTAAGCTCAGTTTTATAGCATTCTGGTAGGGCATATTTTGCAATATCTTGTGTCATACCTTCAGCGTTTAAAATAATTCTTAATTTTTCTAAAGCACAAATACTAGCATTATCAACTAAGCGATTTCCAGTTAGCACAATATATCTTTGAGCGTTAGCAAAATCAAATTCCTTAAACTCGCTTTCATTTCTTAGTTCTTTTAATGTATATCTAGTGCTTTTTACAGATAAACTTGCCATTCTATGTCTTGCTAATTCTTGTAAGCATGCTCTTGAAATGCCTTGAATATAGAAATTATAATGCAAATGCTCTAAAGTGCTTGAATGCTTATAAATATTACCTATACGATTGATTAATTCGCAGTCTTTTTCTCCGCCATTATCACCTTTATCAAAACTTTGCCAACAAGTTCTCATAGCATGAGAGCATATATTTAACGGGGTGTGATTTAGTAGTGTAATTCTCATTATTTGCCTTTAATTTGATTTTTTTCATTATAGTTTTTTTATATAAATCTTAAGGAAACTTCAATGAATATGCTAAAAATCTCAATCTTAAGTATTTCTTTAGCAACCGTTACTGGTGGAGCTGCTGTTGCACCTGCATTAGGTCTAATTGCTAAGCACTTTGCTAGTGAAGATGAAATTTTAATAAAATTAATTATTACTTTGCCATCGCTTTTCATTATTTTATCTAGTCTTGTTTTTGCAAAATTAGCTAATTTTTTAAATGTTAAACAACTTGCCTTTATAGGATTTACATTATTTATTGTAGGCGGTATTAGTCCGTTTTTTTTAGATAATATTTATCAAGTTTTATTTTGTAGAGCAATTTTAGGACTTGGAACTGGATTTTTAATGCCACTTAGCGTTTCATTGCTTGGTTTTTTGTTTAAAAAAGAAGAGCAAGGAAAATTAATGGGGCTTAGTGCGATGTGCAATCAATTAGGTGCAGTAATTACCGTTAGTTTTTCTGGGTTTTTAGCTTCAATTTCTTGGCAATATAGTTTTTTAATATATCTTTTTGCTTTAGTTTTATTTATTTTAAATATGATTTTTTTACCTAAAATAATAATCGCACAAAAAGAAAAGAAATTAGATTTAAGAAATGTAAAAAATCTAAGTGGAATTTATATTAATTTATTTTTTATGCAGGTTTTATTTTTTAACTTCACTAATAATTTTTCTATAATTTATCAAAAAGAGCAAATCATAAGTGCAAGTTTTATTGGTGTTATTATGGGGCTTAATGGTTTATTTGGTGCAATTGCTTCAATGAAACTTCAAGCCTTGATTAAAAAAATTAGAACAAAGATAAAAATTACAGGTGCAATTCTTTATATTTTGGCGTTTTCTTTATTTTCTATTAGATTAGATGAGCCTTTTAGTATTTTAGGTATTAATATAATGCTAATTATAGGAATTATTGCAGCTATTTTAAATGGTCTTGCGGTTGGATTTACTCTGCCGTTTTTATTTTCTCAAATTAGCACAAGAAGTAAAAAGCAAAATCTAGCTACAAATATGGCAATAGCTAGTATTGCAACATTTAGCGGACAATTTGCAAGTCCTTTGATTGATGAAATATTAGAAAATTTATTTAATTTACATCATCCAAGAGATGCTTTTTTAATCGCTTCATTTTTAGCGATATTATTATTTATTTATAATCTTAGGTTAAAAATCAAATTAAAGAATTAATTAAAAGGAAAGGTATGGCAAAAGCAAAAGAAACAACAATAATTGATGATAAAGCAAAAGCCCTAGAAGCCGCACTTAAAGGCATTAATAAAGCTTGTGGAGAAGGTGCTATTGTTAGATTTGGTGATAAGCCTATCGTAAAGGCTGAGCCAATTAGCACAGGTTCGCTTGGGCTTGATATGGCTTTAGGAATTGGTGGAGTTCCAAAAGGAAGAATAATTGAAATCTATGGACCTGAAAGTAGTGGTAAAACAACTCTAACTCTTCAAATAGTTGCATCAGCTCAGAAAATGGGTTGCACGTGTGCTTTTATTGATGCTGAACACGCACTTGATCCTGTTTATGCAAAAAATCTAGGTGTAAATATTGATGATTTATTAGTAAGCCAACCAAGTTGTGGTGAAGAAGCGCTTGAGATTGTAGAGCGTTTAGCAAGTAGTGGCGCGGTTGAATTAATAATAGTTGATAGCGTTGCAGCACTTACTCCTAAGGCTGAAATTGATGGAGAGATGGGCGATACTCATGTAGGTCTTCAAGCAAGATTAATGAGCCAAGCTTTAAGAAAGCTTACTTCAGTTGTTAGCAAGATGAATTCAATGGTAATTTTCATAAACCAAATTCGTATGAAAATCGGTCAAATGGGTTACGGAAGCCCAGAAACTACAACAGGTGGAAATGCACTTAAGTTTTATGCTAGTGTTAGAATTGATATTAGAAAAGTAGCTACATTAAAACAAGGTGAAGAGCCTATCGGAAATAGAACTAAAGCTAAGATTGTTAAAAACAAGGTTGCGCCTCCATTTAAAACAGCGGAATTTGATATCATGTTTGGCGAAGGAATTAGCTATGAGGGTGAGCTAATTGATTATGGAATTAAGCTTGATATTATTGATAAAAGCGGTGCATGGCTTAGCTATGGTGGAAGTAAGTTAGGTCAAGGTAGAGAAAACGCAAAAATATTCTTAAAAGAAAACAAAGAAATAGCAAATGAAATTGCAGAAAAAATTAAAACAAGCATAGGTGATGATATTACATTAGAAGGAGATTTTGGTGAAAGTAGCGAAGATTGATGCGCTTGAGGTGCTAGATAGCAGGGGTAATCCTAGCGTTAAAGTAAAAGTTGTTTTAGAAAATGGAATATGTGGTGAAGCAATAGTTCCAAGTGGGGCTAGCACTGGGATTAATGAAGCTTTAGAATTAAGAGATGGTGGTAGTTATTTTTTCGGTAAAAGCGTAAGTAAAGCAGTAAATAATGCAAAACATGTTGGTGCTGGAATTATCGGTAAAAATGTGTTAAATCAAAGAGAAATAGATGAGCATTTATTAGCTGTTGATGGAACTAGTAATTATTCAAGCTTAGGTGCAAATGCGGTATTAGGAGTATCAATGGCAGTTGCAAAAGCAGCTGCTAATGCTTGCAATTTGCCACTTTATAGATATTTATGTGGAGAATTTACAAATCTTCCAACCCCTATGCTAAATGTATTAAACGGCGGAGCTCATGCAGATAATAATATAGACATTCAAGAGTTTATGCTACTTCCAACAGGCTTTGATACATTTAAAGAAAAATTATTCGCAAGTGCAATTACATATCATACTTTAAAAGATATTTTAAAGAAAAAAGGCTTAAGCACAGCATTAGGAGATGAAGGTGGCTTTGCTCCAAATCTAAATAGCAATGAAGAAGCTATTGAATTATTACTTGAAGCTATTAATAAAGCAGGATTTAGTGGTAAGATAAATCTAGCTTTAGATGTGGCTGCAAGTGAGCTTTATAGTGATGGTTTTTATTCTTACGAAGGCAAAAAACTAAGCAGTGATGAGATGATAAACGAGTATGAAAAACTCTTAAAATATCCTATTTTAAGTATTGAAGATGCACTTGCTGAGCAAGATTATGATGGCTGGATTAATCTAACTAAGAAAATAGGTTCAAGAACTCAGTTAGTAGGAGATGATTTATTTGTTACTAATGTGAAATTACTTCAAAAAGGCATTGATGAAGGTATGGCAAATGCAATATTAATTAAGCCAAATCAAATAGGCACAATCTCTCAAACAATTGATGCTATAAAACTAGCTCGTGCAAATAATTATAACGCTATAATGAGCCATAGAAGTGGCGAGAGCGAAGATAATTTCATCGCAGATTTTGCAATGTGTTGTAAGTATATTAAAACAGGAGCACCTGCAAGGGGCGAAAGAACTGCAAAATATAATAGATTATTAGAAATTGAAGCAGGGTTTTAATGCAAGAATTATTAGAAAATAATAATTATAAAAAGTCTAAATTTAGGATTTTTACAAAGGGCATTTTAGAAATTGCCCTTTATGTAATTATTGTATTTTTTGGACTTTTTACGATTTTGTTTTCTAAATCATCAATAGAGACAATAATGGTGCTTGATACTAGAATAGAAAAATTAAAATATCAAATACACGAATTAAACAAAACCAACGCACAATTACAAAAAGATTATTTTGAATTACTAAGCATTCAAGGCGATTATGATAATTGATTTTTCAAAATATTCAAGCGTAAGAATAGGCGACGCTTGTGAAGTAAAAGTGCTAAATGAAAGAGTAAAAACCGATTGTTTTGTAATAGGCAATGCAAGTAATTTACTAATAAATAAGCCAAAAAACTTAGCGATTTTAGATGATTGTTTTGATTATATAAAAGATTGCAAGGATTATTTAGAAATCGGAGCTAAGACAAACTCATATAAGATTTTTAATTATTGTAAGAAAAATGATTTCACAGGTTTGGAGTTTTTATCGCATTTACCAGGTCAAATGGGTGGTATTACAAAAATGAATGCTGGTATGAAAGAAACTGAAATTAAAAACTACATTTTAGAAGTAAATGTTGATAATGAATGGATAATGCCGAATTTTTCATATAGAAGTAGTGATATTAAAGGCACAATTTATGCAATCAGGCTAAAACTTGAAAAAGGTTTTAAACAAGAATTAGTAGAGCAATTTAGCAAAATGAGAGCAAATCAGCCAAAGGGCTTTAGTTTTGGCAGTATTTTTAAAAATCCCGAAGGCTTTAGTGCTGGTGCGTTGATTGATAAGGCTGGACTTAAAGGCAAGGTTAAAGGTGGAGCAAAAATTAGCGAAATACATGCAAACTTTTTAATCAATTTTAATAAAGCGAGTTTTAATGATGCAAATTATCTTATAAATTTAGCAAAAGATGAGGTGTATAAGCATTTTAATGTATTGCTTGAATGTGAAGTTATTATTTTAGATTAAGCTAATTCTTATTTCAAATTCTTTTAAAATTTGCAAGGAATTTGAAATCGGAATTATACTTTTATATCAAGTAATTTTGTTTCGCTAAGTTCATTTATAAAGTCTTTCGTATAAGATATAAAATCTTTTAATTTATCGCTACTAATCAAATCCTTTAATTTATCTTCGCTTATTTTTAATTCATTGCTTATATTTTGGATATTAAATTTTTGTAATATTTCTTTTTCGTTATTATCTAAAGATTGTGATTTTTTAAGTTTTTCAATTATATTATTTAGTTTGACTTGTTCTTTTACTCTTTTAATTTCTTCTTCTGCTATATCAACATCAGCTTTTATATGTGGAATACTCATAAAAGGCTGATTATCTTCATAGTATGCAATCCCAAACTCATCTAAATAATCCTTATCAGTGTTCCAATACTCACTTGCTGTTACCTTACCATCTAAGTCTTTGTCCCAATTTATCACAATATCCAATGCTTTGCTTAAATCAGATTTGCCTTCAATACTATTTGCTATTCTATTTGAAACATAAGTTTCATCTATATTTGTTGCCTTTAAAAAATATTCTTTATTTTTATCTTGTGCTACTTCATAATTTACATTGACTAAATCAAATAAATCCCAAGCCTCTAAAGCCGTAATTTCTCCATCGTTATCTTTATCAGCTGCAAGATAGTTTCTTTTATACGCTACATCACTAAACCAACCAGCGACATATCCTGCTGCATCTTTATCTAAAATAATGCCTTTGCTAGTATCAATGAAATTATCTTCGCTAAAAAAGTCTTTTAATCTATTTATATTGCTTTCGCTAAGCTTTACTCCGATATTGCTCTCATCAAATTTAAAAAATACATTGTAATCTTGTTCTTTATTTGTCTTAAAGCTAAAAGAATGTGAAGTAATACTTGCATTTAATTTATTTATATCAAGAGTGCTTAATTCTTTGCTTTTTATATCGCTTTTGTTAGCTATTGGAGCGTTTTTTACTTGCGAGATGTCTATTTTCATAAAATTTCCTTAATGCTTATTGCTTTAAATCGGATATATTACAAAAATCTTAATTCCTATTTCAAATTCTTTTAAAATTCACAAGAATTTGAAATAGGAATTTCAAAAGAAATTCCTATAAGTTTTATTTAAATGCACCATTGCTTGAATGTGCTTGCATGTAGCGTAATATTCTATCTTTTTGCTCGTCAGTGATTTTTGCATTCATTTGCATTGCACCTAAATATGCGTCCCACTCATCAAGTGCGTGTTCGCTAGGAGCATGAGCTGCGTGACAACTCGTGCATGAATCATAATAAAATACTTCAACGCCTTCAAATGCTGCATCTTTATCGCTTGTTAAAGAGCTAGATTTTACCCAAAAGCTCATTTCAGGCTTAGCGCTTTTGCTAACTAGGTAAATAAATTCTCCATCTTTACTAAAAGCTAATTTATCTCCTACAACTTCACCTGCAACGCTAACTTTACTTAAATCGCCTTTAGTTTCTAGTAATTTTACTTGAGTGCCTTCAAAAATTGTTCCTATTTCTTTTTTATTATCATCTAGCATTGCTGTTTTTTCATCTAAGATAAATCTTACATCTTTTGCAAAAACTTGCTTTACCGCTTCTGTTTTTGCAGGAGTTGGTAAAAATATTTGCTTATAATCAGGTTGATAAGCAAATAATGATGCAGCTGCTAAACTAAGTCCTATAATTTTTTTCATTTTTTACGCTCCTATAATAGTTGGTGGTGTTATGTTTTTATATGGTTTTACCACTTCGTTAGCATCAAGTTTTTTAATAGCTACTAAGCATGTATTTACGCTTGTTGCTTGTGCCATTTGCGAAGTTGGTCTTGAAGATGTTAGCACATTCACATGACCTTGATTACATCTTGCGTTGTCTTTGTCATCTTCTGGATCATACCAAGCACCTTCTTGAATAGCTATAACGCCACTTCTAATATTATCACTTACATAAGCACCTGCAAGTAATCTTCCACGATTGTTATAAACTTCTACAACCTCTCCGTGTTTAATGTCAAGTTTTTTAGCATCTTCTGTATTAATTACTACTGGCTCACGACCTTGGATTTTGTATAAATCTCTTATCCAAGTGTTATCAAGTTGAGAGTGGATTCTATATCTTGGGTGTGGGCTTAGTAAGTGGAATGGGAATTTTTTGCTTAAATCTTTATTTCCTAAATACTCAGCTGGTTCAAACCAAGTTACATGACCTTTGAAATCAGGTAAGTTATAATCAGCAAATTTTTGTGAATAGATTTGGAATTTTCCACTTTCTGTTGCTAGTTTGTTGTTTACTGGATCTTTTCTAAAATCAGCGTGGCGAACATATTCATAAGCTTCTTTTGGAGCTTTAAAGTGAAGTGAGCCTTTTTCCCAGAATTCATCAAATTCCATTTCGTTTATACAATCGCTTTTTTCATAAAAGCTTCTAATCCATTCTAAATGATCTTTTTTACCACCGCTAAATTTAGCTAATTCTCTTTCGCCAAATCTCTTTGCTAATTCGTAGAATACATCGTAATCATTGCGGCTTTCATATACAGGCTCGATTACTTTTTTCATAGCATAAACCCAATCTTGTGAGTATGAACCACCAAAGCTTATATCATCACGCTCAAGTGTAGTTGTAGCAGGGATTACTATATCAGCCATTTTTGCCATCGGAGTCCACCATGGTTCATGAACTACTACGGTATCAAGCTTTCTTAAAGCATAAATTAATTCATTTGTATTTGGGTGATGTCCTAGAACACTTGCACCTGCAACATAGAACATTTTAATTTCTGGATATGTGAATGTTTTACCTTTAAAATTAATAGTTTTATTTGGATTTAAAATCGCTTCACTTACACGGCTTGCAGGAATATTTATATTAATATTATTTTTTCCTTGTGGAAGACCAACAGGAAGTAATGCACCACTAAACGCTCCACCAGCTGAGCAATAATGCATAGAAAATCCAAATCCACCACCAGCAAGTCCAACTTGTCCTATCATGCAAGCAAGAGTTATTATAGCCCAGTCAGCTTGTTCTCCGTGATGTGCTCTTTGATTTGCCCAGTTACCCGCTAGGAATGTTCTTTTGCTAACGAATAAATTACAAAGTTCTTTGATTTTTGCTGCATCAATACCGCAAATTTTTGCAGCCCATTCAGGAGTTTTTTCAATACCATCAGTTTTTCCTAATAAATATGGTAAAAACTTATCAAATCCATCTGTATATTTTGCTATGAAATCTTTATCATATTTTCCGCTCTTATATAGATAATGGCACATTCCTAAAATCATTGCTACGTCAGTATTTGGAACGATTTTTATCCATTCTGCTTTTGTGATTTCTGCAGCTTTTGTGTATTGTGGGTCAATGTTTATGAACTTAATATTTGATGCTGCGTATTTTTTAAGCCACTCATCGTTTTCACGATTTGCTACTTTATAATCTATTTGATTATCTTTATAAATATCGCAACCCCACATTACATAAACTTCGCAATTTTTAATCATTTGCTCATAGTTTGTTTGTAGGCTATAAACTTCTAAATCACCTGCGATAGCAGTATTTACTCTACCAGCTGCTCCGTTACTATATTCGCCATCAGTGCCTATTGCTCCGCCTAAAACGGTGTTAAAAAATCTACCTGCTACTGCGTTGCAGTTGTGTAGTAAGCCAACATGACCCCAGCCACCATAACTAGCGTTGAAGATATTTTCAGGTTTTGTTTCTTTTAATTTTTTATAAAGCAAGTCAAGTGCTTTTTCCCAAGTTACACGAACGAAAGGCTCACGACCTCTTAAATCTGGGCGATTTTTACCTTCTAAGAAGCTTTTTCTAACGCAAGGATATTTAATTCTTGTATCAGAATATGTTCTATCAATAATAGCTTTTGTAATTACGCTTGGATTTTTGTCGCTTTCGTGTGGAGTAAGGTTTATTACTTGTCCTTCGCTATTTACATCTGCGGTAAATGCACCAAAATGTGTAGCGTGTGGGATTTTTTTAATATCATAAAAGTTTGTAGCAGCACTTATAGGGCTAGAGATTGCACCTGCTGCAACTGCTGAACCTTTAAGAAAAGTTCTTCTTGAAATTGCCATAATTTCTCCTTTGTAAAATAATAAGGGAACATTTTAATTAACTTATGTTATAAGTAAGTTAAAAGGTTATTTTTATCTGATTTGGAATAATAGAATTTGAAATAGGAATTAGAAATTATCTTGTAAAAACACATTGTGTTTTTATAAATATGTAATTTAAATTTTAATGAAATTTATGCAATTATGTTTTCTTACACATATTTAAGTAATTTTATTCCGATTACAAAATAATCAATCACTAAACCTAAAGCAAATAATACTAAAGGGCTTATATATACTAATGCTTTGTGCTTATATTTTACACATAGAATTATGCCTATTATAAGCCCTAAAATACTCGCTAGATAGTTTAAAACAAATGCCTTTAAGGTGTAGTAATTAAAGCTTTCTATATCGCCTACATTTGCACTAAGCCCTAAAGCTTTGTCTTTTACTATTGTTTCATTATCGTTATTTTTATTTAATTCATATTCGTTAAAATGAGATGATAGCATTGTATTTATAAAACTTTCTTTTGTTAGTTCAAGTCCTAGCTCTTTTGCGTTTTTCTCATAGCTTTGTTTGGTATCTACTGCATTAAGCATTGCATAATAACTTTGCAATTTTGAACCTAAATTCTCTAACCTATAAGCTCTTTTTTCTAGCCACTCATCTCGGCTTAATATTCTTTCTCCTGTAGGTGCTACTTCATCTACATATTTAAAATATTCTTCTCTAAAATTAGATAATAAATCAATTTGTTCTGTTTCTTTACGCATATAATCGGCAGTAAAAGGTGTATAACCTTTAGTGGTATTGAAATATTTTTTTATATTACTTTCGCTTAAAGGTATTTTTATAGCTTGAAGATTATTTATGATTGTTTCGTGATAATCTTTTATACTTTGATTTGCTTTACCATATTTTCTGTAGTTTTCTATAAGTGGAACTTTCATTCCTTTATCTATATAATTTTTCTTTGCGTTAACTTGTATATTTTGTGGTAATTGTTTTATTAGTTCTTCATCGCTAAAGGCAAATAAACTACTACATATTAATAATAAACAAACTATATATTTCATAAAAACTCCTTTATGTATAAATATTTATAATTTATGTGAGTGATTGAAGTTGAAATAGGGTTTAAATTCCTATTTCAAATTCTTATTTTGAATATAGCTTTACTAGGTTTAATGCTACTTCGTAAGATTTTTCAAGTGATTTTACGGGTAAAAATTCAAATCTTGAATGAAAATTATGCGCTCCTGTGAAAAAGTTCGGAGTGAAAAGCCCTTTAACACTTAAAGCACTTCCATCTGTTCCACCACGCATTGCAATTGTTTTTGCTTCAACATTTGACATTTTAAAAGCTTCGTATAATTTATCTAAACTATCTTTATTGTTATCATTTAAAGCATCTTTTAGGTTGTAATAAGTATCGCTCATTTCTAATGTAAAGCTTGCTTTTTTGTATTTATTTTGCATAAACTCAACGCAAGTTTTAATGAAAGCCTTTTTTTCTTCAAATTTCTCTTTATCATGATCTCTTATATTTAAATAAACATTAGCTTCATTTTGGTTTGAATGCATTTCATTTATCCAAATATAGCCTTCTTTATCTTTTGTATTTTCAGGAGTTTGTAATCTATCAAAAAGATTTATAAACTCATTTGCTAACAAGGTTGGATTTAACATAACCTTATAAGCATTCATAGGATGAGCTGATACTCCAACAATATTAAGCTTTGCGCTAGCAGCGTTAAATGTCTCATACATTAGCTCTCCAACTTCGCAGCAATCAATCGTATAAGGATGAGTTGTTCTAAAATCATCTAAATTAAGCTGTTTTGAGCCTAAAAGTCCTATTTCTTCATCAGGAACAAAAGCTAAGAAAATATCAGGATGATTTATTTCGCTTGTTTTAAGAGTCTTTACAAGGTTCATTATAACAGCAATTGCAGCCTTGTTATCAGCACCTAAAACAGATGAGCCATCGCTAAAAATTATATCTTCGTTTAAGTATTGCTTAATCTCAGGGCGTTTGCTAACTTCTAAGATAGCATTTCCTAAGTCTAAATCTTTGCCTTCAAATTTTAATATTTGAGGTTTTACAATAGGGCTAAGTCCTACATCAATAGTATCAAGGTGGGCTACAAAGCCTAAGCTAGTTTTACTTTTATCACCTTCTAAAAGAGCCGTTAAAATGCCATTATCATTAAGCTTTATCTCACTAAGTCCTAAGCTTTCTAATTCGCTTTTTAATACCTTTGCAAGTTCTAATTGACCTTGGCTAGTAGGAGTATTACTCTTACTAGCGTCACTTTGTGACGAAATCTTTACATATCTTAAAAAATCTTCAACTAACATAACTTAGCCTTTAAAATCATAAGTATATGTAGATTCAAATCCTAATGGAATACCTAAAGCCCAGAATATAAATAAGCTTCCTACAAGTGCAATCCATAACGCAATACCAAAAGGTAGCATTAATGAGCTTAGCGTTCCAACTCCGGTTTTTTTGTAGTATTTTTGGCAATAGCTTATAACTAATGGATAGAATGGAAACATCGGTGTCATAACGTTTACCGCACTATCACTTGTTCTATATGCTGCTTGAGTAAGCTCTGGACTAATTCCTAAAAGCATTAGCATAGGAACGAAAATTACGCTCAAAATTGCCCATTTTGAAGTTGCCGATGTAACAAATATATTTAAAAAGCTTGTAAATATAATAACCCCTAAAACGGTGAAAACTGAAGGCATATTCATACTCTTTAATAATTCAGCACCTGAAATTGCCAATAATGTTGAAAGGTTTGATGTATTAAATACATATAAAAATTGCCCACAAACAAAGCAAAATACTATAAATGTTGTTAGAGTATTTAAACTACTTGCAGCCATTTTTGATAAATCACTTGAAGTTTTGATTGAGCCACTTATTTTTCCATATACATAACCAGGAATTGCTAAGAACAAGAATACTAAAGGAACAATAGCTTTCATTAAAGCAGCATCAGCACTAGTAAGTGAGCCGTTGCTTCCACGCATAACTGAGTTTTCTGGAATAGATACAACAAATAAAACAACAGCCATAAATATAAATGTTAAAGTTGCACCCCAATAAGCTTTGTTTTCAATACTTGTAAGCTTTTCGTTTTCTAAATGTGCAATTTTGCAATCACTATCAATAGGCATAGTTTTATTAAGCATAGGCTCAATTATTTTGCTACTTACAAACCAACATGCAGCAATTACACTAAAGGTTGAAAAAACACTTAAAAAATAATTACATAAAACGTTTATATCAATGCTAGGATCAATCGTTCTTGCAGCTTTTTGAGTAAATTCTTGCATTAATGGATCAACAACACTTGGAATATAACAAGCACTAAATCCACCTGCTAAAGCAGCAAATGAAGTTGTAATTCCAGCTATTGGATGGCGACCCGCACTATAATACATAGCAGCTGCAATTGGCATTAAGAATACATAAGCACTATCAGAAACTATGTGGCAAATTATAGAAATAATTATAACAACAGGAACAACAATGTTTTTTGGAACAATTCCTATCATTTTGATAAGTAAAGCTCTAATATACCCACTTCCTTCGGCAATACTTACACCCAAAGTTGCAACTAAAACTAATTGTAAAGCAGGAAATGTTATAAAGTTAACGCCTAATCTTACGATAAGTTCAGTTAAATTATGCATTTCAAACATATTTTTCACTACTATTTTTTCGTGACTTACTGGGTGAACATAAGAAAAATCAATAAAGCTTAAAGCAAAACTTAAAAGCATTACAATAAAAAATGCAATCAAAAATAAAATTGTAATATCAGGTAGTTTATTTCCTAATACTTCAATTTTGTGTAAGATTTTTTCAAATCCATTTCGCTTAATTTGTTGGTTTTCTACCATTAAAGCTCCTTTTAAGAAAATAAAAGCTTCAATGTTACTATATTTTCAAGTTTTATGCAAAAAAAGAATGTTAATTTTATGTTAAATTGTAACTTTTGGTAACAGAATTTGAAATCGGAATCAGAAGTGGTGCGGATGAGAGGACTTGAACCTCCACGCATTGCTGCACCAGATCCTAAGTCTGGCGTGTCTGCCAATTTCACCACATCCGCTAAGTGGTACGCCCAAGAGGATTCGAACCTCTGACCTACGGCTTAGAAGGCCGTTGCTCTATCCAGCTGAGCTATGAACGCATCTAAAAATAAAAGCTGTATATTATCTTAATAAAATTAATTTTTGCTTAAATTATATTATGTTTTTAATAATTTTATTTCTTCCTGTATTTTTTGCTTCGTATAAGCATTTATCAACTTTTGTAATATATTCATCTAAAATATTGCTTGCAAAACTGCTCTCTACATAGACAAAACCTATGCTAACGCTTGATTTAAGCCCTTCAACTGAAAATGTAGAATTGCCGTATTCTACTCTAAAGTTTTCGCAAGTATTTTCAAAATCATATTCTGATACATTGTAGGCTAATACTAAAAATTCTTCTCCACCCCACCTACAAATTAATTCTGTATGTTCTCCAAAATGCTTTCTCATAAGATTTGCGCAATTTTTTAATACTTCATCACCTATGCTGTGTCCGTAATTATCATTTACTTTTTTAAAAAAATCTATATCAATTAAAGCTATACCAACTCTATCGCTAATAACTAAATCTTCAAGATTATCAAGAAAACACCATCTATTCATAAGTTTTGTAAGATAATCAAAATTAGCACTTTTGTCTAACTTTTTGTTTAAGCTTTGTCTATTTTCTAATTCAATATATATTTGTTTTCTTAAGACATTTGATACTAATATAAAAATAGAGCAAACCAAAAAGGCATTGATGCATTTAAAAATAAATTTAGAATCATCTTTAAATAGATGAAGTGGGACTTCTAAAGAATAATTTTCTATACAAAATAAATAATACATAGTTAGGTAATATGTTAAAGATAAGGTTGCTATTACATAAACCATCCATCTTCTTGAATAAATTCCTATATAGCAATATGTAATCATTGGTAAAATATAATATTCAAATCCATATCCCCAACCAAGATAATAAATAGAACTTGATGAAAATACAACAGCAGCAAAAAAAGTCACAGCAACACAAGCATTAAAATTATTGCTTTTTACAAAAACTAAGGATATTAAAAATAATCCTGATAGCATAAAATATGATAAAAATAAGTAAGGTATATCATTAATCAGCATAATTAAAGCATAAACTAAATTAAATACCAAAAGAGATTTTATAATTTTTTCTACTTGTAATACTTTAATTAACTCTTCTTTTCTTTTTAAAAAATTAATCATATTTGTCCTAAAACTATGGTTTCTACTTTATTTTTGCCACTCTTTTTGCCTTGATATAGTGCATTATCTGCTTGTGATAGCATATAATCAATACTTTCAACTCTTAAAGAATAGCATATTCCAAATGTAATTGTGGTTTTTCTAGCATTGTAGCCATCTTTATGTGTAAAATTAGAAAATTCATTTCTTATATCATCAATTAATTCTTCACACTCATCTATTCCAGAACCTGTTATAAATATTAAAAACTCTTCTCCACCCCATCTTGAAACATAATGAGATTGTTTTTTTGCTAATTTGTCTTTAATTATTTTTGCTGTATTTTTTAAAACAATATCTCCAAAATTGTGTCCGCACTCATCATTTAGGCTTTTAAAATTATCAATATCGCCTAAGACAATAGCCATTGAACGGATTTGATCTTTTTGAAAATAACTATGATAAGTTTTTAATATTTCATTCATTGCACGACGATTTAAGATATTAGTTAAATAATCATAATCAGCTTTATTTTGTAATTTAAGATTTTCTTTTTCAAGATTTCTAGCTTCGTTTTCATCAATGCTATTTGTATAGCTTGAATAAAATATAACAACTAAAGCCATATTAACAATATTAAAAACATAAAAAAATGTTTGATACTGGCTTTCATAATTTGGAATATCTTTAGTAACACATAAGATTACTAATACTAGAATTACTTCAAAAGCACCTATAATAAAAGGGTATCTTGAATTTCTAAAATCATGAATATAACCAAGCGATAGTATTGTCATCATAACGATTAAAAAGCCATATCCTTGACCTAATATATAAGTACAAATTGAACAAGATATTAGAATTGAAAGGTGTGTAAAATAAACTGCAATATTATGAAATTTATCAAATTTAAAAGTAATTATTGTAAATATTAAAGCCACAATTGCTTCTATAATCTTTACCGTAGCCATTATTTGAATATCTAAAAAATAAAATATTATCCCATAAGTTGTGTGTGTTAAGGTTAATAAAACCATTGTAACCTTAACGATTTGCTTAATATTATCTATTTTTCTAATTTCATTCATTTTAAGTGCTTTTTGATACTATTCTATTTCTTCCAGAATTCTTTGCTTTATATAATAAATCATCTACTTCTTTAATATATTTGTCAAAATCAACATAAGAAAAATCATTGTCTATATGTAGACATCCTATACTTGCACTAACTTGGAAATCATCACCGCAAAATTTAGAATTATTTAAATCAAGTCTAAATTTATTACAAGCTTCATAAAATTCTTCGTTAGAACAGCCTAAAGCAAATACTAAAAATTCTTCTCCACCCCATCTAGCCATCATGTCAGTGTATTTGCTAAAATTTAATTTAATACAACTAGCTGTTGTTCTTAATACTTCATCGCCTATGCTGTGTCCGTAAGTATCATTTACTTTTTTAAAAAAATCTATATCAATGATTGCAAAATGAAAAGGTTTTTTATATTTAATCAAATGAACTTTTTCCATAAAAGCCCAACGATTTAATAAATATGTTAAAGGATCGGTTGATGCGTTTATGCTTAATGCTTCATTTATATTTTCTTTTTGTTCTATTGTTTTATAAGCTTTTACTTTTACAAAATACATTACTAAAATTATTGTTACACAAGCAATAAAACTATGTATGATATAAAAAACTCCATTTATATTTTTACCAAACACGATAAGTTCATTAGATAATGAAAATTGCTGAACTTCCATGAAAAAATATAATAATTCAAAAATAATACTTTCTAAAATAGCTATTGAATAAATAGTTCTTTTGTTTTCAAATTTTCCTACATAACAAAAGGCTATGCAAGGTATCAGATAATATTGTGCTCCAAAACTCCAACCAAAATAATAGACCATAAATACAGCATATATCACACAAACATAGTGAATTACATAAGCTATATTATTAACATTTATTGTATGTCTTCTAATAAAAAAACAAATATAAATAAATGATAAAAACAAATTCACACACATAGGCATAATATGTCCGGTGTATCCAAAAAACATAGAGAGTGTTAGATATAAAAAGGAAAATATTGCTAAGATATATCCACCTACTTTTCCTATTATCGCAGTATCTTCATTATTTAATATTATCATTTAACCCAACTTTACTGATTTTACTCTGTTTTTACCTGAATCTTTAGCTATATATAATGCTGAATCTGCTTTTGTAATGAGTAAATCTTTATTATAAACATTGTTTGAATAGCTAAAACCCATAGAAATACTTACATTTGTGCTATTTAGCTCATCTTTTATTTCTAATTTTTCTATCATTTTTCTAGTATTTTCTAATAAAGCATAGGTTTCATCATAAGAATAATTAACAAATAAAATTAAAAATTCTTCTCCACCCCAACGAGCTACGAAAATATTTGGATTTAAATCGTATTCTTTTTTAAAGACTTGTGAAACTTTTTTTAATACCAAATCTCCAAAGCTATGACCATAAGTATCGTTTAAATGTTTAAAATTATCTAAATCACCTATTGCAACCGATAAAGAATTGATTGTTTTATCTTTTAAATTCTCTAATTTCTCATCTAAAATATCATTCATCGCACGACGATTTAAAAGAGTTGTTAGATAATCGTTTTCTGCTTTATATTGTAGATATTCTTTTCTATCATCTAGCTGTTTGATTATCTTTAAATTTTCTCTATCGTTTAGCCAAATATAAGCAAGTAATGTAATTACCATGAATAAAAAGTTTGCAATATTTATATAAGGCATAAAAGGACTTGGGTAATTTGGTGTATCTTTTGTAAGATATAGCATAACAAAAAACGCAGTAGCTTCAATTAAACAAATGCCTATTGGAACTAAAAAGGTATTAAAATTTTGCAAGTATGCTAAGGATAGTAAAAGCACTATAATCATAGTAAAGCCATATCCCCAACCAAGCATAAAAGTACAATAACAACAAGAAAATAAAATATCAAAATGAGCGTAAAATACTGCTAATCCTATGCCTTTGTTTTTAACAAATACAAAATAAGCAACTATTATTGAAATAACTAATTGAGCAGTAACAACAGGCAATAAAAAATAAAGACCTGTCAAGCTAAAGCTAATCATGTATATAACATGCACAAGACATATTATTAATACCGTAGCTTTGATTATGTATTCAAAATTATTAACAATTCTTACTTTACTCAATTTTTCCTACTTTAAATTCTTAAATTCAACTATATATTACACTGGCTAGAGAGTGAGGGAATCGAACCCCCCGCAGAATAGTCAACTACCCCACCACAAGATTTGAAGTCTTAGGGCTACACCAGTAGGCCAAACTCTCCATGAAAAAAGGCTTATTTATACCATATTTTGTTTAATATTTATTACTTTTTAAGAACTTTTGAAAATCGCTTTTTGTATTCATATTTAAAAAAGTTTCATCATTTTTAAAACTTAAAGTATTAGCCTTAGTTTTATTAAAAAAATCCTTTATCTTGCAATTTTCATTAAATTCGTTTAAATATATAAAATCACTTTTTTTATAAAATCCACATAAAAAGTGAGTTTTAATGCTTTTTGCAACCACTGAAGTTTTGTGTTTTTTATGCTTATAATAAAGCCTTTTTATAGCACTTTTTTTAATATTTACAAAATCTACTGCGATTACGAAAACGGAATTTGAATTAGGAATTTCATTTTTTGCAAAAGTCTTTAAACCATTGATAGGATGAAAGTATTCGTATTCATCTTTTAAAAACTTGCATTTTAAATCATTTGGCTTAGTTTTAGCACAAAAATAAATTTCATTAAACAAAGGATTTAACTTTTCATATAAATAATTAATTAGGCTAATTTCACGCTTTTTATAATTAAAGCGTAAATTAGCCTTATCTTGCCCCATTCGGCTTGATTTTCCACCGCCTAAAATTAGGCAAACACTATTTTTAAAGCTCATCAGGAGAACAGATATAGCCTTTGATTGCACTTGCGGCTGCTATTGCACTATTTGCAAGATAAACTTCAGAAGTTCTTGCACCCATACGACCTACGAAATTTCTATTTGTAGTAGATATACAACGCTCACCATCAGCTAAAATCCCCATATATCCACCAAGACATGCACCACAAGTTGGATTACTAACTACTGCACCTGCTTCAGCAAATATATCCATCAAGCCTTCTTTTTGAGCTTGTAAAGCAATTTTGGTTGTTGCTGGAGTTATAATCATTCTAACATCGCTATGAACTTTTTTACCTTTTAAAATATTTGCTGCAATTCTTAAATCATTTAGCCTTCCATTTGTGCATGAGCCTACGAATGCTTGATCAATTTTAACCTTTTCGCTTACAGCTTGTTTGATACTTTTTCCATTACTTGGTAAGAATGGGTAAGCTACCACAGGATCAAGTTTATCTAAATCAATTTCAATCACTCTTTCATAAACAGCATTAGGTAAATGGCTAAACTCTACACCCTTTCTTTTTAACGGAACTGAGTTTAAAAACTCTCTTGTAGTATCATCAACAGCACATATTCCATTCTTTGCACCTGCTTCAATAGCCATATTGCATAAGCTAAAGCGGCTATCCATATCAAGCTCTTCAATTCCAAAAAACTCTAATGACTTGTAAAGTGCTCCATCAACGCCTAAAATTCTAATAATTTCTAATATTAAGTCTTTTCCATATACCCAAGGCTTTAATTTCCCACGAAATTGCACTTTAATTGCACTTGGCACTTTAAACCAGTTTTTACCAGTTATCATTGCATATGCTAAATCAGTGCTTCCCATTCCAGTAGCAAATGCTCCTAAAGCTCCATGCGTACAGGTATGGCTATCTGCTCCGATTATTACATCACCTGGGCTAATAAGTCCATTTTCAGGTAAAAGCGCGTGCTCAATTCCCATATTTTTTTCATCAAAAAGATATTTTAAATTATGTTCTTTTGCAAAATCTCTACTAATTTTTGCTTGATTTGCACTTAAGATGTCTTTAGCAGGAATGTAGTGATCTAGCACTATTGCAAAGCCGTCAGGATTAGCTAATTTTGTAGCACCACTCTTTTTAAATTGTTTGATTGAAATTGGAGTTGTAATATCGTTTCCTATTACCATATCAATCGGACAATCAATTATTTCTCCTGCTTTTACATCACGACCTATGTGATGAGCAAATATTTGTTCTGTTAAAGTCATAATTTTCCCTTTTTTCTAGTTTTATTAATTTTAGCCGTTAAAATTAAAAAAAGGATTAAAAATGAATTATTATGATTTAGTGCAAATTAAGGACTATTTAAAGCAGTATAAAAAAATAAATCGTGCTTATAGAATTAATGATAATTGTTTATGTATTGAGTTTAAAGAAAAATTATATTTTGATTTAACAAAAGGCAAAAGTGCAATTTATAGTGGTAATTTATATGCTAAAGATTATAATAGCCCCTTTGATTTACAGCTTAAAAAAATGCTTTTTAATGCTGCTATTTTAGATATAAATGTGCCTACTAATAATAGAATTTTAGAATTTAAACTAGCTTTAGCACATGCTTATAAAAGATTAGAGTTTTATTTGGTGCTTGAGTTTTCTGGTAAATTTACAAACGCACTAATTTTAGATGATAAAAGAAATATAATAAGTGCTTTAAGATATGGTAAAAATAATCTTAGAGATATTTTACAAAACGAGCCTTATATTGATTTAGAACCCACAAAAATCACTGAAAAAAATATAAAAATTATTGATTTTCAAGAATATTTTGCAAATATTTTTAATAAACTTCAAAATGAGAAATTAAACTCATTAAAAGCTCAAAAAATCTTAGAAATAAATAAAAAAATAGAAAAATTACAAATATTAATTTCTTCTTTAGAAGATGAAGAGATTTTAGAGCAAAAAGCAAAATACGAATACGCAAAAGGCGATGCTTTAAAAGAAAATCTATATAAAATCAAAGATTACGAAAGAGAATTTGAAATAGGAATTTATAAATATAATTTAATAAATTCTGCTAGATATGAACTAAATAATATTTATAAAAATGCTAAAAAATTAAGCCAAAAAGCAAAAAATATAAGCATAGAAAAAGATAATTTAAATGAAAAAATAGAGATTTTGCAAAATCAACTTCAAGCAATAATTTGCACTAAAGATGAGGTATTTTTACGCTCACTTTTTGCTAAGCAAAATAAAAAAGGTAAAAATGAGCAAAATCCAAATGTTCTTAATTTTTATGTAAATGATTATAAAATAAGCGTTGGGCTTAATGAAAATGCAAATGAATATTTGCTAAAAAATAGCAAAAAAGATGATTTGTGGTTTCATTTAAAGGATTTAAAAGGCTCACATGTAATAATCTCAAGTAACAAAAAAAATTACGATATAGACTTAATTTATCATGCAGCAAGTCTTTGTGCTTGTTATTCAGGTAAAAAAGATGGTAATTTTTTAGTAGATTTTACAAAAAGAGCAAATGTAAAAATTATTGAAAAAGCTTACGTAAATTACGTTAATTACGATACTATAAAGGTTTTTTTATGAGTGTTAGTGGTATAGGAAATATAAATTATATAAATCAAAATCAAGGCGTAGCAATTGATAATCTAGCAAAACATAACGCAAAAATGTTTGCAGATGAGCAAATAACTTTGGTTACTCCTGAAGTAAAAGTGATAGAAGAAAGTAGCGAAAGTGCAAAAACTAGCACTGATTTAGATGAAGAAAAATCTTTTCAAGAACGCCCTAAAAAAGAGCATAAAAAAGCTAATTTCTTTGGTATAGAAATAGAAGAAGATGAAGATTGCGAAGAAGAAATTAAAGAAAATAAAATATTTGATAAGTTGGTTTAAAGGAGTTTAAATGCTTAATGAAAAAGTAAAAACAGGTTTAATTTTTGCAATTTTTGCAATAATTTTTCTTGCTATAAATTCATATTATTTATGGCTAATTGTGTTTTTATTAGCTAGTGTTATTGGTTATTTAGAAGCTTGTAAATTATTTAAAACTGAAGCTAATTATTTGGTTTTAGCTTTTGGTTTAATAATGAGTATATTTACTCAAACGCCTGTAATGTCAATGATATTTGCAATTATTGTTTTTGCATCTTACATAGCGTATAAGCAAAAAGATTTAAAAGCACTTTTACCTTTTTTATATGCTAGTTTAGGGATTGCGTTTATATTTGAATGTTATTTAAGATTTGGATTAAGTGGTTTTATATTATTACTTTTAAGCGTTGTATTGTGCGATAGTTTTGCATATTTTGTAGGTAAAAAATATGGAAAAACTAGCTTTAGTCCAAGCTCTCCTAAAAAGACTTTAGAAGGTGTTGTAGGTGGGGTTTTAATTAGCACTATTGTTTCTTCAATTTATTCATATTTTGTGATTAATTTAGGAGTTTTAGAAAGCTTATTTGTTACATTTTTAATGGCATTTTTTGCTGTGTTTGGCGATTTATTTGAAAGCTATTTAAAACGCCTTGCAGGAGTAAAAGATAGCGGAGAGCTTTTCCCTGGTCATGGTGGGGTTTTAGATAGAGTTGATGCTTTAATTTTTGCAAGTATTATAATGGTGGTGATATTATGAAACCAGAAATCGTAAGTCTTTTTGGCTCAACAGGCTCAATCGGTGTAAATGCCCTAAAAATCATAAAACAAGCAGATATTAAGCTTGAATGTATAAGTGCTTATAAAAACTATGAATTATTAAACGAACAAATAAAAATGTTTAATCCAAAAATAGTTTTAGCAAGTGATGAGATATTAGATAAGGTAAATCATTCTAATAAATATTCAATCAAAGATGCTTTATTTGTTATGGAAGATTTAAAAAGCGATGGAATTATTAATGCAATTGTAGGCTTTGCAGGGCTAAAAATATCTTTAAAAACTCAAGAATTAGATAAAAAATTATTCCTAGCAAATAAAGAAAGCTTGGTTGTAGCTGGTAAGTTTTTAGATTGTCTTAGTATTTCTCCTATTGATAGCGAACATAGTGCATTAGCAGCACTTTTAAGGGGCGTCAAACACCCTAAAAAGCTTACTATTACAGCTAGTGGTGGAGCGTTTTTTAAATATAACGAAGTTGCAAACCTAAAAGCAAATGAAGCCTTAAAGCATCCTAATTGGGATATGGGGGCAAAAATTACTATTGATAGTGCAACAATGACAAATAAGCTTTATGAATTAGTAGAAGCTAAACATTTATATCCAAATATAGAATTAGATGCAATAATTGAGCCAAGCTCAAGCATTCACGCATTTTGTGAAAGTGTAAATGGTGCTATGAGTGCTTATTTTAGCGTGCCTGATATGAAGCTTAGCATTGCAAATGCGCTTTTAGGAGAAAGTGAATTTCAAGCTTGTGAATATATTGATATTTTAAAATTAGCAAAATTAGAATTTTTTGAAATAAATCCTAACAAATATCCTATTTTTAAACTAAAAAATGATTTATTGAATAATCCTGATTTAGGAGTGATTATAAATGCTGCTAATGAAGAATTTGTTTATAAATATTTAAAAGATGAATGTAAATTCTATGATATTAGCAATGCGGTATTTAAAGCTCTTGATAAATTTAGCGACGCTAAAATAAATACTATTGATGATGTATTTAGCTTAGATAAATTAACAAGAGAGTTTGTGAATGCTTAGGATTTTTTTAGTCTTTTTAAGTATAAATTTATTTGCACTTAATTTTACTATAAATACTCTTGGAGAGTGCGATAAGGTTTGTGATAATACGGTTTTAATCTTTGGTGGAATACAAGGAGATGAGCCAGGGGGATTTCATGCTGCAAGCTTGCTTTTAACTGATTATAAAATTAAAAAAGGAAAAGTAATTGTAGTGCCAAATCTAGCATTTGATTCTATTATTGCTAGAAGTCGTGGAGAATTTGGAGACTTAAATCGCAAATTTGCTGAACTTAGCGAAAATGATCCTGATTATTACACCGTTGCATTAATCAAAAAAATAATCACAATGCCAGAAATAAAGCTAATTATAAATCTTCATGATGGTAGTGGCTATTATTCTCCACATTATATAAACAAAGATAAAAACCCTAAAAAATGGGGAAATTCTTGCATAATAGATCAAGAAGTAATTGATGCTAAATATGGCAATTTAAATGAAATTGCTGATAAAGCATGTGAGAATATAAACAAAAAACTACTTCATAAACTTCACAGCTATCATTTAAAAAATACAAACACAGCAAAAGGCGATGAAGAAATGCTAAAAAGCCTTACTTATTATGCTATTACTCAAGGAAAAGCCGCTTATGCAAATGAAGCTAGTAAAAATCTTTTAACCCATGAAAGAGTTTATTATCATTTACTTGCGATTGAAAGCTATTTAGAAGCTGCTGGAATTGAGTTTGAGCGTTGTTTTGAGCTAAATCCAAAAGAAGTAAGAAATGCAATTGAAAAACCGATTTTGATTAATTTAGAAAATCGCTTTTTACTAAGCTTGCAAAAGCCAAGAGATAGAATAAATTTCGTTCCTATAAAGTTACCTTTTAATTACAAAGCAAGTAATGAATTAACAGCTATTTTTAAAAGTAAAAATGATAATGGCTATGTAGTGCAGTATGGAAACAGATTTCAAACTAAATTATATTTAGAAAAAAATGTTGAATATAGCGATATTATAAATAAATTAGATTTAGTCGTAGATGGAAAAGAAATAAGCACGGAATTTGCTAAATTAATTGAAGTAAAAAAAGACTTTTTAGTAAAAAAACAAGAAAATGTAAGAATTAATATCATAGGTTTTAATGGTAAGGGCAGTGAAGATAATATAAAGCTTGAGCTTAAAAATATGCAAAAGCAGTATTCAGTGGATAAAGCAGCAAAGATTTATAGAGTTGAAGCTTATGAAGAAAACAAATTTATAGGAGCAATATTAGTTAAGTTTATATGAAAAATTATATATTTTTTCTTTTTATTTTATTCTTTTCGTCTTGTGCTTATAATGATGATTTTATCTTGCCATCGCAAGATTTAAGCGATTATGAGAGCAAGGATTTTTATATTAATGATGATATTTCTGCTAAGCTAAAAGATGATTATTTAAATAACTTTTTTAGTGCGTGGAGCGATGAAAAGACTAATATTAATATGAACGAATTTGCAAATAATTTGCTAAATGAAAAATCATATTCAGAAAATTATCAACCTTATGATAAAGAGTTTTTAAAGCAGTTAATTAACAATGCTGATTTTAAGAATTTGAATTCGGTTTTTAAAAACGCAATCATCATACATTCAAGCAATGTAAGGCTATTACCAACTAAAAAACCAAGATTTAAAAATCCAAATCTTGCAGGTGAAGGCTATCCGTTTGATTATTTACAAAATTCTTTCATTTATGCTTATACGCCTGTTAAGATTAGTCATTTTAGCAAAGATTTTGGTTGGAGTTTTATTTATAATAGTTTTATAGTTGGCTTTGTTGAAGATAAAAATATCGCTTTTATTAGTGATGATGATTTAAATGCTTTAAAAAGCTCACAAGATTACATAAGCCCTAAAAAAGACAAAATCCCTTTAATTGATAAAAATAATGATTTTGTTGAATATGCAAGAATAGGAATGCTCTTAGCACTTAGTAAAGAAAGTGCTAATTACTACACTATAAAAGCATTTAAAAAAGGCATAAATAATCAAGCAAAATTAGTAGAAATTAAGGTTAATAAAGAAGATTTTTTTAAGCTAGGTTCAAGTTTTTCAAGCAAGGATTTAAAAAATATTGCTAATGAATTAATAGGTCAAAATTATGGTTGGGGCGGAATGAATGGCAATAGAGATTGCTCGGCGTTTTTAAAAGATGTTTTTGGAAGTTTTGGTATATATTTAAAAAGAAATTCGCAAGATCAAATAATGCAAAAAGACTATTTAAATAGGTCAAATTTCATAAACATAGGCAAATTAAACAATAAAGAAAAATATAAATACATAAAAACACACGCAATTCCTTTTGCAAGCTTACTAGCTCTTAAAGGTCATATTGTTTTATATCTTGGTGAGTTTAACGATAAAATATATATCTTGCATAATCTATGGGGTATTAAAAATTATAATAGCGGTAAAGAAAGCAGAATCGTTGTAGGCAAAGTTGCAATCACTACAATAGATGCAGGAAGCAATCTAAGAAGCGTTAAAAATAGCGATGTTATATTAAGTAAAATTTATGGCATTAGAAATCTTTTTATAGATGAAATTAGCTACGAAAAATAATATCTAATCAAAAATCAAAAGCATTATTAATCCACTAAGATATATAAAAATATTTTAAAATTTAAATAAAGCTTATTACATTATTTTATAAGTTTATTTATTTATTTTTTTAATATTTAAATAAATAATAAAGATATAAAAAATTAAAAATAAATATAATTTTTAAATTAATAATTAATTTTAAGAAAACATATAAAATAAAGTAAGTTTTAAGCTCATTTGCCTACAATCCTAAATGATTAAAATTATTAATTAAGGAAGGTCAATGAAATTATCAACTAAAATCGCTTTATTTTCATTAATAGCAGTTTTGTTAAATTCGATAGTTTTAGTTTCTATGCATAATTATTATGATTCAAATGCAACAAACTATACTAAAAAAACGGTTGAAGATGAAATCTTAACAGCTAAAAAACAGCAAGTAAAAGCTTTAGTAGAAAGTGTTATGAGATACTCAAGTGCAATTTATGAAAAGCATAAAAATAATAATGATTTAGTTGCTTTTAAAAATGACTTGAAAGAATTTTTACCAAAAGTTAGATTTGGTAGAGCAAATAGCTATTACACAGTTTTTGATAAAGATGGAAATATCTATTATCACCCATCATCTTCTTGGCAAGATAGTAACAAATTAAATGAAAAAGATGCAAAAGGCATGTATTTTGTGCAAGAAATGATTAAGAGTGCAGATAATAATGATGGTTATGTAAGATATTTTTATGAAGACGCAAATACTAATAAGGTAATGGAGAAACTTTCTTACACAGGAAAAGATAAAGTAAGTGGTCTTTATTATATGACTTGGTTATCTTGGGAAACTATTAGTAAAACATCAATAGAAAAAGTTTCAAAAGATACAGAAGAACAAAGCCTTAAAAATATGATTAATTTTATAATTGTTAGCATTCTTATTGCTTTATTTATAGTGATTTTTTCTTTAATATTTGTAAGAGCACAAATCTCTCGCCCGCTAAACAATCTAACAGCTAAATCAGTAGAACTTAGCAGTGGAGATGGTGATTTAACCAAAA
>NZ_JBYJAU010000040.1:0-705 GCF_057802535.1 Campylobacter sp. DY7
GTCATGGAGCCGAAGACGCCGATGACGCGACTCCCCCAGTCGTTCGAAAGGCAATTCGTGCTCATCGAGCAGCCGCACCAAAGTGTTTCGGCTGATGCCCAGCAGAGTTGCCGCCTGCTGTGTCGTCAGCTGCCGATCGATGGGCTCGAGACTGACGGACTCTCCTCGTTGCATGGCCGAGACCACTCGCCGCAACGCCTCGTAGGCGGGAAGCGGCAGCGCAATCTGCTCCCCGTCCGGCCCCAGGAGCATCGCGGGTGCGGAGTTCTGTTCGAGGAAGTTCGCCAGCTTCAGCATCTCTTCGAGATCGTGAGGAGGCTCCACCACCTGTGCCTGGCGAGACGAGATCGGCGTGCGCGTCATGGCATCCATTATCATCCAATTCGTCCAAAACGTTCAATACGTTCAGAATGCCCGTGCGCGCCTGCTCGGGGTGCCCTCGTTCGTGCTCGCGTACGACGTGAAGGTGCGCGAACTCGCCAAGACGCTCGGCCTCGAGAACCGCACGATCGACATCAACCGGCCCTTCGAAGCCCCAGCGCTGGCCGACGGTCTCGTCGACCTGATCGAGCGCCGGGATGCCGTGGGGGCGGCGGTCGACGCCCGGAGCGCCGAGCTGCGCGCCGAGGCCCGCGCGAGCTTCGCCCGGGCCCGGGGGTGGGTGGAGGGCGCGTGACCGCGTCGATTCCCCGAGCCGTGACCCTC
>NZ_JBYJAU010000041.1:0-698 GCF_057802535.1 Campylobacter sp. DY7
CACCCGCGCTTGACACGGGTGATAGGATCAAGCCCGATCGGCGTTCTGCCGCAGGCACGGTTGTCGAACCGAGCTTGACCCCCTCCCCCTGGGAAATATTTCCAGCAGACACACCCGCGCAGTTATGGCGCAATACTGCGCCGCATATCGGCGGCATACTGCGCCGCACACCCGGTGCACACGGTGCTGTCGGCGTGGGGACGATCAGTCGTTGGAATCGTTCGGCGGGGTCTGCGCCTGCCGGCGGCGCTCCCACTCGCCGCGCAACCATTCGCCTTGCCGTTGCGCTGCAGCGCGGCTAATCCCTCGAGCCTTGGCCGGCGCAGCCGGGAACGGGGCCCCCTCGTTGTAGAGCTGCTCGAGGCGGTCGGCTTCACGGATAAAGGCGACCTCGACGAGACCGGCCAGAGCGGGCGCACCCTCCGGCTCATCCCTCGTCGACCACCACGCAGCCTTGAGGCGCGCGTGCAGCGCGACCGGCAGGAAGTATGCGATCGAGCGGTAGCCGGTGGCCGACACTGACCCCGCGGGTCGGTCGGCGGCACCAGCGGCGTTGACGTCTGTTGGGGGCACGAGTCACCGTCTGGGTGGGGAGGCTTCGGCCCCGTTTCGGGCCGGGGCTGTCCCCAGCCTACAGGCCGGTTTCCAGGCCGTCAGGGGGTTGCGCGCCGCGAGTTGACGCGGTTTTCCAGGGGGTT
>NZ_JBYJAU010000042.1:0-669 GCF_057802535.1 Campylobacter sp. DY7
TCTATCCCGGTTCCGACGAAGAACGAGCGCACGCGCTACTCGAAGCGTTTTTCTCGATCGACATCTTCGCGAAGGTTGTCTCGCACTATGGCGGGAGCAAACTGCCGGACGAGCCATACCGAACCAACACCCTAACCACCACGTTCGGACTGGACCCGTCCATCGTGGACGAGTTTGTGGGCCTGTTCGAGAAGAACGCGCGGTTCGTGGGTATCGGGACGGACTGGAATGGGCCGGCGGATAGCGGCTCGCAAAAGCCGAAATCCGTGGAGCCCGGCTCAGGGGGAGAGCAGACCGTTCAGGTCGGAACCCCGTCGAAGAATGGCGACACCGGCCTTCGGTGTTTCATCGCGATGCCGTTCGGAGAACGAGACGATGACAGGCCCATCGGGTTCTTCAAGGAGGTCCTGGAATCCTTGCTCATTCCCGCAATCACCGATGCAGGGTTCGAAGCCTTCACGGCACGGCGACAAGGCTCGGACGTGATTCAGCCACGATCGTGAACGACCTTCTCGACGCGGATCTCGTCGTCGTGGATCTGACTGAACACAACCCAAATGTGCTGTTTGAGCTAGGCATGAGAATGCACGCCGACAAGCCGGTCGCACTAATCCGGGCCAAGGGCACCGGGCCAATATTCGATGTGGACAACCTCCTTCGCGTCGAGGA
>NZ_JBYJAU010000006.1:0-123000 GCF_057802535.1 Campylobacter sp. DY7
GAGACTGTTAAGGCTAGTATTGGGGCGACTACAAGTGATAAGATTGGTTTGACTAGGTTTGAGACTGGGCATAATGTTAGGGCGAGTGATGTTGGGGTTGTAAAGCCTAGTGATGACCCGACTGTTGCTCCGCAGTTAAGCGATGGTAAAATTTCAATTACTTTCAAGAATGTTGATGGTATCAATGATGTTACTTTAGAACCGGTTTCTATGTTTGATAGCGTTAAAAACGAGATTAAATATAAAAACCCATTACTAACTGGTGCTGACTTAAATGACCCTGCAAATATTGAAAAATATAAACAAAAATTTGATATTAAAACAGGTCAAGGCTTAGGGGCTTTAGCAGAAGCTATTAACAAGGCTAGTGATAAGACAGGTGTTCGTGCTAGTGTAACAACCGAAACAGTATTTGAACAAACTATAAAAGCTGGAACTACAGGCAAATCATTCTCAATCAATGGAGTAAAAATCGGTTCAGTTGAAGTTCAAGATAAAGATGCTAACGGAGCGCTTAGAGCTGCTATTAACTCAGTTAAAGATCAAACAGGGGTAGAAGCTTCAGTTGATAGTAATGGTAGATTAGTATTAAACAATAGAGATGGTAGGGGTATTCAAATTACAGAAGATCCAAACCCAACAGAAATCAATACATATTTAGCTGATGCAAAAAACAAAATCAATGATGCTTTCAAATCAGCTAATAAAGCAGCTGGGGCAAATACAGATGCTGCGATTACCTTTACAGCTTCTACAGCAAATGCTGCAGCTAGTGCTGCTTATGGTGCAGGTACTCAAGGCGCTACAGGTATTACTGTTGAAGGCAATATGCAATGGAAAGCAGAAACTGCAAATGGTAAAAACGATGGTACTTGGGATGCTGATAATGATAAAATTCAGTTATTAACAGCTGGAGCTTGGACCACACAAGCTACTCAAACAGCTCAAGCTACAGCCCAAGACAATATTTTAATTAGTGAAAAAGCTACTGGTAAAGCTTTGAACAATGCATCAAAAATAGTTGAAGATGTTAAAAACCAAATAGGAGCTGCTAAAGCTTTAGCTGATATTGAAAACATCTTAGCAGGAAAAGCAGCTACAGGTGCTACTGCAGAAGCAATAGGTGCTGCAACTGCACCAGCAGCTGGCGCTCCTGGTAATGCAACAGGTGCAGGTGCTACTAGTTTAGATGATTTAAAAAAGGCTTATGAGAAAGCTATAGCTGATATAGAAAAAAGTGATGCTTATAAAAAATTTGGAGCTGCTGGACCTAAAGATGGTGTTGGTGGTACAACTCCTACAAACAATGCTGAGATGGCAGCTGCAACAACAGCAGTAAAAGATTACTATGCAGCTAAACAAAATCTTGCAGAGTTAAAGGGTGGATTAGCGCAAATCAACGATGCTATGAAAGAAGTTGGTGAAGGAATGAAATCTATTGTTGGTATGAACGAAACTAACGCTACAAACTTTGGAAGATTAAGCTTTGTATCAAACAATGGTAAAGATATCGTTGTAGAAGCTAAAGATATGGCGGGAAATGATATGACTAAAGCTATTGGTTATGATATGAATGTGAGCCAAAAAACTGTTAGCCTAAGAGAAACTCAAGGTTCAATCGATAAAGAAGTTGCTGATGCAATGGGCTTTAACTCAAATGAGTGGCAAGCTGGACCAAATGGAGATAATAAGAATGGATACGCAGCTGGTGTAATGACTTTCAAAGGCGCACAAGCTATGATGAATATTGCTGAATCAGCTCAAAAAGCTCTTGAAGCAATTCGTTCAGACCTTGGTTCTGTTCAAAACCAACTTGTTTCAACTGTAAATAATATTAGTGTTACTCAAGTAAACGTTAAAGCTGCTGAGAGTAATATTAGAGATGTTGACTTTGCAGAAGAAAGTGCTACATTTAGTAAGCACCAAATATTAGCTCAATCAGGTGTTTATGCAATGAGCCAAGCTAACGCTGTTCAACAAAATGTAATGAGATTATTACAATAGTAATAACTAAAATAATATTAAAGGTGCTATTACTAGCACCTTTTTTACTTCTTAAACTTTTTAAAATATTTTTATTTAATAAGACAATCAAATAAAAAATTCACTCTCATTATTATTAAAAATTAATCACTTGTGATTGATTTTTAATAATAGTCTTGTGAGTGGTAAATTAAATAATATGATAAATTCAAATTCCTAATTCAAATTCTTTTTCTTTACTTTTAACCACTCTTGAGACTATTATTACAAACTAGCAAATAAATTGCTAATAATAATGCGAGTGAATACTAAGAGCTAAGATTTTAAAATTTTATGCCTTATTTAATAAAAGTTTAAATGCCAAATTCCGAATTCAAATTCTTTGAATTATTAATCAAAATTCTTTTTAATCTCTTCTAATTCTTCTTTTGTATAGCCTGCTAGTATTCTAGCGTTTTCGTTCATATTCTTTATAGGTCTAATCAAATGCTTATACTCAAGTAATAATTCGCAAAAATTATCGCTCCTTCCGCCGGCATATTTATACCATTTATCGCCCTTGCTAACATGACTTACCTCATCGTGAAGAATGATGTTTAAAATCTCTAAAAGCTTTGGCTTTATAGGGTTTTTTGTGCTGTTAATTTTATTTACCACATAAGGGTTTGCATCAAGCCCACAAGCTTCTAAATGCCTATGCACTACACCCATTCTAACTTGCAGATTTTCATTCGTAGCCTTCATTGCATCAAAAAGATTTGTATGAACCCCAAAATCTCCATAAGAAAATCCTAATTCATTTAAGGCATCATTTATTAGGCTAAAATGAAGACATTCTTCTTTGGCAACTTCAAACCAATCATTTGCATACGCAAGCCCACCATCAGCAAAAAATCTATAAGCAGCATCAAGTGCTAAATCAATCGCAGAATATTCTATATGTGCTACTTGATGAAGTGTCTTTGCTAAAGCAGCATCAGAGCTTAGCTCTTTTGGTCGTTTTATTCTCGTTGGATGAATAATATCAAGGCTTTTTGCATAGCTTGGCTCATCTAAAATTAAAGGCTCGTATTCATTAAAAGCTAATTTATTACTCAAAAAATCATCGTAAAAATCATCAAATTTGGCTAATTTCTTCGCCCAATCGCTCTCACTTAATACGCTAAATAATTCACTTCCATAATCTCTCATTTAATCTTCCTTAATTTTGCGATGAAAAAGCCTGAATGTGTGTTTGTTGGCTTTATGCGATAGGTTTTAGTAAGCCTAATATCGCTATATTTTTCATCATAATTACTTAATCCTTGTAAATATTCGCAAGGCAAAGAAATATCTAATAATTCTACACCAAACTTAGAATTAAGCGCATTGAAAATTACTGCTTCGTTTTCATAAAAATTATGCGTGCAAGTGCTATAAACTAGCTCCCCACCAACTTTTAGTGCTGTTAGGGCTGAGTTTAGAAGCTTTTTTTGAGTGGTGGCGATTTGCTTTATTTCTTTATGCGATTTTTCTATACTAAAATCATGCATAAATGTGCTACACGGAGCATCAAGCAATATTTTGCTAAATCGCTCAGGTGTCTTGCGACCTATCAAAATGCCATCGTGATTATAGGTTTTTGCCTTTACGCCGTAGTTTGCTAGGATTTTTTTAAGATTAAAAAATCTTTTGCTATTTAACTCATTTGAGCTTAGATTTTCACAATTGCCACTAAAATTAGCTAGATTTATACTTTTACCCCCTGGAGCGGCACACATATCCAAAATAATATCGCTTGAGCTAACATTTAAAGCCTTAGCACATAAATAGCTTGAATAATCTTGTATGTAAATACCGCCGTTTATAGCTAAATCATCGCTAGAAATACACGATTTAAATTCTTGCCTAAAAATATAAAAATTATCATCTAATTTTACTGGTGAATACTCGCTAAAAGCCTTTAAAAACTCATCTTCACAGCATTTAATAGAGTTTATAAATACTCCAAAATACTCTAAATCAACTGGCTTTTTAAAGCCATAAATTTCGCTAAAATGCTCGGTATGATTAAATATCATTAATACCCTTGCTCGTTTATTTTTTCATACTCATTGCAACCGCTCTGATAACCTAAATCACAAGCTTTGCTAAAGTATTCTTGAGCTTTTATTTTGTCTTTTTTTACACCTTTGCCATTACTATATAAAGCTCCTACCATAGAACAACTTACGCCGAATTTATTATTACAAGATTTGATATATAGATTGATAGCTTTTGTATAATTTTGTGTAACTCCAAATCCTTGTTCATATAAAAATCCTAAAACAAAGCAACCTAAGGCATCTCCACCATCACAAGCTTTAGTGTAAAGCTCGCTTGCTTTTACTAAGTCTTGTTTAATGCCTCTTCCATCTGCATAAAATTTTCCTAGACCGGTACATCCCAAAGCATAACCACCATCGCAAGCTTTTTTAAAAAATTCAATAGATTTTTGATAGTTTTGTTCGTTAAAATATATTTCACCTAATTTTACACAAGCTACCAAATCGCCTTTATTGCACTTACTCTCAAGCTCACTCGCACCTAAAATACCAGCACTTAAAAGCACTAAACATAATAATTTTTTCATATTTTAATACCCCAAATCTTTTAATATCTTATAATTTTCGCAATCTTTAGAATAATTACACCATTTTTCAAAATACTTTTTTGCTTTAGCATAATCTTGCTTTACTCCAATTCCTTGGCTATACATAAAGCCTAATCTATAACAAGAAAACCATTCCTTTACATCACAAGCTTTTTTTAAAAGTTTTATAGCCTTAGCATAATCTTGTTTAACTCCTAGTCCATTAGCATAACTATATGCTAAAATCTCACAACTTCCAATCAATCCTTTTTTGCAATTTTTAATATGTGGCTTTAAAGTTTTATAAGAGTATTCGTCGTTTGGCTTAAAATCATCATTTAAAATATCGCTTAAATCATACATTCCTTCATTATGTAAACTACTTAAAAAACTACATCCTGTATCAGAGCCACCTTTGCAAGATTTAATCAAATATTCTTTTGCTTCAGCAGCATAACCTTTCTCATAATACTCTGCTCCTAACCACGCACAAGCGACCAAATCATCTTTATCACACTTATCTTTTAGCTCCTTAAGATATAAAATATCTACACCAAAAACACTAAGTCCTAAAAGCAATAAACACAATAATTTTTTCATATTTTAATACCCTAAATCTTTTAATATTTCATAATTTTCGCAATTATCAATAAGATATTTAAACTCGCAAAACTTTGCAAAATACTTTTTTGCCTTAGCATAATCTTGCTTGCCCCCAAGCCCTTTGCTATACAAAAAGCCTAAATGATTGCAAGATGACTCTACTTCTTTATCACAAGCTTTAGCGTAAAGCTTTCTAGCCTTAGCATAATCTTGCTTAACTCCACCAAAGCCATTAGCATAAAAAAATGCCAAAATTGAGCAATGCTGAATCGAACCTTCATTGCAACGCTTGGTGCTAAATTTAAAAGTTTTGTGGGTTAATTCTGATTGTGTTTTAAACTCATCTTTAAAAAAACTGCTTAAATTAAATATCCCACTTATATGTAAATTATACAAGTATTCACACCCCGCACTATTACCACCCTTGCAAGCCTTAATCCAAATATCCCTTGCTTTAGCATAACAAGCTTGTTGATAATATTCGTTCCCTAAACTAACACAAGCATTTAAATCTTTTTGATTACACTTAGTTTTTAGCTCTTTAATTTCTAAAATATTTGCATTTAAACTTAGCCCTAAAAGAAATAAACATAGTAATTTTTTCATTTTACTTCCTGATTGAAGATTTCTTCTTCATTTATTTCTAATTCTTCGCAGTACTTAGGGCTATAACGACAAACATCGGCTAAATATTTTTTTGCTAAATTCAAATCTTGCTTTACCCTATCGCCATTTTTATACATCAAAAACAAACGCTCGCAGCTTGGGAAATATCCATTATCGCAGGTTTTTTTATAAACCTTAATTGCTTCTTTATAATCTTTTATTTTTTCATATTCGTATATTAATTCCTCACATTGATATGGTCGGGCATATTCGCAAGCTTTTTTATAATATTCAATCGCTTTTTTATGATCTTGTCTAACCCAAAAACCTGTAGAATACTTATTACCTAAACTTTTGCAAGCATTCGCTACTCTATTGTCACAAGCTATTTCATAAAACTGCATAGCTTTTTTAATATCTCGCTTTATACCACGAGCTTGTTCATAAAAAAAACCTAAATAATCACAACTTGAAAAATACCCACCATCGCATGCTTTTGTGTGTAATTTAAAGGCTTTTTTATATTTTTTATGATCTTCATACTGCCCAGCTAATTTGTAGCAACTTTCTAAATCATTTTGAGCGCATAATTTTTCATATTTTAGTGTATCTAAAAGATAGCAAGATGGGTGATCTTTTTCATCACATTTGCTTTTTAGTTCGGCTTCATTAAGTTCAAAGCAGGTTTTATAATCTACATTTAAGCATTCGTTATTGTTTTCATTTGCAACTAAAATACTTATACTAAAAAATACTAAAGATAATAATTTTTTCATATTTTATCCTACATATTTATTTTATAATTTCTTGTTGGTTTAACATTTCTAGCTTATCACAAGCTACGCTGCCTTTATATCGGCATGTAAGACTATAATATTTTTTTGCCATATTTATATCCTGCTCTACATTTTCGCCGTTTTCATACATTATTCCTAAGCGTAAGCAGGCATTATTATTTTTAGCATCACAAGAAATTTCATAAGCCTTAATAGCATTGTTAAAATCATCTATTTTTTCATATTGCCAAGCTAATTTTTCACACCTTTCTTTATTATACTCGCAAGCTTTTTTATAATATTCAATCGCTTTTTTATGATTTTGCATAAGCCAAAAACCTTCAGAATAAATATAACCTATACTCTCACACGCTAAATATTCTTTGTTATCGCAAGCTATTTTATAAAAATGTATCGCCTTAGCAATATCTCGCTTTATCCCACGAGCATGTTCATAAAAAAAGCCTAAAAAATCACAACTTTGAAAATATCCACCATTACAAGCCTTTGTATGCAATTCTATAGCTTTTTTAAATTTCCAATCACTATCATATTCGTTAGCTAGTTTATGACAAGATTCATAATCGTTTTTGTTACAATTGTTATCTAACTCGATTAGTGTTAATAAAAAACAAGCATGATAATCTTCATTGTCACATTTACTTTCTAAATTCTTATCATTTATCTCATAGCAAGTTTTATAATCCATATTTAAACATTCTTTATTGGTTTTATTTGCAAATAAACTCATACTTACAAGCACTAAACATAATAATTTTTTCATTCTAATTCCTATTTTAAATTCCTTACCATTTGTTAGCTTTTTCTGCGCGTTTTTTATATGCTTTAGAAATTAATGGATTTGCTCTTACATTTTCACCCGTTTCGTAAATTTTAGCTAGATTTTTACAAGCTTCTTTGCTACCTAGCTCACAAGCTTGCATATAAAGTTCTAAGGCTTTGTTAAAATCTTTTGTAACTCCTAAGCCATTTTTATATAAATCACCTATCCTTGAAATCCCTAGTGGCTGGCCTAATTCGTTTAATTTCTTATAAAATAAAATAGCATTGTCATAATCTTCTAGCATTTCACAACTAATTGCAGCGTCATGGCATGAAGCTTTATTATCCTTGTTACAGCTTTTAGTGTGATAAATTAGAGCATTTTTATAATCATCTTTTTCATAATAATAAGCTCCTAAGCGACCGCACCAATAATCTCTCTCATTACACCAGTTTTCTAACTCAGATTTGCTAGGTCTTAAACTATAACAAGCACTTAGCAAAAGGCAAATCATTATTAAAACTAACTTACGCATTACTTAAGCTCCTTAACTACTTCATCATAGATTACACAAGCTCTATTTAGCCCTAAATCACAAGCTTTATAATAATATTCTAAAGCTTTTTTAGGCTCAACTTCTTGATAGCGATAAAAATCTCCTATACTTATACAAGCAAAAGGATTAGCATAAAGGCAAGAATTAGTTAAAATATCTTTAGCTTTTTTAATATTTTTTTTCATACCAAAGCCATTGTAATACGCCATCCCTAAAGCTCCACAATTATAAAAATCTTTATCTTTGCAAGCGAAATTTACCTTTTTTAAAAAGTCTTTTAAAAGAGCTTTATCTTCTTTAAACTCAGCATTATTTAAGGCGATTAAATTTATACAAGCTACTAAATCACCCATGTCGCAAGCGATTTTTGAATATTTTCTACTCTCTTCGTAATTTCGCTCAAGTAATAACATATATCCTGCATAAACGCAATTAGTAGTGTTTTTGTGTTTAAAATGAAGATTATATTCACATGCATCAATGGCAAATGTGCTATCATCAGGAGCGATTTTGGTAGGTTTATACATATTAAATACATCATAAGGTCTTTTTTTGCCACTTAGAATGTTATTTTGTTTGATGTTTAATGCTCTTACGCAAGGGTCTTCGCAAATATCACTATCACATCTTCTATAATTTAATTCACATGATTTGCTAAATCTCTCATAAGCAGCGTGAATATTATCACATACTGCAAATTCTCCTGCCTTATAACACGATTCGCCGTCTCCGTAATTGCAACCTAATTCATAAAGCTTAGCAGATTCTAAAAATTTATTTGAAGTATGCGAATAAAAGCCAGTGTATTTAGCAGCTTCGTTGCAAGCTTGCGGGTTTTTTTGCGAGCATAGATTTACATAAAAGTGCTTTACGGCTAATTCTCCCCCTCCTGCTTTTTTGTATAAATTTAAGCAAGTTTCATAGCTCGTGCATTCTCTAGCACCTAAGAATACTGCGAATAGTAAAAATAGTATTTTTTTCATTTTATTTCTCCTTTTAATTTATTTAAATAATTTTTATAAACATCATTAGAGCAACTACCTCTATTATTATCGTAATTACCTAATTTAAGATAATAATTATCAATAAATAACCTAGCAAAAGAATTAGAAATTCTATCAAAATCAGGATGTTCTGGGATTTTTAGTCCTCTGAAAGACATATATGATTTTGCATAACTACAATCCACAAAATAACCATAAATATCATAATTTATTAGCTTATCTTTGCTAAGTCTAGTTGGTAATTCTGAAGCTTTTTCTTCAAAACTTTTTTCATGATAATCTTCATATAATTGCACTTCTTCATCAACTATTAAATTTACACTTTTAAAAAACTTTCCATCTATCGTATAGTTTTCTTTTTTAATTGTGCTTAATAATAAGGTATTTGGTTTTTTAAGTTCTGTTACTTCATGCTTTGGACTTTGCTGTAAATTAAAATAATTTACCAAAAATACACTATAAAAACTAATCATTAAAAATGAGAAAAAATAGAATATACCTTTAATAAATTTTTGATTTTGTCTCATTATAAATTCATAAATTGATTTAATAGGATAATACAATATAAAAGGGAAAATTATTTGAAAAAACAATATTGCTGCAACAGAATCATGGTCGCTAATTTCAACACTAAAATCTAAATAAAAAAATACAACATATAAAACTTTTATAAATCTAGGATAGAGCTTTAATCCTATAAAAAATGTAAGGGCAAAAAGCATAGGATAGGTAATAAACAATGGCACATAAATTATAGGAATTAAAATACTAATAATCCCACCAGCTAAATCATGTAAATTATCTAAAAAATATGCTAGATATATTAAAAACTCATTCATAACCACCCCTTTTTAAAGGTTTATTATAACTATTTTAAACGATTATTAAAATTTCAAATTCCTATTTCAAATTCTTAAATGATTTTAAGCAATAAATACTGCTAAAATCTTAAATTATTTTAATTTCTCACAAGCTTTTAAATCGCCTAAATCACAAGCTTTTTTTAAATATTTTAAAGCAACTTTGCCTTGCTTTAAACTTGCTAAAAAATAGCAAGCTAGAGCATAATTATTTTCACATGCAATCTTATAAAACTTAGTAGCCTTTTTTGTATTTTGCTTAGTTCCTATGCCGTAAGCATTCATAAAACCTAAAGAACAACAAGCTTCATAAAGCTTATTTTCACAAGCTTTGGCATAAAGATTTATGGCTTTTTTGTAATCTTGTTTAGTTCCTATTCCACTCTCATACAAATAACCTAAATCATAACAAGCTTGAATATTTTTATCCTTACAAGCCTTAGACCATAAATCATAAACCTTTTTTAAATCATTTTCGTATTCAACATGCTCTTTAGTAAAATCAATATTTTTAAAAATCTCAAATCCTAAATCATAATCACTTGCTAATAAAAGCTTAAAGCTAAGCAAAAATACAAGCTTTTTCACTACATTCCTAAATAATCTTTTAGTAGTAAAAATGCTGCAATGCTATCTTGTTTGCCATCTTTTTTCTTACTACTAATGATTTTTGCAGCTTGCTTGCTTGTAAAACTCTCATCGTGATAAACTATATTGCTAAATTCAATTAATTTTGAAAAGTGTTCTACCCTTCTTCTCATCTCATCTTCAGCACTACCACCCATAGGAATGCCTATTACAATTTTTGTAATTTTGTGCTTTTTGATTAGCTCTTTTACTGCAACGGCAGCTTGATTGCGATTTATTCTAATAATGGCAGGTTGAGGCATAGGAATTTTCATTATGCTAAGTGCAACGCCAATTCGCTTAAGTCCTAAATCAAGTGCTAAGATATTTTCCATTAAACGCTCCTAATTAATACTCCATCAATTATAACCTTACCATCAAGCTCATAATCATATACTAATTCGCCGTATCGCTCTAAGGCTTCATCAAGATTTGCTCCGTTTTTACAAAATTCTAAAAACTCATCATAATGTGGAGTGTAGGTGTTTTGGGTTTTAAAACGCTCTTTCATCTCATCAACAAATATATCAATATCATAAATAATTTTAGCCTTGTAGTTTGCGATTAGCTCGTTTGTGCCATCGCTTTCTCCTATTCTTTGAGCTAATACAAAAATATCTTTATTAAGTTCAAGTGCGTGTTTTGCTGAGTTTAGCGAGCCACTTTTAATATCTGCTTGAGTGATTATTAAAATGTCACTTAGAGCAACCACAAGGCGATTTCTAGCCAAAAAATCATATTTTTGTGGGATATGATTTGGCTCGTTTTCGCTTAGTGCAAGGGCGTTTTCATAAATTTGTTTTATGGTTTGCTCGTTACTTTTTGGATATATTTCATTAAGTCCATTTGCAAATATACCTATATGATAAGGCATACTTGCTTTTGCACTTTCAATATCTACGCCAATTGCTCCACCACTTACTATGCAAAATCCTGCGTTGCTTAGCTTTTTGCTTAGCATAAAGGTTGCGTTTTTGGTATATACGCTCATTTTTCTTGAGCCTACTATGCTTATTTTTGGCTTATTTAGTAGGCTTAAATTTCCTTTATAGTAAATAGTTTTAGGTGGCTTTGCAAGAGTTTTAAACTCATTTATAATCGTTGTAGATATCATCTATATAAACTAACTCAACTTTAGAAAAATCATATTCGCTAATTGCTTTTAGGCTGTTTTTGTGTGGATGTGCTATTGCTATTGCACGCTTATTTTTTAATGCAAATTGCACTGCTTCATCAAGCTTTTTATTAATATCTGATAGATTTTGTGAATTATCTAAGAATATATTTCTATGAATGTAATTTTGCTTAAATTCTTTAGCTAATACTGGTGCTTTTGTGCTTGCAATTGTTCTTGAATCTACGAAAATCAAATCGTATTTTTTAAGTGCTTTAAAAAGTCTTCTCATAGCATCTTCATCACTTGTAAAGGCTGAGCCTGTGTGATTGTTTAAAAACTTTAAATTAGGGAAAGCTATTTTTATATTTTTTATTCTATTTTCTATGTTTTTATAATCATCTTGTGGCGTTAGAGTAAGCGGCTCTTCTTTACTAAAACTTACAGCACGAAGTGGCAAATGTATCATGTAATGGCTAAATTCTTTAGCAAAATCATTTGTATTAGGATGATTATTAGTGTTTGGAAAAAAGCTAGGTGTGATTTTTTTACCACTTTTAATAATTGCTTTTATTTCATCGCTTTCTTGCCTTGTCGCTACATCATCAATAATTATTGCTAATTTTGCTTTTATATTTGTTGCCTTTGTGTCTTTTCCAAAGGCTGAATACTCTTTTGTTTCAAAGCAATTTACGCTTGTTATTTTGCAATTATCATCATTTTTATTTATATCAAGGTTAGCAAAAATCTCGCTAAATTCCTGTTTTAAATTCTTTTCTTCATTTTGATTTTTAGGGGCTTTATAAATGGCATTTACGATGTTTTTTTCATCGTTTTTTGGTTTTGTTGTTTTTATTATTTCAGTTTTTAAGCTTTTATTTGTTTCTTTATTTTCGTTTAGGTTTAAGTATGTTAAAAGTCCTATTCCTATGATTATTAAAAATGCGAATATGATTTTAAGATAAGTAGCAAAGCTAGAATTAGCTTTGCTTTTTTGCTTTTTTTTAGCCATTAATTTTTGTCTTGTTGAACTAATTTGCTCTTTTCAATCCAAGGCATCATTTTGCGTAATTTAACGCCAGTTTGCTCTAAAAGGCTGTTTTTAGTAATATTGCGTCTTGCATTCATCTTAGGATAATTTGCACGGCTTTCAAGGATGAAATCTTTTGCAAATGTGCCATCTTGAATGTCTTTTAATACCTTTTTCATAGCTTTTTTGCTCTCTTCGGTGATAACTTTTTCACCTGTGATATAATCGCCGTATTCAGCTGTATTTGAAATAGAATATCTCATATCAGCAATACCGCCTTGATACATTAAATCAACGATTAATTTCATTTCGTGTAAGCACTCAAAATATGCCATTTCAGGCTCATATCCAGCTTCTACTAAAGTATTAAATCCAGCTTCAATAAGTGCAGTCAAACCTCCGCAAAGAACTGCTTGCTCACCGAAAAGGTCTGTTTCTGTTTCATCTTTAAATGTAGTTTCAATTATAGCTGTGCGTCCGCCACCGATTGCACTTGCATAGCTTAATGCTAGAGCTTTTGCATTGCCACTTTCGTTTTGTGCAACTGCGATTAAATCAGGAACACCGCCACCATTTACGAATTCGTTTCTTACGGTATGACCTGGAGCTTTAGGTGCAATCATAATAACATCAACGCCTTTAGGTGCAACAATTTGTCCGTAATGAACATTAAAACCATGAGCAAATGCTATTGCTTTACCTTCGCTTAGGTTTGGCTTGATTTCTGAGTTAAAGATTTGTGCTTGGAACTCATCAGGAGTTAAAATCATAATAACATCAGCTTTTTTAGTTGCATCAGCAACGCTTAAAACTTCAAAATTCTTTGCACGAGCTTTGTTTGCAGAGCTTCCATCTCTAAGACCAATAATAACTTTTACGCCACTATCTCTTAAGTTTTCTGCGTGTGCGTGTCCTTGAGAACCAAAACCAATAATCGCTACTACTTTAGACTTAATTAAGCTTAAATCGCAATCACGATCATAATAAACATTTACTGCCATAATTTTTCCTTTTCTTTTGATTTAATTAAGCAAATTATAACTATTTTAGTTACAATCTAATAAAAAATTATCAAATTTTATTTACAAGGTTTGTTATGCAAGATTTTATTAGTAAAAGAATAAAAAGCCTACCTCCACTCAATGAAAGCACACTAGAAATTCAAAGAATTTGCAATGATGAAGGTGCGTCTTTAAAAGACTTAGCAAAAGTAGTAGAAAAAGACCCAATGCTTACTGCAAATATCCTTAAATCAGCGAATTCCCCGCTTTATGGATTTTCAAGAGAAATTAGTAGTGTTGATAGAGCTGTTAATTTATTTGGAATGACAACAATTAAAGGTTTTGCTTTAAATGCAGCAGTAAAAAATTCGTTTAAGATTAATTTAAGTGCATACAATATGGACGAAGCAAAATTTGCAAAAATCTCAACAATGCAAAATTCACTAGCAATAAACTGGCTAAGCAAAGGTAATGAAGAAGTAAAAAAAGTTGTAATTCCTGCTTCGTTTTTGCTAGAAATTGGAAAAATTATAATATCTGCAGAACTAATAGAAACTAATAAAGCTAATGAATTTAAACAAGGCATAAGCGAACTTAAAAACATAAGAGAATTAAGCGAATACGAAAAACAATTTTTGGGAATGAGTAGTGAAGAAGTAACTTCTATGATTTTTGATAAATGGAATCTTGAAGTTGATATGATTGATGCTATTTTTTACAGCGTAACTCCAGAAAAAGCAAGTAATGACATAAGAAATAATGCTATTGCTTTAAATATCGTTTCAAACTTAGTAAATATTTTTGGAATTTTTAATGAAGAAATAATGGTTCAATGTATCTTAGATGCTAAAAATAATGGATTATTAGGGGATAAATTAATAGAAGCTATTAAAGTAGTAGAACAAGATGCTTGAATTCTTAGAAAATATTAGACAAGGTTTTAATAAATTAGAAGCTAATTCAAAGCAAAAAGAACTAATAAAAGTCTTATTAACAGAAAAAATCGTAAGCGAATACAATAATAAAATCTATTTTAACAATGGATTTTATTATGGCAAAATGGATATAAACTCAAAAGGAGATGGCTTTTTACAAGCCTCTTTTTTAGAGCGTGATTTGCTCATAAGATCAAAAGATTTACATTCAGCAAGATACGGCGATATAGTAATTGCTAAGAAAAATAAAGTAAAAAAAGGTCGCCCTAGTGCAATAGTTGTTTTGGTATTAAAAAGAGAAGAAGAATTTTCTTTAGTTATTACTCAAATGCTAAAGAATGTGATATTTGGTAAATGCTTTAAAACAGGACTTTTAAGACAGCTTAGCGTATCTCAAAAATCACTCAAAGCACTTCCTATTGGAACAATTTTAAAAATTGATAATGCAAGCTCTAATGTAGTAGAAGTGCTAGGTCATATTAGTGATAATAAGGTTGATGAAAAAATATCAATGGCTTTATATGATAGAGTTGAAGTTTTTGATAAAGCTTGTTTAGATGAAGCAAATGCTTATGCTGGAAGTGTTGATATTAGCTTTTATCCAAATAGGCTTGATTTAAGAGCTTTGCCATTTTGCACTATTGATCCTATTCATGCAAAAGATTTTGACGATGCTATTTATTTTGATGAAAAAAATCAAGTTTTATATGTAGCAATAGCCGATGTTAGCGAATATGTAAGAGCTTTTGGCGCACTAGATAATGAAGCTTTAAAGCGTGGATTTAGTATATATTTTCCACATAAGAGCATTCCTATGTTGCCACGCGTTTTAAGTGAAGGAATTTGTTCGCTAAATCCAAATGAGGATAGACTTTGCTTTGGTTTTAAAATATATTTTGAAGGCTCAAAGGTAATAAAAGAAGAGATTTTTGAAGGAATAATTAATTCAAAAAGAAGATTTAATTATGTTGAAGTTGATGAATATTTTCAAAATAGAGTTGATTTAAAAGAATGCAATTATATCTACGCTCTAAATGAACTTACACAAAAATTAAGAAATAATAGACTAAATAAAGGCTTTAATTTCTTAACCGAAGAGCTTAGAATGGAAATTGATGAAAACTGGCAAATTAAAAAAACATATTACGAGCAATCAACAAGGTCTCATCAATTAATTGAAGATTGTATGCTTTTAGCAAATAAAGCAGCTGCAAAAATGTGTCCTGATTTAGCGATTTTTAGAAACCACAGAAGTCCTAATTATAATAAAATCACTGCTATGTATGAAGAATTGCAGCTTTTAGGGATTGAGTTTAGTGGTGGCGAAAATATTTACGAAAATATTAAAAATATTCAAGCTTTAGCAGATGAATTAAAAATTCGTGCAGAAGTAGATAAAATCATAATTCGCTCTATGAAAAAAGCCGAATATGGGCATGAAAATGCTGGGCATTTTGCTTTAGGATTTGATAGATATTCGCATTTTACAAGCCCTATTAGAAGATATTCGGATTTGATTTTGCATAGATTATTAAAAACTCTTATGCAAAAAAATGACAAATTATTTTCATATTTAAGCACTAATTTAGAAAATAAATGCTTTGAAGTAAGCTCTCTTGAAAGGCTTTCGGATAAGGTTGCGATAGATTTTTGCGATAGAGTATATGCAAGGTATTTTCATCAAAATATCGGTAAAAGATTTTATGTAAAAATTACAAAAAATGAAGAAATTACGATAGGGATTTTAGATGATGAGTTCAAGGGTGCAAGGATTTTTATAGCAAACCCAAATGTGCCATTATTTTCTAGAGTTTTGGTTGAGATTTATGAAGTAGATTTAATAAGCGCTAAGGTTTTTGCTAGGATAGTTAAAGATGTATGAAGCAGAATTTAACAAAATAAAAAACAAATTACCAAATGCTTTTATGCTCTATGGAAGTTGTAGATTAAGCATATTTTTAAATCTTGAAATAATAAAAAGTGCTGATAAAAGCGATGAGAGATTAATCCTAAGAGATAGCGATTATAAATTGGAAAAAGCTATTAATTTTCTAGGAGAAAGCTCGTTGTTTTCAAATTCAAAATTGCTCGTATTGGAATTTGAAAAAGGAATTTCAAATAAGGATTTAAAAGAAATTTTAAAATGCGTAAATAGTGAAAATAGACTGATTTTAGCTATTTATGAAACAAAAGCTTTAAAAGATTTAGAGCTAGTTATGAATAATAATTTTGTTAGATTTTTTGATAAAAAAACTAGCTTTGAGCAAATTAGTTTATTGCAAGATGTAGCGAATTTTTACAATATAAAAACAAATGAAATAGCCTTACAATATCTTCAAAAAAATTACGAATTTGATATTTTTAAAGCAGGTTGTGAGCTTTTAAAATACCAAAATCAAATTCTTGATATAAATACTTTAAAAGAGCATTGTGAAGTTGATAATGCTTTAGGTTTTGATGATTTTTTAAGAAATTTTTTAAATACAAAAGAGCCAAAAGAATATATTTATAAAATTATAGAAAACGAAGATGAAATCGCACTAATTAATAAACTTTATTCAAGTCTTTTAAGATTATTTACGATTAGCTCAAATCTTAAAATAAATGGCAGAATTGATTATAAAGTTGCTTTTGGTTATACACCGCCAAGACAAGTTTGCGTTGAATTAGAAAATCAAGCTAGAAAATTAGCTAAATTTTATGAAGAAATTTTTGCTATTTTGCTTGATGCCGAATATGAAATAAAGCTAGATAGCAATAATTCTTCAAAAGAAATTATGTATTCAAATCTATTAAAGATTTATTTTTTAATAAACTCATAAAATATTAAGTTTAAATTGCTAAAATCTTGCCTTGCTTTATGCAAAATTCCTTGCTTAATTTAATTAGGCTTAATATCCAAAAGGAGAATCATGAGACATTATGAGGTTTTATTCATCGCAAAGCCAACGCTAACAGATGAAGAATTAAAGGCGAGAGTTGAGTTTGTTAAAGAAACTCTAGTTAAAAATGGTGCTGAAATTGCAAATACTATTGAAATGGGTGCTAGAAAATTAGCTTACCAAATTGATAAATATGAGCGTGGCGTATATTATGTAATATATTTCAAAGCTCCAGGTGCTTTAATTAAAGAACTTGAGCGTGTTTTAAAAATTACTGAAGATATTATCAGATTTTTAATCGTTAAATATGAAAACAGACGCGAAATCGCTGCGTGGGAAATACTTTCTCAAGGCAAAAGATTAGGTAAAAAAGAAAATAAAAAAGAAGCAAAGGCTGAAACTCCAGCAGAGTAAAGGATAAAAAATGAATAAAGTTATTCTAATAGGTCGTTTAGTAAGAGATGTTGAGATAAAAACCATTAGCACTACAGGTAATGCTGTAGTAAATAACGCTATTGCTGTTAGTAGATATAGAACTTCAAACACAGGCGAAAGAATAGAAGAAACTTTATTTATAGATGTAGTTTTTTATAATAGATTAGCAGAAATTGTAGGGCAATATTTAAGAAAAGGCTCAAAACTTATGGCAGAAGGTTATTTGCAACAACAAAACTGGGTTGATACCGCGACAAATCAAAATCGCTCAAAAATTCAACTTGTAGTTGAAAATATGGAAATGCTTGATAATAAGCCTGAAGAAACTAATGCTGCTAGAAACAATGTTCAAACTAATAATAACTACGCTAGACCTACTCAAAATAATTATCAGCAAAATAATTTCTCAAGAGAGAATAATTCATATCAAAAACAAAATAATTTTGCTGAAGAAAGAAACAATTATAACTATAACTCTTCTTATGATGAAGAGATACCATTTTAAAGGATAAATCATGGCAGAAAAAAGAAAGTATTCAAGAAAATATTGCAAATTTACAGAAGCAAAAGTTGATTTTATTGATTATAAAGATACAGCATTATTAAAACACGCTTTATCAGAGCGCTTTAAAATAATGCCAAGAAGATTAACAGGAACAAGCAAGAAACACCAAGAAATGGTTGAGCTTGCAATTAAAAGAGCAAGAGCAGTTGCATTAATTCCTTATGTATGCGACCGCAAAAATGTAGTAACAAACCCATTTGAAGGTTTATAATAATTAGGCTAGATTTTCTAGCCTATAAAATATTCTTTATATTTTTCATCAAATTCTTTTATCAAAACACAATCAACACCAGCATTAGCAGCCTTAACAATAGCTTCATCGTTAGTTGCAAGGGTTAAAATCTTGCTATCAAACAAGTATTTTTCAGCTAACAAAACGCTATCTTTTAAAATATTAATATTTGGGATTATATATTCACATAAAGCTGCATTTGATTTTAATACTTCACTTAAAGTATTGCAAAATAAAGCTTTTTTCATATTATTTTTAGCTAGATATTCGTTTTTATATCCTAGACAACTTATTTTGTTTTCGTTAATTCCTATTTCAAATTCCACGGAATTAAATTGATTTTTAATATAGCTAAGTCCATAAATTATCATTTTATATCCTTTATAAGTTTTTCAAGATATGTGATTTCATTCATAAAATTCATTTGTAAATATTCTAAATTATCATAAATATTTGCTAATTCTTCATCATTTGCTTTTGATATTTTTAGCTTAATTTCATTGTAATTTATATTAAATTGATTTTCTTTTAGAAGATTTATCTTTAAATTATTATAAATTTGTTCTAATTTTTGTAAATCTTGCAATTTTTCTAAACAAGTAATTTTTTTCATCTTTTTCCTTTTTTTTAATTTTATTAAATCTAAATTAATCAAATTTCTAAATAAATATTGAAAACTTAAATCATTTAAAATCAAGTAAATTCCGAATTTAAATTCTTTATTTTTGTTTTACAAATTGCAAGATAAAAAGTATCGCAAAAGAAAGGGCTAATAATATTAAGCTTATTTCATTTGCCTTGCTAAGCTCAAGATTTTCTAATGCTTCAAAAACAGCAATAGAAGCTACTTTAGTCTCGCCTTCTACACTTCCGCCTATCATCATCACAACCCCAAATTCTCCCATCGTATGCGCAAAACTCATAACACAAGCACTAATTATGCTAGGCTTAATTAAAGGTATGCAAAGGCGAAAAATAAGATTAGCTTTAGTTTTTTGCAATAATTTCGCCCTATGAAATAAATTATCAGGCAAATTTGAAAACGCACTATAAATAGGATTAAACATAAAAGGCAAAGAATAAATAACAGATGCAATCAACAATGCCTTGAAATTAAATACTAATTTAATGTCAAATTGTGCTAAAAATTTGCCTAAAAAATTATTAGGACTAAAGCAAACTAACAAATAAAATCCTAAAACGGTTGGTGGCAATACTAAAGGCAAAGATAGCACACTAAGTAAGACTTTTTTGCCAAAAAAATCATTTCTGCTTAAATAAAACGCAGGATATAAACATATAAAAAATAATATTAAAGTAGTTATAAAAGATAGTTTTAATGATAATATTATGGGCGTTAAATCGTGCATAAAAACTCGTTATTTTGGATTTTTTCTAAATAAAATTCTTCTTTATTTAGGCATTTTTCAATTCTACCATTTTTTACGAAAAACACCCTATTTGCAAGAGCATTTATCTCAAAACAAGAATGCGAAACAAAAATTATCGTGCTTTTATAATCTTTATTAATTTTTTTAATTAGCTTAATTAGAACTAATTTATTACTATCATCTAAAGCACTTAAAGGCTCGTCTAATAAAATATATTTTGAGTTTTTACTCAAAGCACAAATTAATGCTAAGCGTTGCTTTTGCCCTCCACTAAGGCTTGAAATTGGTTTATTTTTAAGCTCTTTTAGATTAGCAAGCTCTAATAATTCATCATAAAATTTAGCAGTTTTACTATCAAGTAATTTGCCAAATTTATATTTTAAATCATCAAATAGGCTTTTTGTATTAGTAAAAACTAAATTTTCATAAACATTAAAATTTTCAAATAAAGTGCAGTCTTGAAACAAAAAAGCAACATCTTCTAATAAAGGCTTATCAATAAGCCCTGCAATTAGTTTTAACATAGTGCTTTTACCACTGCCACTATCTCCAAAAAGTGCGATGATTTCAGAGTCTTTAAAGCAAATCTTCGCATCAACACTAAAATCATCAAAATTATGCTTTAAAACAAGCTCATTCATAGCCATATTTACTAAATACTTCCTTTGCCTTATCGCTTAATAAAAAGTCAAAAAACACCTTAGAATCAGGGTTTTTGCTAGTAATTATCATACCTTGTAAAATAGGTTCGTATAAATTATCATCAAGCTTTAAAATATTTTTTTCACTATATCCTAATTCTTTTAATTGTTCTAAACTTGAAGCCGCAATAAAAGCATAATCACAAGCTTTTGTAGCTTGTAGCAAGGTTGCTTGAATATTGGTTGCTGTTATTATGTTTTTACTATTAGGCACTTTTTCTAAAACTTCTTTTGCAGCTTGTCCGTAAGGTGCTGTTTTTGGATTTGCGATTGCTATGCAAGATGCTGTTTTTAAATCATCTAGACTAGGTGTTTTCTTAGCTGAAAATAATAATAATTTGCCTTTAGCATAGGTGATTGCTTTATTATTTACTAAATTTTCTAAATCTTTAGCAAAGTCCATATTAGCAGCTAAAAACACATCATATTCTGCGCCGTTTTTAATCTGAGCGTTAAACGCACCACTTGCACCTGAATTAATATTTAGCTTTATATCAGGGTGTAAATCTTCAAAAATTTTCTTTAGCTCATTTAATGGATAAGCTATGTTTGCAGCTGCTGCTATATTTAAATTACTTGCTAATAAATTTGAAGCAAGAACTAAACTTAATAATACTTTTCTCATAAGATCTCCTTAAAATATAAAAAATTATATAATAAAAAAGCTTTTATAAATCTTAATTTTATAATTTAAAATATAAAAAACTATATAATAAAAATTAATTTTTTTATTTAATTTTGCAATTATTTAATAATGATAAAATTTTGCCCTAAAATATTTTAAGGAGATCTTATGAAAAAAGTTTTACTAAGCTTAGCAGCTGTAAGCGCTTTAACTCTAATGGGCTGTGATGATAGCAAAAAAGAAGAAGTAAAATCAGAAGTTACACAAAGTGTAAAATCTGTTGTAGATGAAGGTGCTAAGAAAATAAATAATGCAGTTGATGATGCGGCTAACAAAATCACTGAAAACATTGCACCTATCGTAGAAAAAGCAGAGCCTATCATAAATCAAGTAGTAGCTAATGCAAGCGAAAATATTAGCGAAACTTCAAAAAATGTTGCAAATACTTTAAAAGAAAGCACAAACGAAGTAGCTAACGCAATCAAAGAAAATGCAGACAATGTAGCACAAGCTATTACTTCAAGTATTGATAATGCAAGTAAGAATATTGAAAGTGCTTTAAGTGTTGATGGCGCAACTTTATTTAAAAAATGCGTTGCCTGTCATGGAAAAAAAGCTGAAAAATTAGCTCCTGGTGCTGAAATTATCATAAATACTTTAAGCGAACAAGAAATCTATGAAGCATTAAGTGGTTATAAAGCAGGAACATTCGGCGGAAAATCACAAAAAACTATGCAATTACAAGTAAAAAATCTAAAAGATGAAGATTTTAAAGCTTTAGCAAAATACATCAAAACTCTATAATCTAAACGGCTTTTAAGCCGTTTAGTTGTTTTAAAAGGATTTAAATACTTTTTATTATTCTTTAATTCCTACCATCACATTTGTAGCTTTTATCAATACATTTACATTATCACCTATTTTTAACTTCATTTTCTCATAACTTTGCATTGTAATGCTTGCAGTTAGCAAAATACCATCGCAATCAATATCAATTACCACATAAACAGAGCCTTCTTGTATGCTTTTTATATTTCCATTTAGCTCGTTTGCACTGCTTGTTTTTACCTTACAATCATTTTTGGCAACAACAATTGAACCTGCTTTAAAAATCATTAAAGCATTATTATTTGGTTTTAGCTTTAGCTCCTTTGCGCTATCACTTGTGATTAACGCTTTAAAAATCTTGTTATTCTCAAGTTTTGCATAAACTAAGCTTATTAATTCAGATGTTTTTACATCAACAATTTTTACATTCAAAATATTTCTTGAACTTAACATACTTTCTCCTTTTATATAAAAATTTATATAATATAATATATTTATATAATTAATATTTTAAAATTTATTATATAAAAAATTAATAATTAAAAATATTTTAAAAATCACTCAAAATTTAAAAGAATTTGAATTAGGAATTATGATTTTAATTCTTATAAAATTTTATTTTTAAAATATATATTTTAAATTCCAAAAATATAAAAACTATGAAAGATAAAATCATATAAATTATTAAAAAACTTATCATTTATAATTAAAAGTTATTATAATTAATATCATTTTTATAAGGATAAAATTGAAATCATCTATTATTTTGACTGCACTTTTATTGATTTTTAGTTTTATTTCCATATTTTTAGGTGCAATTGATGTAAATATCTTAGATATTTTAAAAGGCGATATTAATCAGCTTGAAATTTTACTAATTTCAAGGTTTCCTAGGCTTCTTGCAATAATTCTTAGCGGAATGGCTTTAAGTGTAGCTGGACTTATCATGCAGCAATTATGCAGAAATAATTTCGTATCTCCTACAACGGGTGGCACGATAGCTTCAGCTCAGCTTGGTATATTAATTTCTATGATTTTTATACCAAATAGCACTTTAGTTGAACGCTCATTTTTTGCTTTTGCAACTGCAATTATTGGCACTTGGATATTTGTAGCTTTTATTCAAAGCATTAAGTTTAAAGATAGCGTTATGGTTGCACTTGTTGGGATTATGTTTGGCTATGTAATTGGTGGAATTACCACATTTTTATCATTTAAATACGAACTTGTTCAAGCATTATCTACTTGGCTTACGGGATCATTTTCGCTAATTATTAAAGGGCGTTATGAAATGCTTTATATAAGTCTTCCTTTAATAATCCTTGCATTAATTTTTGCAAATTATTTTAATATAGTTGGAATGGGAAAAGACTTTTCTAAAAACTTAGGAGTGCCTTATAATTTCGTGCTTTTTGCAGGGCTTAGCTTATCAGCAATGCTAAGTGCTAGTGTAGTTGTTGTAGTTGGTGCGATTTCTTATATAGGGCTTATTGTTCCAAATCTTGTGCGTATGTTTAAGGGTGATAATTTAAAAGGTATTTTAATTGATACGGCTTTATTTGGAGCTTTATTTGTATTAGTGTGCGATATTTTTGCAAGGATTATTATTATGCCTTATGAACTTCCGATTGAGCTAATTTCAGGTATTTTAGGAAGCATTGTTTTTATAATCCTTATCATAATCAAATTAAATGGTAAGGAATTTAAAATAGGAAATTGGCTAAGAAATTGCGGTGAAAGATGAAGATAAAACTAATTATTTTACTAATACTTGCCCTACTTTGCTCGGCATTTTTTCTTTTTTATGGCATTAATTATAAATTTTTTGCCTTTTCAATGAATCTTAGAGTGCCAAAACTACTTGCAATGATTTTAAGTGCTTATTGCATTGGTGCAGCCTCGCTAATTTTTCAAACTATTATTAAAAATACAATAGTAACTCCTTGCTTGCTTGGAATGAATGCAATGTATTTATTAATTCATACAAGTGTTGTGTTTTTCTTAGGAAGTACTAGCATTATCGCTACTAATAAATACATTTCATTTTGTGTGGATTTAGTGATTATGGGAATAATGGCTACTTTTATATACAACTATTTTTTTAGGATTTCAAAATACAATGTGCTTTATGTTTTACTTGCAGGAACGGTTCTAGCGACTTTATTTAGCTCACTTCAAAACTCACTTACTAGGATAATGGACCCTAATGAATACGATGCCTTACTTAGCACTTTAGTAGCTAGTTTTAATTTAGTTAATGCTGATATTTTAGCACTTGCTGGAGTTTTAACGATAATTTTAAGCATAGTTTATTATAAGGATTTAGCACTTCTTGATGTTTTAAGCTTAGGAAAAGAACAAAGCATTAATCTAGGAATTGATTATGATAAAAGCATTAAAAGACTTTTATTAGGCGTTACACTTTTTATAGCAATTGCTACGGCTTTAGTTGGTCCGATTTCATTTCTTGGGCTAATTATTGCAAATCTTTCAAGGCAATTATTTAAAACCTACAAACATACATATTTAATAAGTGGCTCTGTGCTTTTTGGTGTTTTGCTTTTAGTTTTTTCTCAAAGTATGGTTGAGCGTGTGTTTAATCTAAGTGTGCCGATAAGTGTTTTTATTAGTATTGTGGGTGGAATTTATTTTATGTATTTACTTTACGCAAATAAGGGAAAATTATGATTATTGAAAATATTACAAAAAAATATAATGAAAAAATTGTTTTAAACAATGTAAGCCTTAGTATAAATGAAGGCAAAATCACATCTTTTATAGGTCCAAATGGAGCTGGTAAATCAAGTCTTATGCATATTATTTCAAGGCTTAATAAAAGTGATGGCGGTAAAGTAATTTTTAAAGATAAAGATTTAAAAGACTGGAATAATAAAGAATTAGCAAAAAATCTAGCAATCCTTACACAAAGTAATAATATAAATATCAAATTAAGCGTAAAGGATTTAGTATCTTTTGGAAGGTTTCCGTATAGCAAAAATAATTTAAATAAAGATGATTTAATAAAAATTGATGAGGCTTTAGATTTTATGGCTTTAAAAGAGCTTGAAAATGCCTTTTTAGATGAATTAAGCGGCGGACAAAGACAAAGAGCATTAATAGCTATGATAATCGCTCAAGATACTGAATATGTATTATTTGATGAACCTACAAATAATCTTGATATAGCTCATTCAATTTCTATGATGAAAAATATCAAAAAATTATGCGATGAATTAGGCAAAACCATCATTATGGTTTTACATGAGCTTAATCTTGCTTCATTTTATAGCGATTATATTTGTGCTTTTAAAAATGGAGAACTTATAAATTATGGCACAAGCAATGAAGTAATAACTAAAGAAAATCTTAAAAATATTTATGGAGTAGATTTTGAAATCACTCAAATTAAAGAAAAACCATTATGTTTATTTTATTAATAAGGAGAAATTATGTTTAAAGGTTTAAAGTTTGCCCTTGCAGGGCTTTTGGTTTGTGTTTGTGCAAATGCAGTAGAAATTGAGGCGCTTAATGGTGCAAATGAAAAGATTAAAATCAATGTGCCTAGCGATCCTAAAAAGGTTGCCGTTGCTGATCTAGCTACTCTTGATACACTTGATAGCTTAGGTTTAGGAAATAAGGTTAATGCACTTACAAAAAATACAAAAATTGATTATCTAGCTAAGTATTTTGATAATAAAAATATAGCTCACATAGGAAGCGTAAAAGAAGTAGATATTGAAAAGCTTTTAGCAGCAGAGCCAGAAATCATCTTTATAGGCTCACGCCTTGCAAGTAAATACGATGAATTAAGCAAAATCGCACCTGTTGTATATCTTGGAATTGATTATGTTAATGGCACTTATGAAAGCGTGAAGAAAAATGCAGAACAAATCGCTAAGATTTTTAATGTAAGTAGTGATGAGATATTTAAAAACTATGAAAAAAGACTAAATGATATAAAAGTAAAAGCAAATGGCAAAAGTGTAATAATTGGTCTTGTTACAAAATCAAATTTTAATACTCTAGGCAATCTTAAAAGATGTGCGATGATAGGAACTGATGCAGGATTTAAAAATATAGCAAATGATGCTAAGACAACACACGGAAACGATGCTAGTTTTGAACTAATTTTAAAGCTTAATCCTGATTATATCTTTGTGCTAGATAGAGATAATGCTATTAACAATAAGGGGTCAAAAACTGCAAAAGAAATAATGACTAATCCTATAATTGATAAAACAAATGCAGCAAAAAATGGCAAAATTTATTATCTAAATCCTAGCGTTTGGTATTTAACTGAAGGTGGAATTAAGGCTATGGATTTTATGCTAAGTGATTTAGAAAACGCATTAAAAGAGTAAGAAATTACTCTTTTAAGCCTTTATAACTATAATAGGCAAAAACTATAAAGGATTTTTATGATTTTTGTTTATTGTAAAGAAAATTCAAGCGTTATAAAATACGAAATTAAAGCTAATGAGAAAATCCCTGAAAATGTTTTGTGGGTGGATTTATTTAACTTTACTTTAGATGAAATTAGCTTCATTGAAAACAACTTTTATCTAAAGCTTCCAAATGATGATGAAAAGTATAATATAGAAGAAAGTGCAAGATACTGGGAAGAGCAAGATACTATCACAATAAATAATGTATTTTTAAACAAAGACACCCTTGATAACACAACAACTACAAAAGATACAATTACATTTTTACTAAACAAAAAAGTATTATTTACTATAAGAGCTAAAGAACTTCCTACCTTTATAAATGTAGAAAATATAATACTCGCAAATCCAACTCATTATAAAAGTGGCTATGAGATATTAAATGAGATTTTTGATATTAGAGTGGATAAAGATGGTGATGTTTTAGAGTGGATTGATAAAGAATCAAGGGCGTTAAAGGCTGAGATTTTAGCACAAAATGTATCGCTTGATTATGACTTTTATCTAAGCAAAATCTCAAATCTTCAGGATTTAAATATGCAAATTAGATATTCATTATTTGAGAAGAAAAAGACCTTATCATCACTAATTAAAAGCGATAAAATAAGCGCTCATATAAAAGAAAATCTTGATATTATTTTAAAAGATTTAAATTCTTTAATTGAATTTAGCCTTTCGCAACTTGGGATTTTAGACAATATTCAAACGATTTTAACAAGTAAAATTGACATAGAACAAAACAAAATCATAAAGCTTTTTACTATAGTAACCGTTGCAATGATGCCACCTACTTTAATAGGCACGATTTATGGAATGAACTTTGAAAATATGCCTGAATTAAAATGGGAATATGGGTATTTTATAGCTGTTAGTTTGATGGTGATTTCAACAATAATTCCTATTGTATTTTTTAAGAAAAAAGGTTGGTTATAAAAAAGAATTTGAAATAGGAATTTGGCTAAATTATAAACTCAAATTCCTATTCGTGATTTTAAAAATTATTTTATAAATACCTTTGTCATAGCTTCATTAATAAGCATTGAAGCTCTTTCGTAATTTTCGTTTTTAACCCACATTTGAACGCTAACTTCAATATTTGTATCATTTACGCTTTTTACACCAACAAAAATAGCTGGGTCTTTTAAGATTAATTCATTTGAGCCTAAAGTGTTTTCAATTTCTTTTCTTAATTCGCATAAAGCTGATGGTTCAATTGTTTTTGAATAATCTATTCTTCTTACTTTTTCACGAGAATAGTTATAAATACTATTGCTAATTACTTGAGAGTTTGGAACTATTATATTTGTATTATCGTGCATTCTAAGAGTAACTGAGAATAAGCTAATATCAGCTACAAAACCTTCAACCGCACCGAATTTTACATAATCACCAATCTTGAAAGGTCTAAAAACAATAACTAAAACACCGGCTGCAATATTTGAAAGCGTTTCTTTAAATGCAAAAGATATTGCAAATGAAGTCGCGGTAAATAAAGCCACAAACGAAGTTGTATCTACGCCTATATTATTAAGCGCTGCTAAGATACCAACAACTAAAATAATGATTTTTGATAATTTAACTAAGAAATTTGTTAGCGTTTCATCTGTGCTTACTTTCATTAAAGCAATTTTTAAAATCTTGCCAACAATATTCATAAGAATTAAAGCTAAAACAATAATAATAATTGAGCCTAAAATCTTAAATCCATACTTAAGCGCAAAAGCTTCAAAATCAAAACCTGCACCTTGCAAATCAATCATTTTGTTTAGAGTTTCAGCTGTCGCTGCTTTTACATCTTGAACCGTTGATTCCATAAACATCCTTTGAAAAAATTTGAAAATCAATATTAACAATTAATTACTTAATTTTAATTAAAATATTTACTAATTTTGATAAAAAGGAGAGATTATGAAAAATATTTTAATTCCTATGGCAAATGGGGCTGAAGATATTGAGTTAATTAGCATTATTGATGTTTTATCAAGGGCTAAACAATACGGAGCTAATTTAAATATTATCTGTGCTAGTTTAGAAGATGATTTAAATGTAGAGCTTGATACAAAAATGGTTTTAAAAGCTAAAGTAAAGCTTAGCGAAGTGGATTTAAATAGCATTGATGTGATTGCTTTAGCTGGTGGATTTGGCGGTATGACAAATCTTAAAAATAGCGAGAAAATAAAATCTATATTACAAAATCTTAATTCACAAAAGAAATTAATAGCAGCGATTTGCGCTTCACCTATTGTATTAGATAATGCAGGGGTTTTAAGCTCTGAATTTACTTGCTATCCAGGGTGCGAAAAAGGTCTTAAAGGAACTAGACTAAATGAGCCTGTTGTAGTGCGTGATAATATAATTACAAGCGCTGGACCTATTACTTCTATTTATTTTGCTTTAACAATTGTAAGAGAGCTTGGCTTTATTGAGCAATATAATGGAATGCTTGATGGTTTATTAGTAAATCAATTTGGCATTAAATTTTAGGAGTAAATCTCCTAAAATTCACAAAGAATTTGAAATAGGAATTTAAAAGCTATCAAGCAAGAGATTTTGCTTAAATTATTATTGAAATTAATCACAATACTATTAATAATATAATTTTATCCAACAGCAATCTTTAAATATATTACACTCAAATTCCTATTTCAAATTCTTTAAAAATAAAGCAACTTAATATCAAGTTTAATGGTTGTAGGCGATTTAGTTTTTTTGTTGGCTGTGGTGATGAAGTTAAATCAGTTGATTATTATAAAAAATACCTAGAAAAAGCTAAAATAAAAAATGTAACAAAAATGAGAAAAATAAATGAAGATCAAAAACAAGATTGCAAAAACGCATCAGAAGATAGATTTAAGTAGATTTGCGAAATCTTGGAAAAAGCCAAAAAACCATTCTTAGCGTTACCGAATGGAATTAAAGAACCTAAAGATAAATAAACATATTATATTAATTTTATTTCTACTTCTAATACCAAATATGCTTTTAGAGACTGCAAATGCTCCTAGCCCCGATGGTCTTTTAGCGGAATTAAATCAAATATTAAAGTTAGCTATCAAAAACATTTTTTTAAAAAATTTAAATTAAGGGATTTTTAATAGTAAGAATGTTCTTATTTAACAATAAGCCTTTAAATATTCTAATTCCTATTTCCAAGAAAATTTTAAAGAATTTGAAATAGGAAATTAAACCTACTTAAACTCAAAATACACAAATTACTATAAATAAAATAAATCTTTCAAGAATATTTTATTTTAACGAAGGAGCTAAAAGTTAAAACAAAATATTCTTAATTTTAATAAAATATAAAATGAAAAAGATTGTTAAAAATGAAGTGGCCGGGAGAAAGGGATTCGAACCCCTGGAGGCTTGCACCTCAACGGTTTTCAAGACCGCCGCTTTCGACCACTCAGCCATCTCCCGAAAAATTATTAAACAAGCGATAATTTATGCTAAAAAGCCTATTGGAGGTGATACTCGGATTTGAACCGAGGATCAAGGCTTTGCAGGCCCATGCCTTACCGCTTGGCTATATCACCTTATGGTGCCCAGGGCCGGACTTGAACCGGCACGGTAAAAACTACCGAGGGATTTTAAGTCCCTTGCGTCTACCATTTCCGCCACCTGGGCTTTAGTATATAAAACAACTGGAGCGGGAAACGAGGTTCGAACTCGCGACCCCAACCTTGGCAAGGTTGTGCTCTACCACTGAGCTATTCCCGCATATGAAATAAAGACTGAATTATATATATTTAATCTTAAATAAAACTTAAAACTAAAAATATTTTTTAAGATACTTGGATATTTACTAAATTTTTTCCGCTTTTTTTACCATAATAAAGTTCTTGGTCTGCTATTTTGAAATATTTTTCAAAGTCATCTTTATTAGGATTTTGTATAAAAATTCCACCTATTGTTATAGTTGGTTTTATATTGTATTTTTTAAGCTCTTGTCTTGCTACTGAATTTTTTACTATATTCATACAATGCTCTGCTTCTTGATTGTTTTTAAGATTTACTTTTACTATAAATTCTTCACCACCCCATCTAGCAACCACTCCTTTATATTCTAATATTTCGTAATAAATTGCTGATGCTACGCTTTTTAAAACAATATCGCCTATATCGTGACCATAATTATCATTTATAGCTTTAAAATTATCTATATCGCATATTGCTATTAAAATTGATTCATCTTTATTAAGATTAGAAACAACCTTTTCTTCAAAATATTTTCTATTAAAAAGACCTGTTAAAAAATCTTTGTGTATCAAATAGGTTAAATCTGCTAGTTTTTTGCTCTGAGAAACTGTTGCTAAAGCACCATATACAATCATAAAAACAGCACTAGCAAAAGAATTTACATAGAAAAATAATTCTTGAGCATAAGAGTATTCGCCAACCAAATAATCTTTAAAATAATGTAATCCATATACACTTAAAATCAAACCGCAACTTACCATTGCAATAGTAGACCATCTAGTAAAAAATGTAAATTGTAAGAAAAACAAACACATAAAAATAACATTAAACCCACTAGCAAAACCTAAATAATAAGACCCTGCTATTTGATGAGTAAAAATCTCAAAAAATGTCATAAAAAAGGCTAATTTTGTTCTATGTATTGAATACAAACAAATTGCTAAAATATAATTTGTAATAGAATAAATATTAAAAATAGCCATCGGAGTTATTTCATTAAAATAAAAAATCAAAAAATAACAGCAATGGGTAAGGAGTATAGATATTAAAAGCCAAAGGTTTATATCAAATTCTTTTATTAGTTTTAAAAAATTAGTTTTAATAGCTTTTCCTTGTTTTGGTTATATTTAGTTATTTTGCCTAAAATTATTTAATAATTAGATGATAAGGATTAATATGGAAAGCACACTTGTTTCGCTTGGAGTATCAACTTTTAAAATTGCTTTAATGCTATCTTTGCCAATGCTACTTGCTGGACTAATCGCAGGTCTTTTGATAAGTATTTTTCAAGCTACAACGCAAATTAACGAAATGACTTTAAGTTTTGTGCCTAAAATAATCCTAGTTGTTATCATAATAATATTTTTAATGCCGTGGATGATGAATCAAATGATAGATTTTACAACCATGATTTTAAATAAAATTCCAAGCTTTGTAAAATGATTTATCTAGCACAAACTGACACTACTGCGGGGTTTTTAAGCAAGGATTGTAAAGAAATTAATTTTGCCAAAAAGCGAGATTTAAATCAGCCTTGCATAATAACAAGCGCTTATCTAACAAGCTTAAAACTTTTAGCAAAATGCCCAAATAGGTTTAAAAACAAAATAAGAAAAGCAAAAAAAACCACATATATTCATAAAAACGGCTTATCTTTTAGGCTAGTAAATGATAATAAACATAGTATATTTTTAAAAGATTTTAAATATTTATACTCAAGTAGCGCTAATTTACACGGAGATAAATTTAATATAAACTATGCAAAAAGTATCGCAAATATAATCGTAGATGATAATCTAAACGAATCTAGCTCATCTACAATGATAAAACTAAGCAATCATAAGCTAAAAAAAATTAGATAATTCCTATTTCAAATTCCAAAACTATTCTCTAATATCTAACCTTAAAGCTTCTTCGTAAGCTTTAATATCATAATTTTCTACTTTTTTAATAAATTTGTTAAATTCTTCTTCCATATTATCTATTGAAATAATATTTATCCCTTCGTTTATAGCTTTGTTTATACGAGAATTTATATGTTTTTTATAATGCCATTTATCTCCAAGATAATTATTCATGTTAGCAACAAATTCCTCATTACCAAAAAAATATAATTTAACATTTTTATATTTCAATAATTCTAAAGATAAATTTTTAAACATATAAATATCATCTTTATAATCTTTATAATACAATAATGGGTTTGGCGGAATAATTATATGAAAAGTTGTATAAGGGTATTTTTTAATATAATAAATCAAATAATCATCAAGAATTTTTTTACTATTTAATATATTATTAAAACTTCTCTTAAAATTTTTACTAAAAAAGTCTTCTTTATCAAGCTTATAATCATTTCCTACTTTTTTAACAATTTCTTCATAATCGTTATTTTTTGATAGGTAATAGTTTTCATAATCACCTATACATTCTCTATTTTTCAATAAAAACACCAAACATTTATAGTCTAAATGTCCTTGAAAATAAAATTTAAATTTATCAAACAATGTAGAGTCTACTTTATAAAATAACGATATGTCTTTTTTATAATGAATTAGTTCATTATTTATATAATCAAAAGAATATAAAATATTTTTTACATTATTTTTATTAGAAAATAAGTAATTTAAAATATAAGATCTCTCTATAAAAGAAGAGCCATTTATAGAAATATTCACATACTTACCATTTTGCAACTCTTGAGGATCATTAGCTAAAAGCATTGAAGTTCCAAGTATAACACTATCAAAATCATAATTAGAAATTACACGTCTTGCTACAAACCTATTGTCTCCTATTTCATTATAACTATCATGATATTTTTCGCTAAATAATTGTAATGGATCATAAAAATACATAGAAATAGTAATATAAATCAAAAAAAATAATAATAAAAAAGGGCAAATTAAAAACCAAACAATCTTATTTTTATAACTTCTCATAGTTTTCCTAAAAATTAAAATAAATAAACTTCGTATAAGGCTGATAATTGCTATAAATAATTACAGCTGTAAAAATAAGTCCATATAAAAAATAAGAATATTGATTATCAATGTATTTTAATCTCATGATATTTTGCAAAGTTCTAAAAGCTAAAACAAACACCATCATTAAAAGCACAGCGTTTAGTATAGCGCTTTGTCCTATTGTAAAATGCTCTCCCCACTTACCAAATGCAAACAAAGGATTGTCTTTAAATAGTCTTTGCATATTAGGACTTAATACGATTTGCCCATGCACCAAAAACATACTCTTAATAACACTTATTGCATCATTTATACTAGTAGCTCTAAAGAACACCCAAGTAATATTAATAAACTCAAATGTAATAATCCACATTATTACTTTATAAAGCTTACTATTTAGTCTATTCTTGAACCAATTAGCGTTATTAAACACACTCATATATGCTTTATGAATACATATAGCAATTCCATGCAAGCTTCCCCATACAATAAATCCCCATCCAGCTCCATGCCACGCTCCACTTATTAAAAAGACTATAAATAAATTTATGTATTGCCTAGATTTGCCAACTCTACTTCCTCCAAGTGGGATATAAATATAATCTTTTAAAAATCTTCCAAGTGTCATATGCCATCTTTGCCAAAACTCCGAAATACTTAAAGATTTATAAGGGGAATTAAAGTTATAAGGTAGTTTTATATTAAAAAATAATGCTAAGCCTATTGCCATATCTGAGTACCCACTAAAATCAAAGTAAAGCTCAAATGTATAAGCATGAGTTAATACCCAGCTTTCAATTAGATTCAATATTCCACCATCTTCTACAAACTTATAAGTTGCATCAATACTAGGAGCTAGATAATCAGCTAAAGCTACTTTTTTAAATAAACCAATTGTAAAAAACAATAATCCTAAAGCTATGTTTTTATATCTTAATATGAAGTTGTTTGGATTTTTAAATTGTGGCATCATTTCTTTATAATGCACAATAGGTCCAGCAATTAGCTGTGGAAAAAAGCTTACAAATAAACTAAAGTTTATAAATCCTAAAATACCCCCCCCCACGAGAGTTTTTATATCACGCTGATACTTATAACAATCGCTTAAAAAGGCGATTTGTTGAAATGTAATAAATGAAATTCCAAGTGGGAGTAATATAGTTGGATTTATAATGTCAAGACTAAAAATATTGTTTATATTATCTATAACAAAGTGTTTGTATTTAAAATATCCTAGTATTGCTAAATTTAAACCTATTCCAAGACTTAGTAAAAGCTTACTTTTATACCTCATTAATAAATGATAAAAAGTATAGTTTATTAAAATATAAGCTATTAGTATAAACACAAGTGAATATTTAAAATAAGCATAAAATATAAAACTAGCAAATATCATAAAAACTTTTGCTAGATTTATTTGCTTATAGTAATTTAATGTGTGATATAAAATAAATATTATTGGTAAAAATATAAATATAAACAAATTTGAATTAAATAACATAAATTACCTTTTAATTTTAATATCTACAAAATATATTAAATTATTTTATATATTTGCTATTTTATTACCTACAAACAAATTTATTTTTATATTTATAAAAAACATATAACAAAAAATTTTTAAAACTAGTTTTTCTAAGCTTTCTATATCTAAAAGTTCTAAAATCTTGAATATACTTATTTAAGCCTACATAATTATTATTATGTATATTTTCAGTATGTTTTAAGTTACTAAATTGTTTTATATCTTCAGAGTCAGCTTTTAATGTAAAATCTTTCAAATAATCGTAAATATCATCACAAGTTAAATTTTTAAAAAAATCATTAAAAGAATAATGTTTAATATCATATGCAAAATACATCGCTCCTTTTATAATCTTTGAATAAATTTTACACCTATCCACCTCATTATCATCAAAATCACTATATATTGGTTTACCTGTTTCTGTAATATCTTTAACAGTCGGATAATTAGCGGTAATAAGACTCTCAACTAAAACAACATTTAAATTTCTTTCTGGATCTTCATCAAAAATAGGGATGATATTAAGGTTCGCTTTTTGTTTTCCTCCTATCCAGTATATTCCATATAAATCATCATTATTAAAAAAATTTAATAAAGCTTTTTGTGCCGAAAAATTAATCGCAATTACATCAAATATTCCTATCTTTCCCCAAGCTTTCTTTTTAGAAAACAAATAATTTTTGTATTTTGCTTTAAAATTTGTATCATCTAAAAATTTAGATATATATCTTGATAAGTAAATATAATAAGATGGAACCTGATTATGCAGTAATCGATAAAATTTTCGAATTAAAAAACCATCTCTTGCAATAAACATTAAATTATTTATATTATTTTCTATAACATTTTTTTGCACCTCGTTAGACAAGAAAAGAGACAGTATACCTGCATATTTATAACCTATTTCTTCCCAATATTCCATAAAAAAATGATATTTATAAATCTTCAACATGTGAAGATTAATATTAAAAATTATATTATCACATTTTGTATAACTTTTTATATTAACATCATCTTTATATTTATTAATATGAATAGCATGAATTCCCAATTTTGTAGACATTTTATAGTCTGCATGCTCATTATCTCCAATATGTAAAATTTCACTATAATCTATACCAAATTTATTAATTATTTCTTCAAACAAATCTCCATTATGTTTTGTTTTCCTGTATTCAGATGATAAAAACAAACAATCATATTTAATACTATTTTTATTAAGAATATCATATATAGTATTTTTATCTAAATACATATCAGAAGTTATTATAATAATTTTACCTATTTTTTTTAATTTATTTATCAATTTAACTAAACGTATATTAGGTGTCAAAATAGATTTCTCAAGCATTTTTTCCTGCTCTTTTAAATACATTAAATCGCTTGGTATGTTTTCATAAATTTCATCTATATTAATTTCACTATATTTGCTAACTTCTCTGGCCTTAATTTCAGCATTTATTCTTATTTTTTTAAAATCTTTAACATTATTAAGAATTCCCAAATGTTCGAATAAATCAGTTGGATTTTCATATGGTCTAAATAATAGAGTATCGAATATATCAAACGAAATATACTTAAATTGCTTTGAAAATTTATAAATACGATTCATTGTAAAAATTGATTTTGGCAATGAATTACATAAATAACAATATTCATTATAATATAAAGTATTTGAAAAAAAGTCTGTTTTCAAATCGTTTTCTATGCCAAAAAAATCATACTTTGATAGTTGTTTTAATAAATAATTTTCATAATTCGTAGAATTAAGTCTTATTAAATAACAATCTTTAATTAAATATTCTATGAATCTATTACAAAGCATTTCATTTTCTGTTTGATCTATATATAAATATAATTTATACAATATTTTTAATCTGTTATAAATAAAAGTTTGTCTTGCTGTTTTCCAATCATAATTTTCTAAACTAGGTAGGTTCTTAACAAAAAAACCACTGTCGAAACTACAACCGAGTTTATCCTTTATTATTTTATCTAAATCACTTATTAATTCCAACATATAAATTTCTCCTAATAGACAATTAAATTAATATTATATTTACTTAAATTAAACTTAAAAACAATATTTCATTTTATTTATTTAAATAATTTTATAAATTAAAATTAAAAATATTGGTAATAATAATGTTTAAACTTTTTTAATATAAACTAATACATTATTGCTAAATTTTTTTAATACACACCTATAATCAAGGATACAAATATGATAAAGACTTGTATATTTCCAGCGGCGGGTTATGGAACTAGATTTTTACCTGCTACAAAAACTTTACCTAAAGAAATGCTACCTATACTTGATAAGCCTTTAATTCACTATGCTATGGAAGAAGCTATTGAGGCAGGACTCACAAATATTGGTATTATTACAGGTAGAACAAAAAGGGCTTTGGAGGATTATTTTGACATATCTTATGAGATAGAAGATGCTATAAAAGGCAGCGAAAAAGAAAAGCTTTTAAGCGATGTTCGCCGTCAAATGGAAGTATGTAATTTTACATTTACTAGACAACGCAAAATGAATGGTCTTGGAGATGCTATAAATCACGCAAAATATATGGTAAATAATGAAGCTTTTGGAGTGATTTTGGCTGATGACTTATGCGTAAATGATGAGTGCGGTGTAATGAGTCAAATGGTAAAAGCTTATGAGAAATATCGTTGTAGTGTAGTAGCACTTATGGAGGTGCCAAATAAAGATACCAAAAAATACGGAATTATAGAAGGTGTAAAACTAGAAGAAAACATCTATAAAATCACCGACATGGTAGAAAAGCCTGACCCAAAAGACGCTAAAACAAACTTAGCTATTATAGGTCGATATATTCTAACTCCTGATATTTTTGATATCTTAGACAATACCCCTGCAGGAAAAGGCGGAGAGATACAAATAACAGACGCACTAAACACTCAAGCAAAAGAAGGGAGATGTATTGGGCTAGTATTTAGCGGACTTAGATTTGATTGCGGTAGCGTAGAGGGCTTTTTTGAAGCTACAAAATACTTTTATGAAAGAGATTTTAAATGATAAATTACGAAGGGTATTTTGAAAAAACTAGCAAAGAAATCATAAATGATTATATAGATAGAATGAATGCTGAAAGGCAAAGTGGCGAAGTGGGGTTTTATGATTTGCCACTAGAATTTGAAATAGGAATTTCAAAATTAAAAGAAGCAAAAAAAATCTTTGCAAACAAAAGTCATTTTGTAGTGCTTGGAATGGGTGGAAGTAGCGTTGGAACAAGGGCTATTGCTAGTTTTTTAGGTATTAAAAACATTGATTTTTTAGACAATATCTCAACAACTCTTTTTAATGAAATCTTAGAAAAAATTAGTCTTGAAAAAACCCTTTTTATCCTTGTTTCAAAATCAGGAAACACTATTGAATGCATAAGTTATTTTAGGATTTTATGCGACGAGTTAAATCTTAGCATAGATGAGCTAAAGCACCATTTTATCGGTATTTGCATGAAAGAAACCAAGCTTTATGAGTTTTTGCAAACAAACGAAATTCTGCATTTTGACTTAGGCGAAAATGTTAGCGGTAGATTTTCTGTACTTAGTAATGTTGGGCTTGTGCCATTATATCTTGCAGGGGCTGATGTAGAAAGCATTATAAATGGTGCAAAAGCTTGTATGAGTGATACTTTGGCTCATGAGCATATCATAAATCTAGCCTACACGCTAACAACGAAAATGATTAATAAAAACTATGTTTTATTTACATATTGTGAAGAATTACGCCATTTTAACGAGTGGTTCGTGCAGCTTGTAGCTGAAAGTCTTGGCAAGTTTAAAGAATACAAACGCGTTGGACTTACTCCAATTAGCCTAATAGGTCCAAAAGACCAGCATTCGTTCTTGCAACTCATAATTGAAGGTCCAAAGGATAAGTTTGTTGAGTTTATTCGCATAAAACCAAGTGAGAATAGCCCAAAAATAAAGCCTATAAAAGGACTTGAAAACCTTGAAAATCAAAGCGTAGGACATAGCCTAGATGAGCTACTTTATGCTCAAAGCAAATCTTGTCTTGACGCTATAAAAGCTGAAGGAATTGATACAAGCCTAATTGAGCTTGATAGCAAAAGTGCTTATAATATCGGCTATTTGATATATTATTATGAGCTTGTTGTTGGAGCTTGTGGGCTTATGATGGGGATAAATACCTACAATCAACCAGGCGTTGAAAGCGCTAAAAAACTTCTAAAAGTCTTACTTACTACGAAATAGGTTTTATAAGACCTATTTCTTGTGCGAATTAAAAATCAAATTCCTATTTCAAATTCTATGAAATTTCTTATTATATTAGATTAAAAACAAAAGAATTTGAATTAAGCTTTTAAGTTTTAAAATTAATTAAACTAATTTAAAAAAACTTCCGCCACTACCGCTTAAAAAAAGCTCTTTTTTAGCATAATTTATAGTGCTAGGATACAAAGCATTGCAAGGTCTTAATAAATCATTTAGCTCGTAATTTTTAAAAGTGCTTAAAAGCTCCTTTGTTTTTAGTCTGCTAAACTCGTCGTTTTCATAATATTTTGGCTCTTTTGCAAACTCACAAAATACATCTTTTGTACTACAAGGCTTAGAAAATTCTAAGCTAAACTCACATTCATCATCGCTAAAGTCTTCTATAATTTCTCCATATCCACTAACATTTGCACTCTTTAGCCCACTAGCAAAAAAGCTAACATCAGCCCCACTCTTACTTGCAATTTGCATAATATCAAAAGGCTTTATATCGTTTAATAATTTTATAAAACAAGCTGCGTTTGAACTAGCCCCACCAAGCCCTGCAAAAGTTGGGATATTTTTTTGCAAAATTAGAGCAAAATTATTTTGAAATTCCTGTTTTAAATTCTCATCAACTAAGCTTAAAACCTTTGAGAAAATATCGCTTTTTGAATAAAAATTGCTTACCAAATTATCATTTATTAAATACATTTTATCAAGCAAAACATCTTCTTTAAACTCGCTTTTAAAAGCAATATTTTTGATTACGGAATTTAGATTAGGAATTTGCTTTAGATGATAATCTTTTGCTTTATCCTTTGGCACTAAAAACAACTCATCATATAAATTATCAAGTCTATAAAATCTTGAAATTAATTGATGGTAGCCGTTTTTTTTGCCTGTGATTTTTAAAAATACATTGATTTTTGCAAAAGATTTCATTGCTTATCTTTTTTATACATTGAAAGAGAACTCACTAAGCTATCTAATAAATCGCTTGATGATGCAGCTGATTGAATATTTTCATCTTTTACGCAATCTACCAGCTCATCTCTTAAAATCAAAGTTTGCTTTGGTGCTTCTATGCCGATTTTTACACTATCGCCTTTGATTTCAAAAATCTTGATTTTAATCCCACCATCAATTACTATTCCTTCTCCTGCGTTTCTTGATACTACTAACATTTTTCCACCTTATTTAAAATATATTCTATTTTTTCATCTAGTTTTATTATGCTAAAACATTCTCCTAAATCAATTTTATATGTTTTATATTCTTGATATTTAAAATCATTTAAACTAAGCTTTTTGCCTAATAAAACATCGTTTATATCGCCTAAATATTCGTTTTCTTCTAAATCAACGCTTGCAAATGCGTTATAAACTTTAAACTCTTTAAACTCACCTTCGCTAATTCTTCTAAGAGAACTTAGCGTTCCTACTACGCCTAATTCATCACAAATTAATTGTGCGTATGAGCGAACATAAGTTCCTTTGCTAGCACTTAATCTAAAGCTTATAAATGGGAAATTATAATGAAGTAATGTAGCCTTTACACTCATTACACACTCACTTAGCACTACTTCTTCGCCATTTCTCGCTAGTTCATAAGCTCTTTTGCCATTGATTTTTTTAGCGCAAAATATAGGCGGAGTGTATTTTATATCGCCTTGAAATTTATTAAATGCAGCCTTAATTTGCTCTAAAGTAGGCTCACTTACATTAGTTAAGCTTATATTTTCATTATCAAGACTAGGGCTACTTGCACCAAGCCAAATTGTAGCCTCATAAACCTTTGGCTCAAGATTTAAAAAGCGAAATAATTTTGCATGTTTTTTATCAGCGCACAAAAGCGCTCCACTAGCAAAGGGATCAAGCGTTCCTGAATAGCCTAATTTTACGCCCAATTTTTTGCCTAATTTACTTGCGTAGGTGTTTGAGCTTATATTTATAGGTTTATTTGCTAGAAAAATCATCTTTTACTCATAATGCAAAATCAAATCTTTGCTAAAAAAGTCATTTCTTTGCTCTTTTAATGTTTTTAGATTTGTTTTTAGTATGCTTTCAAGCTTTGAGCTTTTGCATTTTAAAGCTGTGCTTTTAATATCACTAAAAGAAAACTCGTTTGTATATCTATCGCCGTTTTTTGCCTGAGTTAATTTACCATAAATTAGATTACAACCTACAAAAATAGTAAATTCATCATTTTTTATCACAATGCCCCAAGCTTTTTCATTAGGTGCTTTAAATAAAGAATTTTTATATTTTATCGCTTGTAAAAACTCGCCTTTGCTTAAAAGTTTGCCATTACTCATATCAATGTTTGAGATATTATATAATTTAAGAAGCTTGTCTTTAAATTCGCTAATTACTTTCTCGTCATAATTTTTATAAACAACTAAATCTTTTAAATTTATTTTAATTTCTTCGTTTTCTAAAAACTCGCAATTTCTTATTTTAAATTCCTTAAGAGTTTTTAGTATAAATTCTTCATCAGCTTTTGCTGTTTTAGAACACATATAGGTGTTTTGCTTGACCTCATCTAAGATTAATAAGCCATCGTTTTGCTTTATTTTGCCATAAAACATATTGCATTTTGTATTTAGCTCAAACTCATCTTTATTAATAATAAAATTATAAGGGTTACTTCCAGCTAAAACACTATTTGTCTTCTTATCCACTAAGCTTTGTATTTCGTAATTGCCATCTTTAATAATCGCATTAGCATTTGCAAAAAGAACTAAAAATACGCTTAATAATAATTTTTTCATTAATTGCTACCAAATTTTATCTTTATCTTATCATTACCTAAGATATTTTCATGCTCTAAACTAAGCTCATCTAGTGAATCTAAAAGTAGTTTTTCAAGCATTGCTTCTCTTTTAAAGCACATCATTTTAGTGCTTGCTAAGTTATTGAAAAATAATTTGGCGTTTTTTTGTTTAGTATCTGCAAATAATTTATTGCAACCTACATAGATTATAAATTTATTTTTATCTAGAAAAAAAGCCCAACCACCAGTGTTTTGCTCACAAACGCCACTTTTAGTATCTAAAATACAATCTATTCTATATTCGCCATCTTTGATAATTTTTTCATTATTTTGATTACTTGCACAAGCAATGAAAACTAATGCAAGTAAAGATATTAAATATTTTTTCATTTATTTTCTTCTATTGTGATTTTCACTTTATCATTTTCTAAAGAATTTGAAGAAATATCTAGCTCAGTTAGTGAGCTTGTAACCAGATTTTCAACCTTCATCAAATCCTCAGGGCACATCATTTTTGTACTTGCTGGAGCTTTGAAAATTAACTTACCATTATTTTGTTGAACTTCTCCAAAAATTCTATTACATCCAACAAACATTCCAAATCTATTATTTTCAATCATAATAGACCAATTTCCTGTATTAGGATATTGTGAATTATTTTGCTTATCAAGAATATGAGTTATTTTATATTCGCCATTTTCAAGAGTTTTATTTGCATTCATTTCATTTCCTTGATTTTGTATATTTGCACAGCCAAAAAACGCTAATGCACTTAATAATATTAAAGATTTTTTCATTTATTCTCCTTTGATTTTGTTGATACTTTCTCTTAATAAGCCTTCATCGGCTTTACCTAAAATAAAATACTCATTACCTAGTTTTTGATATTTGCCATCTTTTAACATAACTTTAAAAGGTAATTGAACTTGAGTGTTATATTTTATATCATTTGTAATTGCTTCTACGATTAAATCTGCCCTTTCATCATTTGTTAAAAAATAATAAGCATTGTAATTTTTAGCAAATTCTTTTAACTTTTGTGCGTCTGCATTTTCTGCATAAGATAAGCCTAAGATTACTAAATCATCTAAATGTTTTGATTGAATATCAAACAACATAGGAGCTTCTAATCTACAAGGCTGACAAAATGTGCCAAAAATATCAATTAATAATAATTTATTGCTATCAACTATTTTAAAGCCATTTTCTAATCTTTGTATTTTAAGCTCTTGATTATCCCAACTCTTAAGAGTTATTATATCTCCTGCTTTTAATTCTTTTACGCTCTCATCTTTGCTACAAGCAGTTAAAAATAAAGCAAAAATACTTAATACTAATAATAATTTTTTCATACTATCTCCTTAAAATCTTCTAATAAATACGCTATGCATAGGTTTATTTTCTTTATCTAATTTATAGTATTTAAAACCTATTTTAGTTCCAACTTCAAACGGATGATTAATCTCATCTATTGTAAAACCACTGCCTATCGTAATTGTTGTTAGTTCTTTATTGTCTATACTTAAATTATCATCTTCTAATGCTCTTAAAGCGTTAGCTTTTTTCCATTTGCATTCATAATTTATTAATTTATTATCAGAATCAAGATTTATTTTTGATATAACGCAATTATCTTTATAAAATCTTTTAACCCTTATAATTTTTTCCTTACTAGGCACATCATAAGCTGTGTTTTTCTTATGCATATAAACACCTTCTGAACCTTTCAAAACAACATAGTTAAAATAATCAATAAATTCATCATTATCGCTAAATTCATGCTGTTTTATAAATGTAATATTGTTATTTGGGTGTTTTTGCAACCATTCTTTTAATACTTTTAGTCTATCCTTTAAATCGCCTTTTTGATAAGGCACATCTGCTACATAAAACTTAGTGCATTTTAATTTATTTAAAGCTACATCATTAAAAGTATCGTAATAATCAGTCCCGCAAAATAAAGCACCTTTAATGTCAAATGGTGGAAAATCTTTTGTGTAATCTTTATTTATCTCGTATGATTGATTATCATTGTTAAATAATCTTTCTCCATCCCATCTAGCTCCCATTCCATCAATATATTCGCTAACATAATAATCTTGCACATTAATATCTTTTAACTCATCAAAATCATTATAATTAAAGGTATGTGATATTAAAACACTACAAAATGAACAAAAAACTAAAAAAAATTTCATTTATTCTCCTAAATTTTATATAATCCTTTAAATAACTTTAAATTTAAAATCTAAATTAGTTTATTAAGGGGACTCATGATTTCTAAAATTTCTATTTCTAAAAAACTTTTGTTACTCACAGGAACTTTTTTAATTATATTATTAATTTATAATATTTTATTAATTAAAAGCAGTTACGAAACCTACAACTCTTCTATAAAAGCTAGGGATTATGCAAAAGTTATTTTAAAAACAAATAATTTAATCCATTTTTTACAAGTTGAGCGTGGTCTTAGTGTAGGAGTTTTAGCAGGGGCAAATAGCCCATCAATGTTAGCAAATAGAACTAAAGTTGATGCTTTAATAGACGATGAAAACACAAAAGCAAAAATCAATAATCTAAGAGCAATGGTTGATGCTAAAGAAAATAGAGCAAAGGTTTTAGCAGCTTATACACAAGCGATTAATTCTTTATTAATGCAGACAAAAGAGCTTTCTTTAAATCTTGATGAAAGTTATTCAAGCCTTAGCGATGCTTTAAATCTAGTAGCAAAAACTAAAGAAAGATATGGCTTATTGCGTGGGACTTTAAACGGAGTATTTAATGCTAATACTATGGATATTGCAACTTTTTCAAGTATTAGTTATATGAATACGAGCATATTAAATAAACTAAAAGAATTAAATGAGTTAAAACTTAAGTTTTTAGATGATAAATTACAAACAATATCAAAGCTTGATGAAAACTTAAAATTTCAAGAATACATAAATATTGCATTTAATAATAATATAAATGGCAATTTTAATGTAAAGGCTAGTGAGTTTTTTGATGTTGCTACAAAGCTGATTGAAGATTATAAAGAGCTTGAAGATGATATTACAAATAAAATTCTCTTAAAAGCTAGTGAAAACGAAAACAGCTCAAAAGAAGCCATTATTTTACAAATCATAATCGCTATATTTGCTCAAGGAATAAATATGTTTTTAGCTTTTGTAATCTCTAAAAATATTATTAATAATCTTGATTTGATTAATAAAGGTCTTGATAGCTTTTTTGATTTCTTAAAATACAAAAGCGATGATGTAATGACAATAAGGACAAACAATAAAGATGAGTTTGGAAAAATGGCAAAACAAATAAACGAAACCGTTTTAGAGCTAAAAGAAAATTATAAAAAAGATCAGACCTGTATAGATGAAATTACAAAAATCACAAATGAAATAAAATTAGGAAAACTAGATAATGATATATTTAGTGAGCCGTATAACCCTAGAATCAAGGCTTTAAAAGGCATATTAAAAGAAATGTTAGGAGCATTAAAAATTAAAATCGGTAAAGATATTAATAAAATTGATGGTCTATTAAAAGAATATGCAAATATGAAATTTGTAAATAATATAAAAGAGCCTATCGGAGAAATTGAACTAAGCTTAAATACTTTACAAAAAGAAATAAAAAATATGCTTTATTCTCAAGAAAATATAAGCAATAGCTTAAAGAATAATTCAAAAAATCTAAAAGATAGTATGAAACAGCTTTTAATCGGTAGCAATAAAGCAAAGAGCAATCTTGAAGAAAGTGCAGCAGCAATCAATCAAATGTCAAGCTCAATGGGTGCAATTTCACACAAAAGCCACGAAATCATTCAGCAAAGCGATAGTATAAAAAGCGTAATTGATGTTATTAGACAAATCGCAGAAGATACTAATTTATTAGCCCTAAATGCTGCTATTGAAGCTGCAAGAGCGGGTGAGCATGGACGCGGATTTAGCGTTGTTGCAAGTGAGGTTGGAAAACTAGCTAACAATACTAGCTCATCGCTAAATCAAGTAGAAGCAAATGTGAAATTATTAGTTCAACAAATCCACGATATAGGAATGAGTATAGAAGAACAAACCCAAGCTATTAATCTAATAAATAAAACAATTTGCGAAATAGATAATCTAAACAAAGATAATGATTTAGTTGCAAATAATACAAACAATGCTGCAAATAGCGTTGATGATTTAGCTAGCAATATAATTGAAGATTTAAAGAAAAAAGAGTTTTATTAATAAAACTCCTTGGAATTTGAAATAGGAATTTGAAATTCCTATTTCGTAATTCTTTTATCTTTAAAACCTACATTTATTAAAAAATAGGATAAAAAAAAATGAATTTTAGACATATGCAACTATTTTTAAAAGTAGCACAATTACAAAGCTTTACAAAGGCTGCAAACGAACTTAAAATACCTCAACCATCATTATCTCAAAGTATCTTTGCTTTAGAAAATGAATTAAAAACTACGCTTTTTAATAGGAACACAAATCCAATAACGCTAACAAAAGCAGGAGAAATCTATCTTAAAAAAGCAAACTTAATAAAGGATATAGTTGCTGAATTAGATAATGAAATTTCAGCTTTAAATAGAGCAAAAACAGGTAAAATTCGCATTGCTTTTTCTCAAAATGGTTATAATATGATACCAAATCTCTTACCTACTTTTTGCAAGCGTTTTAACGATGCAGATATTAAAATCTCACAAATTTTCTCAACTCTAAAAATAAAACAAATGATTGAAAATGATGAGATTGACCTTGGAATGCTGATTTTACCAATTGATATAAAGCAATTAAAATATGAAGTTATAAAGACTAGCAATGTATTTTTGGCACTTCCTTCAATACATGAATTATCTTTAAAATTTAAAAATAAGAAATTACCAACAATCTCAATTCAAGAATTAAAAAATGAAAAATTTATCTTGCCAAAATCTACACAAAGAAGTAGATTAGATATTGATATGGTTTTTAAAAAACAAGGATTTACACCTAAAATTTTATGTGAAACAGAAACATTTGATATAGCAAACTCAATAGTTGCAAGTGGAGTTGGTGCAACATTTACGATTAGTGAATTAATAAAAGATGATAAAAAAGACAAAATAAAACTATTTAATATATGTGATACTGAACTTGTTAGAACTCTAATTATTGCTTATAAAAAAGATAAAAAACTTTCAAATTTAGAAATTGAATTTATCAAAATGGCAAAAGAATTAGGGGCATAGCCCCTAAAACTACATTAATTTTGTAGCATCAATTATATTTAAATTAAGACCTAGCTTTTTGCTATCAAGTCCAAGCGCTAAGCCTACTAATTGAGAAAGATGAATTATAGGCTTTCTAATTTTAGAATTCATAGCATTTTGATAGCGTTCTTGATAAATATCAAGCTGCATTTGACAAAGCGGACAAGGTGTAACAACACAATCAGCACCATTTTCATCAGCATTTTCTACTATTTGCGAAGACATTTTTTGAACCGATTTAACAGCTGGATAACTAGCGTGAAAACCACAGCAATCAAGGCGTTTTTCAAACGGCACTATATTTGCACCTAAAGCACTAACTACTGCTTCAAGGCTTTTTGGGTTTGTTGAGCTTTCTTTAAAATTATGATCTCTTTCAGGGCGAAGACTATGGCAACCATAAAAAAGTGCTACATTTAAATTTGAAAGCGGTTTAACTACTTTTGATTTTAAAGTATCTAAGTTCTCATATAAAATCCATAAAAGACTTGTAATTTCATTATTTCCTTGATACTTCATATTTCCTTTTGCTAAAAACTCATTTATACGATCTTTAGCACCTTTATCTAAGGCATTTTTTGCACGAGTAAGTGTTAGCATACAGGTGCTGCAAGTTGTTAGCATTGGCATATTCATTCTTTCAGCTAATGCAATATTTCTAGCATTTGCTACAAGAGTTGCAATCGGATCTACATCTTGTGCTTGAGAAGCACCACAACAACTCCAGCCTTTAATCTCATGTAAAGTTATGCCTAAAATAGGTGCTATTGCTTCTAGCGACATTTTTGATTCTTTTGCTGCCTGACTTAAAACACAGCCAGGGAAAAAAGCGAAATCTTTATTTTGCATAATTACTCCTTATTAGCAGCTCTTGCTGCTTCAATCATTTTCATTAAATCTTCATGGCCTTCTATCTTACGCTCACCAAAAATATGTAGTGGATTCATCTTGCCTGCTTTCATTAAATTAAATGCGATATCCATTTTTGCAACATTTGCCAAAACACCTTCAGAGCGAAGTGCTAAATAAATTTCATTTAATCTACCTGTATCTTCTAAATCTAAAAGAAAAGCTTTAGCATGAGCTGGGCCTGTGCCTTCTTTTAAGCCTTTTTTCATAGCCATTACTCTTAGCATTGCTATATCATCAGCAGCACTAATTCCCTTTGGACAGCGATTAGCACATTCTTGACAATGAACGCACATCCAAAGACCATTATCAACAGAAGGTTTTATATGTTCCATAGGGTCTTTTGAGCGTGAATCAGCAGCAGCACGGAAAGCATGAGTAAATACAAAAGGCTCCATATAATCATCTGAATTTGCTTCAAGCTTACTACATTCACTAGCACAACAACCACATAAAATACAATCCCATTGCTTTTTAATAGCATCAACTTCAGCTTGAGTTTGAACGCAACCTTTTTTTTCAGAAAATTCTTCTTTTGGTGTAATGGTTGGTTTTACCTTTCTTAAGTTTTCAATACCTGGCTTCCAATCAACTACTAAATCAGAAAGGACTTTAAAATTTGCTAATGGAGAAATAGTAATAGTATTTGGATTATCATATTCTTTAAGCAAATCATCCATTTTAGTATCACAAGCAAGATATGAATGACCATTCACACGCACACCACAAGCACCACAAATAGCCATACGACAAGCAGCTGTAAAGTTTAGCGTAATATCTTGTGTGCGTTTTATATGCTGTAATAAGCCTAAAAGTGTTTTTCCTTTAACTTCTTCTATATCAACTTCGTAAGTTTGAACATATTTTTTTGTTCCATCAAACCTATCAATTATAATTTTCATTAGTATTTCCTTTCTTCAGGTTGAAACTGAGTTATAACAACATCTTTATAGTTAAGATTTAATTCGCCATCTTTTAATGTAACTAAACTATGCTTTAAGAAATTTTCATCATCTCTTTTTGGATAGTCTTCTCTAGTATGAGCACCACGACTTTCTTTTCTATTTAATGCGCCTAAACAAGCACATCTTGCTAAAAGTATTAAGTTACCAAACTCTAAATACTCAATAAGTGCAGTGTTATAAGTCATATTTGGATTTGAAATCTTAAGATTGTTATATTTAGCCCAAATTTCATCTAGGATTTTCATATGTTTTTCAAGCTTTTCGCCGGTTCTAAAAATACCCATATTATCCCAGTTGTATTGCCCGAATTCTTCTCTTAAATCATAAAGTTCATTTGGTTTTGAATTGCCACTTGTAATATCTTTAAGTTTAGCTTTCCATTTTTTAGCAAGTTCTTCTGCGTGTTTTCCTGAGCCATAATTTGTTCTATTATTTGCATATTCACTTGCACCCTCGCCTGCAAGTTTTCCTGTAACTGCAGCATCTGCTAAGCTATTTCCACCTAAACGATTTGCTCCATGAATTGAAGCACAACTAGTCTCACCTGCTGCAAAAAGTCCAGCTAAATGAGTACTCATATCATCAAATTTAGCAATTTCTATCCCGCCCATAGAATAGTGTGCTGTTGGGCGAATTTTTATAGGTTCTTTTACTAAATCTATACCTTCAAATAAAAGTCCTATATGGCGAATTTGAGGTAATTCATCCATTATTTGCTCTTCTCCTAAATGCGTAACATCTAAAAGAACATAAGATCCCATTCCCTCACCAAAACCATTGCCAAGGCGAATTTCGCTCTCAATTGAACGAGAAACAATATCTCTTGGAGCAAGCTCTAAACGATTTGAGTATTTACTCATAAAGCGTTCGCCTTTATTGTTAATTAGTTTTCCACCAAGTCCTCTTGCAGCTTCAGTAATTAATGCTCCACCATTTCTTACACCAGTTGGGTGAAATTGAAGCATTTCAGGGTCTTTAAATGCAAGTCCAGCTCTAAGTGCTGCTGCTATTCCATCTCCACTTGCATTAAATGGAGTTGAGGTGCGATTAAAAAACACACGAGTATAACCACCAGTAGCAAGGATAACTGATTTTGCTAATACAGGCACAACATCTCCTGTTTGCATATTTAAAAGAACAACGCCTTCGCATTCGTTATTATCAATTGCTATATCTAGCAAATAATGATCTAGTAAAAACTCAACTCCATTTGAAATAGCCTCATCAAGGCATGTATGCATCATGATTGAACCAGTTTTATCGGTAGCATAATTACAGCGTTCGTATTTAGCACCACCTGCAAAGCGTCTTGCGACAGTTTTATCTTTTTGTCTATTAAATGGCATTCCTGCATAATCAAGCTCATGAATTGCTTCGGTAGCTTTTGTTGCAAATTTTATAATAGCGTCTTGATCGCCTAAAAAATCACTTCCTTTTACAGTATCATATGCATGAAGCATATTTGAATCGCCATTTTCAAAGTCAATTACACCATTAATTCCACCTTCAGCCATACAGGTTGCATTACGAGATGGCATTCCTTTATTTACCACAACAACATCTAAATTTGGATGTTTTTTCCTAACAGCAACAGCGGCTCTAAGACCTGCTCCGCCCGAACCGATAACTAAAACATCAGTACAAGCAAGAGAGTTTTGATTAGTGCTTTTAAATACACTATTTAAAACTGAAGCTGAATTTGCAAAGTTTTGCTTATTCATTTTTTCTTCATTCATAAGAAACTCCTTTAAATAAGATTGTTTGTATCTTAATTTTTAATTTTTCCTTAAAATAAAAAATTAATAATAAAATCTTATTATAAATTATATTATAAGTCAAATATTATTTTATGTATTATCTAATAAGAAAAATCTTATAAGTATTTAATGTATAACTTAGTTTTGATAATTAAATTTGTGTATTTCATGAATTTAATAAATTTATATGGATTGTTTTATTAAAAATCAAAGAATTTGAATTCGGAATTTGATTTTTTAAATTTCAAATTCCTATTTCAAATTCCTAATATTTTTGCATTAATTTTGTAAGTTTAAATAATAATCTATTTGTTCTCTACCTAAAACTCTAATTAAGTTAGTGCTACCTGTCTCGCCTACTGGATAACCTGCTGTTATAACATAGTTTTTATTCTTATCCATTATGCCTTTTTTTACCCCTACTTTTACACAATTATGTAAAAGCTCGTGCAAACTAGAAGCTTTATCTACTACATAAGTTTCACTAAGTCCCCAACAAATACTAAGGCTTTTTAAGGTTTTATCACAATGGCTCATTGTAATGATTTTTGTATCAGGTCTATATCTTGCCATTTTCTTAACACTTGCACCACTGCTTGTAAGACAAATTAAAGCGTCTGCATTAATATCTTTTGCAAGTTGAACTGCTGATGCTGCAATGGTATCTGTCATATCTCTTTTATCGTGATTAAAATTACAATATGGATAAATCTTTTCTATTTCGCTAATTGTTGCCGACATAATACTAACAGCATTTACAGGATCGATTCCAACTGCACTTTCTTCGCTAAGCATAACAGCGTCAGTTCCATCTAATACAGCGTTTGCAACGTCGCTTATCTCTGCTCTGGTTGCACTTTTATTATTTGCTAAAGAAAATAGCATTTGAGTTGCTGTAATTACAGGCTTACCCATTTCATTAGCTTTTTTGATGATTGATTTTTGAATGCTTGGCACTTTATAAAATGGCACTTCAATACCTAAATCCCCACGAGCAACCATTATTCCATCACTTACATTTAAAATCTCATCAATATTTTCAACCGCATCAAACTTTTCAATCTTTGCAAATACTTGAGTTTTATTTCCATTTTCTGCTAGGATTTGCTTTGCATTTTTTATATCATAAGCGTTTTGAACGAAAGATATTGCCATATAATCAACATCGTTTTTTACGCCCCATAATAAATCATCTTTGTCTTTTTTAGTAATTACTTCTATATTTATTTTTGTATTTGGAAAATTTATTCCTTTATTTGAAGCTAATTTGCCATCGTTTTGAACTTGGCATTTTAAATAATCTTGTCCTACTTCTTCAACGATTACTTTTATAGAACCATCGCATAAAAATATCGCTTCGCTAGGTCTTACAGCTCCTAAGATTTCATTATAATTTGTGCTTACTTCATAATGATTATCTGATTTTTGATTAGCTTTAATTGTATGTCTATAAATGTCTAATCTATCGCCTTTTTTTAATAAAAACGGCTCAGGAAGTTCTAAAACTCTAATTTTTGGACCTGAAATATCTTGTAATACGCCGATATTTTCGCCTAATTCACTTGAGATTTTTCTAACTTTATCAAGGTTTGCTTTATGATATTCATGTGAGCCATGAGAAAAGTTTAAGCGAAATACATTAACCCCTGCTTTTATCATTTCTCTTATACATTTTTCGCTATCACTTGCTGGCCCTAAAGTTGCAATTATTTTTGTTTTTTTCATTATTCTCCCCTTAGTTCTTTATTAAATAATTCTTCGTTAAATTCAAGCTTTAAGTAATCAACCACCATTCTTAAATCTCTTAAAGCATTTCCCATACAGCTAGTTGCACCTGGACTTGGAGTCATATTAAATATAATTCCTTGATTTTGTGGCACTATGCTTGCTTCTCCTAGCATTAGTTTCTTTTCTGTTTTATTTAGCACTTGTGGGCGAACTCCACCAAAGCCTTTTGCATAAGTTATATCATCGGTTGTAAGACTTGGGACAATCTTTCTTGCGTCTTTTACAAATAAAGATTTATTCAAATACGGCACTTCAAATAAGAAATTTCTTAAAATATAATTTCTAATAGTGCTATCTTTCATTAAATCAAGTAAGATTTTTATAGTTGTTCCATCAAGGCGTAAAGTAGTAAAAAACTCAGGCAAACTCTTAAGCCCATGATAACGCTCAAGTTTTGGTAAAACTAAAGCAGTTGGACCAAAGCGAGTATTCATATCGCATAAAATATCAGGATCGCCGTGTAATGCTGCGAATGGTAATTTTGGATTTTGAACCATATAAACTTTACCATTTAATAAATGTTTTTTTGTTAGATAAAAGCTACCTGCAACAGGCAAACATGCATAATCTAATCCATAACCCATCTTATGAGCTAAAAATAATGAGTGTGCGCCTGCATTTACTACAACAAAATTTGCACTAAATTCGGTTTTATTGGCACTTATTAGATAAAAAGTATCGCCTTTTTTGTAAATATTTACGATTTCTTCATTAAAAAATATTTGATTATCAGGATTAGCTTTCATAGCTTCTTCAGCTAAACTCTCGCTCATTTTTCCAAAATCAACGGTCGTATAGCAATCATTTTCTAAAGCACCCATAGCAAATATTTCTTCAGGTCTATCCCCACCACCTAAAGCTTCTACTACTTTTGGCTCGATTTTTTTGATTTCTGCTTTATCAAATTTTCTAATATATGGATATAGTTCTTTGAATTCTTCGTAGCGTTTTTGCATAAAGGCACATTCTTCTTCACCAACAGCTAAAGCCATTTTTTGATGAGAAAACATAAACTTATTTTCTGCTTTTACTAATTTTGCATAATTTACAATCATATCAGCATTAGGTTTAACTTTTGAAGCTTTTTCATAAGTGTAATTTGTCTCAATATCTCCGCTGTGAATTGTTTGAGAATTGCTAGTTCCTTTAGAATTAAGAGTGCTTAAAGCATGATATTTTTCTATTAAAGCTACTTTTTTTACATTTGTATATTTGCTAAGCTCGTAAAATAACGCAGCTCCACTAATTCCACCACCGACTACAATAACATCAAAATGCTGTGCCATATTCCATCCTTTTGTATTTTTTTAAAAAAATGATAATTTTATTTATTTATAAATTCAAGTCTTTAATTAATTTTTGCATTCCTTGAAAAACTAGGTTTTTCTCATTGATTGCGTTTTTAAAAAATTGATTTAAAAAGCTAGAATCTCCACCTGTTAGGTATATTGTTTCATCTTTGGCAAATTCTTTAATGCAAGTTACTATGCTAGAAATTATTCCATAACTAATAGCATCTTTTGTAGAATTTGGTAACGAACCTAGGTCTAATGTGGTATTTAAATCATAATTTAATCTACAAGATATATTTTTATAAGCATTAAGATAAGATTCAATTCCAGGTAATATAAAACCACCTAAATGTTTTTTATTTTTCATTAAATCAATAGTTATTGCACTTCCTGCATCTACAATAACACCCGTATCAATATAATAGCAAGATGCAATCCTATCAACTCCTAAACCTATATAAGAAGTATCTAGGCTAAAAAAGGGTTCAAGATTTATAAAATTACTAGGTAATACCGAAAAATTTGCATTTACGCTTATATAAAAAACTTTTTCTTTAAAACTACTAGGTGAAAAATCTTTTAACTCTATTCGCTTTAAATGTTCGTTTTTATAAACGCAAGCTGTTGTATTACCTATATCTATTAAAGTCATTTTAGTTTGTAACTTTTATCGTTGTAAAACAAAATATCATCTTTAAAATATGCATTCTTTTTAATCTTAGAATTTAGATTAAATACAGCAATTTCATTTAAATTTTCATCAAGCTTAATTAAATAGCCATTATGCTCTAAAGCATATAAATAGCCATTATTTGCGTGAATTTCGCTATAATTTGCATATTTAAATTTGGTTTTTGAAATTTCGTTTAATAAATAATCAAATTTATAAATAGTTCCATCACTTGCTAAAACATATATTAATTCATCTTTAAGAAGTGCTTTTTTGATATTTATTAATTTTGTATATGTTTTATTATCTAGTATAGTAAATAGTTTGCTTGAACTTGCTGCGATTAATTTATCATCACTTGCATCTAAGAAAATTATATTATTAAAAAATTCTTGAGTTCCAACATTTATAGCTCTAATGAAAGTATTATTTACATTACTTAATATTACTAAATTGCCATCTAAAGTAGGAGCAATAATAACATTTCCGCTAAAAATAGGATTTGCTAATTTTTTAATAACCCCATTTGCTTGTCCATAATTATCGCTAAATAAATAATTTTGCTCTAATAAATCAAATAAAATAACATTATTTAAAGCATCAACCATCACAGCCTTATTGCCTTCTGTTTCTATACTTACGATTTTTGCTTCAAATTTTTTATCAAATACTACTTCTTTATCTTTTAATATTTTTAAAAAACCTAAGTTATTAGATATAAAAGTCAAATTATCTTTTTGATTTATGATTTCATAATCTTTATAATTTTTTAATATATTTTCAGTTTTTATATTTATTGAACTTAATTTTTCTGTATTTTGTGGCTCATAATATTGTTTTGAACCTGAACATGCTAAAAATAATAATGATAAAGCTAATAATGAGTATTTTTTCATTTGTTGCCTTGATAATGTTTTAAGCTATTTGCTACTTTATAAAATACTGAATTAGCATTAATTAAATCTAGTTTTACCCTAGCCTCTTCTATTTTATTTGCTTGTAATAGCTCGTATGCTTCTTGAATTGTTTTTAAATCTTTTAAGAAAATTCCTGATTCAAATTCCTTAGCTTTATAAATCTCTAAAAGCAGTTTATCTTCATTACTTGGCTTAAATGTAGCTAATTCTTCAATATACTTTTCGTCCATTAATAATGCTAAATATAAATTAGGATTTAAAGATTTTAATTGATTTAATTTATTATTATCTTTAGTAATTAATAACTCATTATATAAACTATTTGCTTCTTTTGTATTTTTAATCTTTATGCTATCGTTAATAGAATTAAATGCAAAATAAGCAATAATTGCAATTATTATAAATATGATTATAAATTTATTTTTTCTTAAAAAACGCTCAATTTTGATTCCAAATTCTTCAACACTATATGTATTTTCTTTCAATTTAAATTCCTTAAATTTTGATAAAATTAAAGCTGAAATTGTAACAATTTTTTGTAAATCTTGATAAATTTAGTGCTATATTAAATTTTTATTATATAATCGGATTTAATTTTAGATTAACAAGGTGAAATTATGTTAATAGATGAAAAGTTATTAGAAAGACTAGAAAAATTATCATCACTTAAATTAAGTAACGAAGAAAGACAAACTTTGCTTGCTGAATTTGATGATATTTTAAAATTTGTAGATAATTTAAATGAAATTGATACTAATAATTTAGAAATTAATAATTTAAATTATACCCCATTAAGAGAAGATATACCTGAAAAATCAGAAGTAATTGAAAGCATTTTAGAAAATGCTCCTTCAAGAAGCGAACACTTTTTTTCAGTTCCTAAAATTATAGAATAAGGAAAGATTATGGATAATATTCATCAACAAGAAGAGCAAGTAAAAGCCATTCAAATGAATGGTATTCTAGCATTTATGAAAGACAATGATGCGAGTGACTTACACTTTATTCCAGGTAGAAAACCACTACTTAGAATTCATGGTGTTTTAAATGATTTGGAGTTTGATGTTCTAAACTCAGATATCATTAAAGCATCTTGTTATAGTATTTTATCAGACGCTCAAAAAGCGACTTTAGAAGAAGAGCGTGAATTAGACTTCGCATACTCAGTAGAAGGCGTTGGTCGTTTTAGAGCAAACTATTATTATGTTGAAGAAGGAAAACTTGCAGCTGCATTTCGTTTAATTCCTGAAAACATTCCTAGTTTAGATGATTTAAAAGCTCCTTCAATTTTTAAAGAATTAATCAAAAAAGAAAAAGGGCTTATCCTAGTAACAGGTCCAACAGGTTCTGGTAAATCAACAACTCTAGCAGCAATGCTAAACGAAATCAACGAAACTGAAAGTAAGCATATCTTAACGATAGAACACCCAGTTGAATTTATGCATAAAAACAAAAACTCAGTATTTTCATACAGAAACGTAGATATAGATACAAAGAGCTTTCAAACCGCTTTAAAATACGCGTTAAGACAAGACCCTGATATTATCTTAATCGGTGAGATGAGAGATAGAGAAACAATAGCAGCAGCAATCACAGCAGCTGAAACAGGACACTTAGTATTTGGAACACTACATACAAACTCAGCTATGCAAACAATTAACCGTATTGTAGATAGCTTTAGTGGCGGAGAGCAAGACCAAATAAGAAATATGCTGTCTTTTTCATTGCAAGCTGTTATTGCACAAAGCTTGATACCTAAAAAAGGTGGTGGTCGTTTAGCAATTCACGAAATTCTTATTAACAATATGGCTATTGCTAACTTAATTCGTGAAAATAAAAACCATCAAATTTATTCTCAAATGCAGTTAAACCAACAAGGAACGGGAATGAAAACTCAAACTCAAAGCCTTGTAGAAGCTGTTCGTGCAGGTTTAATTACAAGAGAATTAGCTTTAAGATATAGCACACAATACAACGAATTAGTGAATTTGATATGAATAGTGGCTTATTACTTGATTGTATAATAATCGGCGTTACTTTAATATTAGGCCTAGGTGGAATAATCTCAGGTCTTATTAAAGAAGGTTTTGGATTAGCAGGTATTTTAGTAGGTGTTTATGTTAGCACAAGCTATTCAGAAAAAGTTGGTAATTTAATTAAACAATATGTTTATAACACCGATAACGAAATGTTATTAAACCTATTTGGTTTTGTGTTGGCGTTAGTTGTTGTTTGGGGAATATTTATAATTTTAGGAAGAATAATATCAAAATTAGCTTCTTTAAGTGGTCTTGGTATTATTGATAGAATTATGGGTTTTGTATTTGGAGCTGGAAAAATATTTGTGATTTTTTCTATAATAGCAAGCTGTATAAATGAAGTTCCTATTTTAAACAACAAAATAGGACAATTTTTTGCAAATAGTATGGTATTTCCTGTATTAATAGAAACAGGTTCAATTATTGCAAATACTAAAGCAGTTCAAAACACAATAAATACTAAAAAAGAAGCAGTAGAAAAAGAATTAAAAAAAGAAGAATAATTTTAAAAGGAGATAAAAATGGAAAATAATATGGAATATGATGCTCTGTTAGAAGAGTTTAAAAAAATCTTAAAAACAAGTGGATTAAAATATACAAAGCAAAGAGAGTGCTTACTTAAATTACTTTACAACAATGAAGAACATAGCACTCCTGATGAATTATATGAAGCTTTAAAAGCAATGGATCCAAACCAAAATATAGGGATTGCTACAATTTATAGAACACTAAATTTATTAGAAGAATCAGGAATGGTTACTTCAATTTCTTTTGGCTCAGCTGGTAAAAAATTTGAATTAGCAAACAAACCACACCATGATCACATGATTTGCAAAACTTGTGGAAAAATTATTGAATTCCAAGATGATACAATAGAACAAAGACAATTAAAAATTGCAAAAGAACATGGATTTAAATTATCAAGCCACTTAATGCAATTATATGGAACTTGCAAAGATTGTCAAAAAAAATAAATTATATAGAAAGGTAAAATATGTTTGAAAACCCACTAGAACAACAAAAAATTAAGAAAGCCGAAGAGTTAAGGTCTTTAGGAGTTAATCCTTATTCTCATTTTGTAACAAAGCCGATGAGTATTAAGGAATTTAAAGATAAATATAATTTCATAAACGAACTTGAAGAAAAGAAATCAGAAGAAGTTTGTGATTTAGTAGGTAGAATTAAATTTATGCGTGATGGTGGGAAAGCCGTTTTTGCTAATATTGAAGACTTTAGTGATAGCATTCAAATCTATTTTAATAAAAGCACAATAGATGAAGTTTGGTTTGATAATATCAAAAAATTAATTGAAGTTGGAGATATTATTAAAGTTAGTGGTTATGCGTTTGTAACCAAAAAAGGCGAATTTAGTATTCATGTTAGCAAATTAGATTTAGTAACAAAAAGCATTTGTATTTTACCTGAAAAATTTCATGGATTAGTAGATATGGAAAGTCGCTACCGCCAAAGATATCTTGATATGATAATGAACGCAGAAGTAAGACAAGATTTTATAAATAGAAGTAAGATTGTTTCTTTTGTTAGAAGATATTTTGAAAATTTAGGGTTTTTAGAAGTTGAAACTCCTATGATGCACGAAATTGCAGGCGGAGCAAACGCAAGACCATTTATAACCCATCATAATACTTTAGGTGTTGATAGATTCTTAAGAATTGCACCTGAACTTCACTTAAAACGCTTAATTGTTGGTGGATTTGAAGCGGTATTTGAGCTAAATCGTTGTTTTAGAAATGAAGGAATGGATCTTACTCACAATCCTGAATTTAGCACTATTGAGTTTTATTGGGCTTATCATAATTACAAAGATTTAATGGCTTTAACAGAAGATTTATTAAGCAAGCTAATAGAACATTTAGGATATTCTTCAAATGTCATTACTTATGATGATAAGCAAATTGATTTTAGCACTCCATTTGCAAAAATTCCTTATAAAGAAGCCTTGGTAAAAATAGGTGGAATTGATGCGAACATAGTTGAAAATAAAGAAGAAATATTAAAAAAACTAAAGGCTGATGGTTTTGAAGCTAATGAAAAACTAGATTTAGGACATTTACAGGCTGAATTGTTTGATAATTATGTTGAAGACAAGCTAATCAATCCTACATTTATTACAGATTTTCCTGTATCAATTAGTCCATTAAGCAGAAGAAGTGATGAAAATCCTGATATTGCTGAAAGATTTGAGTTATTTATAGCAGGTAAAGAATTAGCTAATGGATTTAATGAATTAAACGATCCATTAGATCAATACGAAAGATTTTTAGCACAAGTTGAAGCTAAAAAAGCAGGTAATGATGAGGCTTGTGAAATGGATGAAGATTTTGTAAATGCACTAGGTTTTGGTATGGCTCCAACTGCGGGAGAAGGAATAGGAATTGATAGGCTTGTAATGATGCTAACAAATAAAAAATCAATTAAAGATGTAATATTATTCCCTGCAATGCGTCCTAAAAAGGATTAATAAATTTAAAAGGGGTTAAAATGATATTTGATACAGAAATAAATGACATAATAAAAGAAGAATTTAAAAGACAAGATGAAAATCTTGAAATGATTGCTAGTGAGAATTTTACATTCCCTGAAGTTATGCAAGTTAGTGGAAGTATTCTTACAAACAAATACGCAGAAGGCTACCCAGCTAAAAGATATTATGGTGGTTGTGAGATAGTTGATAAAGCTGAAGTTTTAGCAATTGAGCGTTGTAAAAAATTATTTAGTTGCAATTACGCAAATGTTCAACCGCACTCAGGCTCACAAGCAAACCAAGGAGCTTATGCTGCACTTATTAATCCTGGTGATGTTATTTTAGGAATGGATTTAAGTGCTGGCGGACATTTAACGCATGGTTCTAAAGTAAATGCGAGTGGTAAAGTATATACTAGTTATAGCTATGGAGTAGATGAGAATGGCTATTTAAATTATGATGAAATTGAGCGTATTGCGTTAGAAACAAAGCCAAAATTAATAGTTTGTGGAGCAAGTGCTTATGCAAGAATTATTGATTTTGAAAGATTTCGTAAAATTGCAGATAAAGTTGGGGCATATTTATTAGCAGATATTGCACATATTGCTGGACTTGTTGTAGCTGGTCTTCATCCAAGCCCATTTCCACATGCACATATTGTAACTTCAACAACTCATAAGACTTTAAGAGGTCCAAGGGGTGGAATTATTATGACAAATGATGAAGAATTAGCTAAGAAAATTAATTCAGCAATTTTTCCTAATCTTCAAGGTGGCCCGTTAATGCATATAATAGCAGCAAAAGCTGTAGGTTTTAAATACAATCTTGATGAGAGTTGGAAAAGCTATGCAAATCAAGTTATTAAAAACTGCAAAGTTTTAGCAGATGAACTGATAAAAGCAGGTTTTAAGCTTGTTAGTGGTGGGACTGATAATCATTTATTGTTAATGGATTTTAGCGAATGTGATTTTAGTGGTAAAGATGCTCAAATTGCATTAGAAAATGCAGGAATAACTGCTAATAAAAACTCAGTTCCAAACGAAAAACGCTCACCATTTATTACAAGCGGTTTAAGATTAGGAACAGCTGCACTTAGTGCTCGTGGAATGAAAGAAGAGCAAATGGTGCAAATAGCACAAATTATTAAAGAAGTTTTAAACAATATTAATAATGAAGAAATAATTAAAGCTTCTAAATTAAAAACTTTAGAAATATCTAAACAATTTCCATTATATAAGGATTTAAAATGCTAACAAGTAATGATATAGCTCTTATTAAAATGATTAATTCACATTATTTCATTAAAAGAGATAATATAGTAAGCAAAATAGAGCATAAAGGTAGAACTTTTTATAATAAATACGAAAGAATTAATGAATTTTTATCACCAAGCCTTATGAGAGAGCATGCAGAAGGTAAAATCATAATCGCACACAATCTAGTAAATGCTCAAGATAAAGTAGAAAATATTGTATTTGATTATAATGGCTTTAATACTGAAAAGTTTTGGCACAGAGCACAATTACTATTAAGAGAAGAAGGTTTTATTAATTTTACAGCTTATAAAAGCAAAACTCCAGGACATTTACATCTTTATATTCATAAAGGTCATACAGCTTTTACTGAAGGTTGTGGATTAGCTAATAAATTAAGTGCGATGTTAGCTCAAAAAATGCCTGTTGAATGGAGAGTATTCCCTACTCTTGATATGCCAAAAGAATATAATATATTAGCACTACCTTATGAAATTTATCAAAAAGAGCGTGGAGCGTCTTGGTCAAAACATATGTAAAGGATGAAAAATGCAAGAGCACAATAAATTTGAAGATTTGGTATTAGAAAACAACAATAAGAAAAATAAACAAAAGCAAGTTTTATTTAAAATCATTATGGTAATTATTGTATTTTTAATAATACTAATAATTTTTAAAATTGTAGGAAGTAGTGACAATTCAAAACCTGCTTTACCTCCGATAGAACCTAGTGCAAAATTTGAACAAAAAAGTCAAGATAATGAAGTATTTGAGAATTTAAAAAGCGAAAACGATGGCTTTAGCGATGATTTTTCTTCATTAGAAGAAAGACTTAAAAAAGAAAATAACATAGTTGAAGCAGAACCTAAAAAATCTCAAGAAGTTCAAAACGTTGTAAAAGAATTAGCAAAAGTAACTCCTATAAAAGAAGAAGTTAAACAAGCTACCCAAGAAACAACAAAAGCTCAAGAAAGCCCAAAAGAAGTAATTCAAGTAAAACAAGAAGTTAAAAAAGAAACTAAGCCTAAGCAAGAAAGCTCAGTTTTTGATACCTTGAATATATCAAAGCCAACTAATTTAGTAAAACAAGAAACTAAAGCTCCAAGTACAAGCAATCAAGGAAGCTTTATTCAAGTTTATGCTGGTAAAAACATTGACTTAAAATCTCACGAGATTAAAAAGCTTGATACTTTAGGCTTACAATATAAAGTTGTAACAGATAATAAAGGAATGAGTAGAGTTATCGTTGGTCCATATTCAAACAGCGATAAAGCAAATGCTTTAAAATACATAAGAGATAATGTGAAAAAAGACGCATTCTATTATCATGCAAAATAATAACTTTGGAGTGATAGGAAATCCTATCGCTCACTCTAAATCTCCAATAATTCATAATTTTTGGTATGAAAAATTAAATATAAAAGCAAATTACGAAAAGATTTTAGTAACAAATACAAAAGACTTAAAAGAAAATATATTAAATTATAAAGGCGTTAATATTACATTACCTTATAAAGAAGATGTGATTAATATTGTAAATGAGCTTAGCAAAGAGGTAAAAACAATAAAAGCTGCAAATACAATTATCAATGATAATGGCTTTTTGAAAGCTTATAATACTGATATTTTTGGCTTTTTTGAACCTATAAAAAACGAAAATATAAAAAATGCTCTAATAATAGGTGCAGGTGGGGCTGCTAGGGCTGTTTATTATGCTTTAAAAGAAAATAATATAAACATTAAAGTGATTAATAGAAGTAAAAAAGAAGATTTTTTATGCGAAGTTGATACTAATTTAAAAGAATTTGAATTTGACATTTTGATTAATACAACAAGCGCAAGTTTAAATAATCTTTTGCCACTTAATGAAGATATTTTAAAAACCTTAGCAAAAAATGCAAAAATAGCTTATGATTTAGCTTATAATCACGATATATTTTTAGATTTTTGTAAAACTCATAATAAAAACATCAAAATACAAGATGGACTTGATATGCTTGTTTATCAAGCAGCACTTGCTTTTAAATATTTTTGCGGAATTTATCCTAACGAAGATTTAATAAATGATGCAAAAAAACTCATTAGCTAAAAGTATTAAGGGTCTAAAATCATATATTTTTGGTAAAGAAAGCGAAAACAAAGCTCAAAATTATTTAACGAAAAATGGCTTTAAAATAATCACAACAAATTACAAATGTAAATTTGGCGAAATTGATATAATTGCAACCAAAAAGAACATTTTGCATTTTATAGAAGTAAAATCTAGCAAAAACTACGAAAGTGAATATTATTTAACAACAAAAAAACTAGAAAAAATCATAAAAACAATATATGTTTTTAAAGAGCATTTTCAAGATTATAATAATTTTGATTTTTGTATAGATTTGATAGCTATTAATAATGATAATATTAATTTCATTGAAAATATAAATTAAAAGAATTTGAAATAGGAATTATAAAAAACAAAACCTAAAAAATGGGAATAAAAAAAGTGGCTCCGGATGTAGGATTCGAACCTACGACCAAGCGGTTAACAGCCGCCTACTCTACCGCTGAGCTAATCCGGAATAAGTAGTTATCGTTAAGTAAAAGCGTAATAATAGCCAAGAAAATTTTATTTGTCAAGTATTTTTTTAAAAATTTTAATTTTTTTGATAAAAATTAGCTATTTTTAATAAAAATTAATGATTTTGATTTGAAAATATGTTATTTTAGCTAAAAATAAAGGAGATTTTATGAAAAAACTAATCGCTAGTAGGGTAGGGGCGTTTTATTATGAAAATGATAAAATCACGCCTTTTGAATATGACGAAGCACCAACTAAGCTTATACAAAATTATAAAAGCCGTATAAATCATAGCTCAAGGATAAAAAATCCTTGCGTTAGAAAAGGCTTTTTAAATGGTGATAAAAACCGCTTTGATGATGAATATATAGAGATTAGTTGGGATGAAGCCTTTGATTTAATAGCAAAAAATCTAAAGCATTATTATGAAAAATACGGCTCAAGCAGTATTTATGCAGAAAGCTATGAATGGGGCGGAGTAGGTAAGATTGGCTGGGGTAGAATGCTAATTCATAGGCTTATAAATACTCTTGGTGGCGGGGTGTTTGAATTAGGCGATTATTCTACAGGCTCAGCAATCGCAGCTATGCCTTATGTATTTGGCACACCTATCGTATATGAAAGAGCTACTGATTTTAAAGAGATTATAAAAAATGCTGAAGTAGTGGTATTTTGGGGTGCAAATCCTTTTGTAACTAGCAAAATCGCTCATGATATTCCTATGCACGAACACGAAAAATATCTAAAAGAAATCGCTAAAAGCAAGGAAGTGATTTTTATAGATGTTAGGGTAAATGAGAGTGCAAAGGCCATGAATGCTAAAACTCTAATTCCGAATTCAAATTCCGATATGGCAATGGCTATAGCAATGTGTAATTATCTTTATGTAAATAATCTTTATGATAAAGAATTTATCGCAAATCATACAACAGGATTTGATGAGTTTAGGGACTATTTTTTAGGCAAAGTTGATGGGATTAATAAAGACTTAGCTTGGGCTAGTGATATTTGTGGAATTAGCGAAGTTGAGCTTAAAAATCTAGCTTTAAAGCTTAAAAATAATCCTAGCAATATTTTATTAGGCAGGTCAATTCAAAGGCAATTAAACGGCGAATTTAACTATCTAGCAATAATTTGCTTAGCTTGTATGTGTGGGCATATTAGCAAAGATGGCTTAGGAATTGAGTTTAATTTAAGCAGTGGTTGCAAGGGCGAGAGTGCAAAAAATACCGAAAGTTTAAAGAATATTAATTCTCTTTTAGGCGAGATAAAAGGACAAAATCATTATATTCCAAGCTCTAGGCTAAATGAGTGCTTATTAAAGCCAAACTCTACTACAACCTATAAAGATGAGCTTATAAAATATCCTGATATAAAGCTTATGATAAATGCTTGTGGGGCGTATTTTACTCATCAACCAGATTCAAACGAGAGTTTAAAGGCTTTAAATAAGCTTGATTGTATCATTACTCTTGAGCCGTTTTGGACGTCTTTGGCTAAGTTTAGCGATATTGTTTTGCCTGTTGCAATTGAAGGCGAGCGATATGATATAGAGCAAAGCACAAATAAAGAGATTTTATTTGCTTTAAAACCTATAAAAGAGCCTTTTTATAATGCTTTAAGTGATTTTACAATTTGTAAAGAAATTGCAAAAAGATTTAATAAATCTTATGAATTTTGCAAAGATTTAGATGAATTAGATCTAGTTAAAATGGCTTATTTAGACATTGCTAAAAGATACGAAGCAAAAGGGATTTATTTAAGTTCATTTGATGAGTTTTTAGAGCGTGGATATGAGAAGGTGCAAGGATTAAGCGAACTTGAGCCTTATACAAGATTTAAAAATATTTCTAAAATTAGTCTAAATATAAAAGGCAAAATCGCAAAATACGAGATAAAAGATGAATTAGCTAGTAAATATCCATTGTTTTTAACCTCAGCACATAGTCCTTATAGACTTCATTCTCAGCTACACAATAGTGATATAAGAGATAGTGAGAATAATCTTGAGCCTGTTTATTTGCATACTAATTTAGCTAAGCAAAAAGGTATTAAAACAGGCGATATAATAAGGGTTTTTAATGATAGAGGAGAATTACTCGCGGGTGCAAGAGTAATTGATGATATTAATCCTAAAAGTATTTTGATTTTTCAAGGTGCTTGGTGGGATAAGTGTGATAATATGTGTATAAATGGAAATGTAAATGTGCTAACTAGTGCAAATCCTAGCTCAAGCGTATCAAATAGCAACACAGCTCATACTTGCAAAGTAGATTTAGAAAAATTTCAAGGGAATTTGAAACAGGAAATTAGAGTTTTCAAAGAGCCTAAAATAATAAAAAAACCACTATAAAAGCAGAGTTTTTACTCTGCTAAAAAAATATTTTATTTTGTATTTTTAAAATTGGAACACCTTTTGCTAAAACCTGCTTAGATATTTTATTATAAAGGATAGAAAAATGATGAGATCACTTTGGTCTGGAGTATCAGGTCTTCAGGCACACCAAATAGCAATGGATGTAGAAGGTAATAACATAGCAAACGTTAATACAACAGGCTTTAAGCACTCTCGTGCAAATTTCAGCGATTTAATGAATCAAACAAGCAAAGTTGCAACAGCTCCACAAGGAGAGCTTGGTGGTAAAAACCCTATGCAAGTTGGACTTGGAACTCAAATTAACTCAATTACTAAGATTTTTGCTCAAGGTAGTATCCAAACAACTAAGAAAAACACAGACTTAGCTATCCAAGGAGATGGATTTTTCGTAGTAAGCCCAGATGGTGGTAAAACTTATAAATATACAAGAAACGGAGACTTTGTTCGTGACGCTTATGGTAATTTCGTTGATAATAACGGCTATATAGCACAAGGTTGGTTAAGAGATGAAGTAACAGGCGAAGTTGATACTACATCTCCTATTAGAAATATTGTAATTAAACCAGGTCTTACAACTCCTGCAAACCCTACAACTTTAGTAAGTTTAAAAGCAAACCTAAACTCAGGTAATAGCATAGGTGATAAAAAGACTCCTATCTATCAATTAGATAGCAATCACGAATGGACTAATATAAATGGCGATGGCATTAAGGTTGATGCGGGCGTTCATAAAGAAAACGATGTTTCACAAAATAGCTTTATTACTACAAAAGACGGGCAATTACGCTTAAATGAGCGTGGCGTTGATATGGGAGTATTATTTAATGCTAGCGGTGAAAGCCTTGGACTTAGAAAAGGTCAAGGGATTTGGGTTAGTTATGCAGAAGCTAGAACTCAACAATTAGTTTTAGGAACTGCAACAAATGCAATAGATAATAATGGTGCTTTTGCAACTCCTGCTACTTTAAATATAGAAATTAATGGAACTCAAATAAGTGGTAGTGTATCAAGTGTAGCTGATATGGCTGCAGCAATTAATGGAGTAAGTGGTAAAACAGGTGTAAGAGCTGATATAGTAAATGGAAATAGATTAGTATTAGTAAATGATAATAAGCAAGGCACAACAGCTGCTATGAAAAATATCATAGTAAGAGCAGGAAATGGTGCTGCTGCAGATAATACAGGTTTAATTGGTAATGCGGGAAATGGTTTTACAGATAAAGGTGATGGAAATGGTGCTAGTATTAAAGTAATTACAGCTTATCAATATACTTATGATCCAAACCCAACAAATACTCCACACGCATTAAATGCAAATACAGCAAGAAGTTTTAATACGACAGAAGATTTAAGAGAAGCTATGCAAAAAGACGCAAGACTTTATGTAAATTACGATGGAAGACAAGTAACTGATGCTGATTGGGGAACAGCAGGAACTAAAAACGACGGAGTAGAAGTAATTGTAGATGCTAAAGGACAATTCGTTATAAAAAATCCAAAAGGCGATGCATTTAACGAAGATGATGGCGATATTACTGATATGAGTACAGAAGCAATCAATGAAAGAGCAAGAATTAAATACAATGCACAAAATCCAGCACCAGCTCAACAATGGGATCAATTAACACCTTTAGCTCAAGCACAATATATAGAGCAAAACGCTGATGTTAGAACTCCAAATAATGCTAACCAAACAGAAGATGACTTCAATATGTTCTTAAGCATTAGCAACCTAACAAACCCTGCAAATAATGTTAATGAAAACGATAAATTCATGAAAACTATGCAAGGTATGCAAGGAGCACTTACAAGTGGAGATGGTATTCGCCAAACTCAAGGATTATATATGAGCGCACATAGTTCAAGTATTGATATATTTGACTCACTTGGAACAAAACACTCAATTAAATATGACTTCACAAAAATAGGCTACACAGATGATGGTGGAACAGAGTGGGGAATAGTAATTCAAGTTCCAGAACCATGCGAAATCAACATTAGTGGCGAAGGTCCAAAAAACGTTCTAACAGGAACAATTAGATTTAATAGTGATGGTTCATTACAAGGATTTAGCCCAAGCTCAGTTAGCTTTACAGCAAACAATGGTTCAACTCCAAATCAAAACATAGATTTTTATTTCGGTAATCCAAATGATTTTGATGGAATTACTAGCTATGATAGAGAGAGTAATACAAGTGGTATTTCTCAAGATGGCTTTAGTGGTGGGGACTTAAACGGAATTAGAATTGATGAAAGCGGAACAATCATCGGAAGCTTTACAAATGGTAGAAGCTTTGGTCTAGCACAAATTGCTATGGCAACATTTACAAATAACGAAGGTTTAGAGGCTGAAGGTGGTAACGTATTTACTCAAACTTCAAACTCAGGTGAGCCAGTAATCGGAGCTGCTACAACAGGTGGTCGTGGTAAAATCCAAGCATCTAGCCTTGAGATGAGTAACGTTGATTTAAGTACTTCGCTAACAAACTTAATCGTAATTCAAAGAGGTTATCAAGCAAACTCTAAAACAATCACTACAAGTGATCAAATGCTTAACACACTTTTACAATTAAAACAATAATTCTTAGGATTTAAGACTCATCTTAAATCCTTTTTTTACTTTTTAAAACTCAAATTCCTATTTCAAATTCCAATTTTTTAAATAAAGAATATAAAAAATAAATAAAAATTATAAAAAAACTAAATTTTATAGTAAAATAAAAGTTATTTTGTTTAAGGAGTTTTTATGTACAAATCAAGCATTAAATTAGCTTTAAGTTCTTTAGTTGCTATGAGCTTACTTACAGGTTGTGTTACTACTACACTTGAAACTACTGCAACAATGACTCAATCAATCTTCATTGACCCAGTTGCAAAAGAAAAAAGAATAGTATTCTTAAATATTAAAAATACAAGCGGACAAAACATTAATTTAGAAAGTAAATTAAGAATGTTGCTTGAGCAAAAAGGATATATGATTACAGATAATCCTGACAAAGCTACATTTATTCTAAGCACAAATATTTTATATTGCGATAAAAAACAAGAAAATACAGCTGCAGCTGCAGCGGGCTTAGGTGCTAGTGTTGGTGCTGGTGTTGGCGCTTACAATCACGGAACTGCAGGTGCAACAATTGGAACAGGTCTAGGCGGAGCTTTACTTGGTGGAATTATAGGAAAACTTACAGAAGATACAATCTATCAAATGCAAGTTGATATAAACATTAAACAAAAAGCAAAAGGCAAAGTTTTAAGTAGCAAAGGAGCTACACAAGGTCAAGCAAGTGTTAGTGATGGAAGAAAAAGTGGCTTTATGAATAGCTTTTCAGGTCCTGTAAGAGGAAATAAAACAGGTAGATTAAACTCAAATATTTCAAGCTCAACAGCACAAACATACGAAAGCGATTATATTGAACAAGTTACTATGATGTTTGCAGAAGCTACTAAATTAAATCTAAAAATTGAAGAAGCAATTCCTGCTTTAGAAGATAAAATGGCAAATCAAATTGCTGGATTATTTTAATAAATAATTAAAAACTTAAACTTCCTTTAAATAATAATTCTTATAATTTTTATCAAATTATTATGAAAGGAAGTTTATGAAAAAAGTTTTTTTAAGTTCTACTCTTGCGTATTTTTTAGCAAGTTCTTTAAATGCAAGTTATGTTATAAACCCTAAAGAAATTATAGATATTTATGAAGATAGTTTAAATAAAACTAGCATAAATGCAAAATTTATAAAATCAATTAATCCTGATGAAAGCTTTAAAGCACATTATCAAAATTATTTTGAAGGCAAGTCAAAAACTGATTTATATTTGCGTGACATTGATATTAAAAATAATAAAGCCCTAGCAAGTGGGAGCTATCACTCATCTATTTTATTATATGATTTAGATAATGATAAGGTTATTTATAACGATTTTTATGCGATAAAAGATGCAGACCATAAAGAATTAGGTAAAAAATATCCAGAAGCAAAACAAGATGAAGAAGAAAAGAAAAACAAAAATGATGATGAATGGAGTGGGGCTAGTGAATTATTTGTAGAACAAGCTGAATTTATTGATGATAAAACTGCATTTGTTAATACTATGCCAAAGTATTTAGGAAGAGATAATAAAGAAGCAAGACCTTATTTACACCACGCAGGAATTCATAAAATTGAGTTTAGTAAAGATAATAAAATTAAAGAATTTGCTTTTACTAAAGGTGAATATTTTTTGTTTAGAAAATTTCAAGATGGTGTAATTACTCTTGATAATAATGAAACTTTTAATATTTTTAATAAGGATTTAAAGCTAAAAAAGTCTTTTAAAATCCCAAATGTTGTAAAAGCTGATGTAAGGCTTAATAGATTATTTGTATTATTAAAAGGCGATAAAAAAGGCATATATGAATACGATTTTAAAAGTTCAAATCTCATAAAAATTGCAGATTTTAAAGAGCAATATTTTGGTCGCCCTATAAAAGCAACCACAAGCCCCTTTTTAGTAAGCCCTGATGCTAAATATATTTATTATGCAAGCCCACATAATTATAATTCTAAGCTTTGCAAAGTTGCTATAAATAATGGCAATACAAATTGCTCTAATACAGGCTTTGCACTATTTGCAGGCTCTTATGCAATAAGTCCTAATGGTAAAACTCTAGCTTATACTTTTGGAGATAGATTAGGGCAAACTCATATTTTTAATATAGAAGATAAGCCATATTTAGCAGGAAGTATAAAAGGCGGAAATGTAAGCTATGCAGCGGCTTTTAAAGATGATGATACTTTAGTAGTTTCTAATAATCGTAGAATTTTAGATATTTATAAACTACAAAAAGGCGAAATTATTGATATTAATCAAAAATTTGAAAACCTAAAAGAAAATATCTTTTCTTTTATAGCTGCAGATATGGAAAATATCGTAATAAAAGTAAAAGAAAGTGGCGGTAAGAAAAAAATAAAATCAGATATTATTTTTCCACAGCACATAGATGGAATAAATATATCGTATTTATTGCCTGATGAATTTGAAGAATTTGTAGATAAAAATGGCAAAATTTTTGATATTCCTAAAAATGATTTAAGCGGAGAATTAAGTGTGATTTTAAAACTTAGTAAAGATGGAAAAATTATTCGTGAAGAAGCACTGAGTTCATATTTTAAAATAAAAGTTAAAAAATGAAAGAATACGCATTTGCTTGTTTTAGCACAAAATGTGTAATTAAGCTAGATGCTAAAGAAGAATTAGCATCTAGCTTAGCTAATAAATGCTTTGAAATTTGCAAAAATTTACACCTAAAATATAATTATTTTGATAAAAATTCTTTAGTTTCAAAAATAAATCAAAGAGATAAAAATCGCATAAAATTAGACAAAGAAAGCCAAAAAATATTAGAAATTACCATAAAATTAAGCAAAATTACTGATTATGCTTTTGATATAACTTTAATTAATAAAAAGCTTGAAAATAACGCTATTTATGGAAAAAATGCCTTTATTTTAGATAAAAGATTTATTGAATTTAGTGATTTAAAAACTCAAATTGATTTAGGCGGAGTGATTAAAGAATACGCCGTTGATGAGTGTGCTAAAATATGTGAAAATTATCCTTTCATAATCAATTTTGGCGGAGATTTAAAGACAAATAAAAATATTTTTGTAAATCTTAAAAACCCAAAAAATCCAAGCGAAGCAATTAAAAAAGTGAATATAAATAATCTTGCACTCACTACTTCAGGACTTTACGAAAGAGCAAATCATATAATAAATACTCAAGATTTTAAATATAATCAAGTTAGCGTAATAGGAGAAAGTGCTTTAAATTGCGGGGTATTTTCTACTGCCTTATGTTTTAAAGATTTTGAATTACCAAAAGAATATCAAGCAATTTTGATTGATTTTAATAATTTAATTTATGAAAAATAATAAAACTCTAATTCCTATTTTAAATTCCAAACAATATTAACTTTTAATCAATCTTAAAATATTTTTTAAAATTTTAAAAATATTTACAAAGCGTTGTTTTTTTTATATTTTTTACATTTTAAAAATTAAATTAAAAGGAGACAATTATGTCAAATAATGAAAAAACGATGGTATGTCCTTTTTGCGATGAGCAATTAAGATTTGGTGTAAAAGTATGCAGGGGTTGTCAAGCTGAGATTACTTATGATTATGGTAAAAGTGGAGATGGTTTAGCTTTTCTTATTGTTTTAGCATTAATTTATGTGATGTTTTTTACTAGTGTTTTAGGTGATAGTTTTTTTGATAGATTAACTAATTTTTGGTTTTTTGTGGGTCTTTTAACGAATGTTATATTGATTATAGGTTTGGTTAAATCAATGAACGAAAAAAAAGAACCTCAAGCAAAATTTGAAAGAAGGCAATTTAGATAATTAAAAAGGCTATAAAAAGCCTTTAATTTAGATATTTAAAATATTCGAAATTCCTGTTTTAAATTTCAGAATTTAAAATAGGAATTTCACGAAGTTTTTTGATTAAAAATTATAGCTTATCCCTAAGTTTATAATCTGATTTGATTGTTTTTTAAACTCGCCAACAGTTGGCAAAAAATTACTCGTAACATGATTTAGATTATTAGTTTTTACATCGGCGTATTTTTGATACATTCCTGAAAGATTAAAAATTAAATTTTTATTATATCTATATTCAGCTCCCAAAGAATACATATACATCCTACTATCCTTTGCTAAAAAGCTAATTTCCTCACGCCTAATAGGACTATCTTCGGTAGCAAAACCAGCCATAAAAGACCAGTTTTTATCATAATTATATCTATAACCAATGCTTAGAAGAGTCGTATTTTTCCAATTTTGTTCAAGAGAATCATCTAATAATGCAGCTAGCATATATTCTTGCATTTGTTCTTTATCAGTATCGCTAAAATCAATCATTTGCATAGCTTGTTTAATAATTTCTTGAAGCGTACCTGAATTAGCACAGCCATTTTCTAAACAAAGCTGAGCTGTTGCTTGTATTAACTGCACTGTTTTTTCAGGCATTTGTGGAGCATTTATATCTACTTTTAGTTTTTTAAATTTATCCCAAAAAGTCCTTCCTACATTTAGCATAAATTCGTGCTTTCCTAATTCATAAGCAATACCTAAATTTATACTAGCAGGATATAAAAATTCAGTCCTAAAATTTCCACTAAAATTAATCTTATCATCTTGCGAACTAAGAGAATTTAAAATACCACCATTTGAATCAAAATTATAAACATCAAGCAATACAGCAGCCACTGTAGTATTAAATCCAAAAAGATTATTAAAATATTCATCATAAAAAGCATAATCGCCGTATTCTTGCAAAATATTATCAATAAACATTGCAGCTTCATTACCGCCAATGCCACCTGATTTAAAATAAAAATCAGTCATTTCAAATTTTGATATTTTAAAATCTAAAGAACCATAAAATTTACTCAAATATTTAGAATTATAAACAGCAGAAAATCTTAATTTTTCATCAAAATATTTAGGTGCATAAGTTAAAGCTAATTTATATCCATAATTTATATCGCTTTTTGTATCGATTTTGCCACTATAAGCCCAATATGTATCATTTGTGGGATTAAAATAATTTATGCTTTTAGCATTGTCCTTTTCTAAATCAAACTCAAGCTTAGAAAAATTTGCACTAACACTTGCACCAAAGCTAAGTTCAGGGGTAATTTTGCTTGAAATTGATAAAGCCGCAGTTCCGCCACGAATATCCATATTTTTTGTTAAAGACTTTGCAAAATAATCATTCCAACCATAAAGCCCTGCAAAATCAGTATAAGCTGCAAAGCCTAAGCTAGTATCATCGCTAAGTTTATATAAATATGCAAAAGTAGGTAAAGCTACTGTGTAGCTTTTGCCTTTTGCATTATTTTTGGCATAAAAATCATAATTATTATTTTTATTTTGATTTGTAAATTCTGGTCCCTTTATATGGTAATAATTAGTGCTAAAATGTAATTGGGAATTATTAAAAAAGCTCATATTAGCAGGATTTATAAATACTGCATCAGCGTTAAAACTCTTTGCTAAATTAGCCCCTGCTAAAGCAACTCCATGCGAACTTAATGGCACTAATTTATAATTAGAAGCTAATAAATTACTAGCAAAGAAAAACAATATCCCAAACTTTTTCATAATAATCCTTAAAGCGCTTTAGATTGATTTTAATTAATTTGATTTAAAAATCAAAATATTTAATTTTGAAATTCCTGTTTTAAATTCCTTGAAATTATTTGGAATTTGAAATAGGAATTTGGCTTAATAATTTTAAATACTTTTAGTATAAAAGCTATGAGTGAGTGCAACTGCCATTGCGTCGGTTATATCAAGTGGTTTTATTTCTTTATTTATTTTTAAAAGTTTTTTCACCATGAAGGCTACTTGTTCTTTTTCTGCTTTGGCTTTACCTGTGATTGTCTTTTTTACTTGAAGGGCTGTGTATTCACTAAAATTTCCATAAGTTTGCAAGATTTTAAGCAACATCGCCCCACGAAACTGCGCTAATTTTAAAACACTTTGAGGATTGTATGCAAAAAAGATGTTTTCAACTGCTACGCTTGCACTAGGAACTTTCTTAAAAATCATTTCAAACGCTTCATTTAATTCTAAAATATTGTCAATTAATTCCTTGCTTTTAAACTTGATAAGCCCTGCTTCTAAAAGAATATTTGAACTTCCGTTTTTTTCAAGCAAACAATAACCGCAATATTTTGTCCCTGGGTCAAATCCTAAAATTTTCATATGTGAAATCCTTGTGAAATTTTAAATTATATTTTTCTAAAAAGCCTATTTTTACGATAAATTTCTTAATGAAATATAATTTCACATAATAAGTTTTTCATAAAAAATCTTATGAAATTTCACAAAATTTTCATTTTTAAAAATTTAAAGCCTTAAAAATTTCACTAATTACTATAAATTTAAAAGGCAAAATGTGAAATTTATTAAGAAAAATTGTAAATTGTTTGTATATTTTTGGTATATTTTTTTCAAGTTAAAAGTATTGTTATATAGGTGTTTTAAATAAAAAAAATTAATAAAAAATGAATTTCACATCATCAAAGGTAAAAATAAATGTTAAATAAAATTCTAGAATCATTAAAAACAGAAATAGGAGAAAATCAATACAAAAATTATTTTGACATTTTACAAATAAACGAAAATAAAAATAACGAAATTACCTTAAATGCACCAAATCAATTTATAGCAAGACATATTCAAACAAAATATCAAAACCTATTAGAAAAAATAGCTGAAAAAATCAATGGTAAAAAAATAAAAATAATCATATCAGTAAACAATGAAAAAATTAATAAAACCAAAGAAAACAAATTAGTTCAAATAAAACAGCAAATTTCAGTATTAAATCAAAGTTTAACTTTTGATAATTTCATTGTAGGTGAAAGCAATGAATTTGCTTATAAAGTTTGTAAATCAATAACAGATGAAAATAAATTCGGAACTTTATTTAACCCTATTTTTATCTATTCAAATACAGGTTTAGGTAAAACTCATCTTTTACAAGCAAGTGGCCATGAATGTCTTGAAATAGGCAAAAAAGTAATTTATAAAACTTCAAAAGGTTTTATGAAAGATTATCAAAATGCAATATTAGCAAATAAATTTGATAGCTTTAATAGTGAATATAAAGATTGTGATTTATTATTAATTGATGATATTCAATTCTTAGGAACAACTGATAAAATCCAAGAAGAATTCTTCCATATTTTTAATGATATAGTAGAGCGTAAAGGTCAAATAATAATGACTTCTGATGTAGCTCCTAAGAATTTAAATGGAATTGAAGATAGATTAAAATCAAGATTTAATAAAGGAATAATTGCAAATATAAGCGTACCTGATATAGAAACTAAAAAAGCAATTATTAAGAAAAAAAGTTTAGTTTATGAAATAGACTTAAACGATGAAATGATAAATACAATAGCAAGTTATATAGGCGAAAATGTAAGAGATTTAGAAGGTATAATAAATTATATTTACGCATTTCAAAATATTAGAAATCAAAAAATAAGCTTAGAAGATTTAAAAAATCAAATAAAAGAATATATAAATGAAAATAAATCAAATATTGAAATTGAAGATATTTTTGATGTTGTAAGCCAAGAATTAGGAATAAAAATCAATGAAATAAAATCAAGTTCTAAAAAACAAGAAATAGTAAAAGCAAAAAGAATTGTTATATTTTTAGCTAAAGAACTGATTTCAAATTCTGTAAGCGAAATTGCAACTAATTTTCAAATGAAAGACCATAGTGCTATTTCAAAGCATATTAAAAAAACTAATGAAATGATATGTAATGATGATGATTTTAGAACTTTAGTAGAGCATTTAAAAAATAAAATAATAAACTCAAAAAATAAGGATTATTAATTATAATAAAATCAAAAAAGGAAGAAAATGGAAATTTTAATAGATAAAAAAAGATTAGAAAATATAGCTTTAATTGTTAGCAATTATGTTGAGAAAAAAGATAATACAAGCCTTAATTCAAATATTTTATTATTAGCTAGTAATAATGAATTAATCTTAAGAGCAAGTGATAGTGAAATAGGGATTGAATATAAAATTCCTGATTGTAATATTATTAGTGAAGGAACAATATTTTTAAATGCTAAGAAATTAATTGATATTTTAAAAAGCCTAAATAATGATAATATTAAAATAAAAAAATTAGAAAAATCTATAAAAATTACTCAAAATAAAACTAATTTTTCATTACCTATTGCAAATGAAAATAATTTTTCTTTTTTAGAAGATGAAAATAGCAAAACACCTATTTTAATTAGTTCAAAAGAACTAAATATAGGCTTTAAAATGATTTTACCTGCTATTGATAATAATGGAATATCTTTTCAATTTAACTGCTGTTATATAGATATTTTAAGAGATAGCATTGTATTTGTTGGAAGTGATTCAAAAAGAATTCACAGATATTCATTCATAGCACAAAATGAAAACGAACAAAGAATAATAATTACTAAAAAATCAGCTCAAGAGCTTCAAAAATTATTAAATGAAGAAGTAAGAGTTTATAAAACAAATAATTATTTAATTATTGAAAATGATAATTTCAAATTCTTTACAAAATTAGTAACAATAGATTTCTTAAAATATGTAGAAGTAATGCCACATAAATTACCTACAAATGAAGTTATTATTAAAACTGAAGAATTTTTAAATGAGATTAAGAAATTAAGCTCAGTTTGCACAAAATGTCAAATAGAATTTGAAACAGGAAAAATAACATTTAAAAACAATATTATAAGCGATGATATAAACGAAACTAACGCTACAAGCGAATTAGAAGCAAATATCGTTGTAGATGAAAAATTTGAAATAAATCTTACAAATAGACATATAATGGACTTTTTACATTTAAATGAGAATGAAGATTTTACATTCAAATTTTATTCATCATCAGCTCCTGTGATTTTAGAAAGTAAAAATTTCTTATCACTAATATCAGCAAATAAAAACTAAGGATATATAATGCAAGAAAATTATGCAGAAAGTAAAATTAAAGTATTAAAAGGACTAGAAGCCGTTAGAAAACGCCCAGGAATGTATATTGGCGATACTAATATCAATGGTCTTCATCATATGGTTTATGAAGTTGTGGATAACTCTATTGATGAAGCTATGGCTGGGTTTTGTAATACTATTGATATTGAAATTACAAAAGAAGGTTCTTGTATAGTTACTGATAATGGTCGTGGTATTCCTGTTGGACTTCATCCTACTGAAAATATTTCAACTTTAACCGTTGTTTTAACTGTTCTTCACGCTGGTGGAAAATTTGATAAAGATACTTATAAGGTTAGTGGTGGTTTGCACGGCGTTGGTGTATCGGTTGTAAATGCACTTTCAACTAAATTAATCGCAACAGTTAAAAGAGATGGAAATACTCATAGACAAGAGTTTTCTAAAGGTATTCCAGCAACAGAACTAGAAGTTATTAAAACAACAAATCGCACAGGAACTAGCATTGAGTTCTTCCCTGATCCTGAGATTTTTGAAGTTGTGGAATTTGATTATGATATTTTAGCTAAGAGATTTAGAGAATTAGCGTATTTAAATCCACAAATAACAATTAATTTTAAAGACCATAGAAGTGGCAAAAGTGAAACATATCACTATGATGGTGGTATTTCTCAATTTGTTAGCGATTTAAATAAAAAAGAAGCTCTAACTAATGTGATTGCATTTAGTGATGAGGCTGAAGATGTTATTGTAGATATTGCTTTAATGTATAATGAAACTTATAGTGAAACATTATTTTCATTCGTAAATAACATTAAAACTGCAGATGGTGGAACACACGAAGCAGGCTTTAGAATGGGACTTACTAAAGTTATTACAAATTATATTGAAGCAAACGCAGCTGCAAGAGAAAAAGATATAAAAATAACAGGCGAAGATACTAAAGAAGGTCTTATTGCTATTGTTAGTGTAAAAGTTCCAGAACCACAATTTGAAGGACAAACTAAAGGAAAATTAGGAAGTTCTTATGTTCGTGGTATAGTAAATAAGATTACAAATGATGCTTTAACTAAGTTTTTTGAAGAAAATCCAAACGATGCTCGTGCTATTATGAATAAAGCTTTAATGGCTGCAAGAGGTCGTGAAGCTGCAAAAAAAGCTAGAGAATTAACTCGCAAAAAAGAAAGTATAAGTGTAGGAACACTACCAGGAAAATTAGCTGATTGTTCTTCAAAAGACCCTGAAATTAGAGAAATTTATTTAGTTGAGGGAGATAGTGCGGGTGGTTCTGCAAAACAAGGAAGAAATAGAGAATTCCAAGCGATACTTCCATTAAAAGGTAAAATCCTAAACGTAGAAAAATCACATTTAGATAAAATTTTAAAATCAGATGAAATCAAAAATATGATTACAGCGTTTGGATGTGGAATAGGTGAAGATTTTGATATAGAAAAATTAAGATATCATAAAATTATTATTATGACGGATGCTGATGTTGATGGTTCGCATATTCAGACTTTAATTCTTACATTTTTCTTTAGATTTATGAAAGAATTAATTGAAAGAGGTCATGTATATTTAGCTCAGCCACCATTATTCCGCTACCAAAAAGGTCAAAGAAAAGAAATATATTTAAAAGATGAAAAAGCATTAAATGATTATTTGATTGAAACAGGAATTGAAAATTATGAGTTTAGTGGAATTGGAACGAATGATTTAAAAGATTTCTTGAAAATAGTAGCTGCTTATAGAAGTATTTTAAATGAACTTAAAAAGCGTTTTAATGTTATTGAATTAGTTAGATATTATGTAGAAAATCCTGATATTTTAGCGTTAAATATAAGTGAAATTTATGAAAAATCAAAGCAATTTTTAGAGGAAAAAGGCTTTAATATATTAAATCACTATTTAAGCGAAGAAGAAGTAAGAATTTATGTTCAAACTCAAAGTGGTTTAGAAGAAATAGTTGTTAATAATGATTTATTTTATAATCCTTATTTTGAAGAGGCTAGTTATATTTACAAAAAAATTGAAGAAAGAAATATATTTACAGATAAAGATTTCTTAGATGTTTTAAATGATGTTGAAAAGAATGCTAAGAAAAATACAAATATCCAACGCTATAAAGGTCTAGGAGAGATGAACCCTGAGCAATTATGGGAAACTACAATGGACCCTGAAAATAGAAGATTAATACAAATTGGGGTTGAAGACTTTGATAGAGCTAGTGGAGTATTTAATTTATTTATGGGTGATGAAGTTGAGCCTCGCCGTGAATATATACAAGCTCATGCTAAAGATGTAAAACACTTAGATATATGATAATTAGTAAAAAAATTGAAAGAAAAAATAGGCAAAATGCAGCTATTAAGCTCATTATGCCTTTATTATTATTAGTTTTTGCTTTTGTTTATTTACCAGAATTTGACGATACTAATTTTAAACCATTAGATATATTAATGGTTTTATGCTTTATATTTTTATATTTTTATTATTTTGTTTTTGTAATTTATAAATCAGTCAAACATAATGTAATTGATGAAAAAACAGGGACATTATTACAAAGTGAATTTGTAAAGTATTTAAATAATGATGATTTTGTTATATTTTTTACTATTTCAAATATAAATGAATTAAAACTTAGACTTGGATTTGATAAAAGTGATAAATTACTTAAAAAATTAATTGATAAATTTTATGCTTGGGATGAAAATTTAATAATAGGCAGAATTACAACTGCTGATTTTATGATTTTAAGTAATGCAAAACATAAAGTTTTACAACATGAAATAAAAAAGATATTTTTAGAAATAAAAAGAGAAAGAATAGATGGCGTTGATTTTAAATGCGATTATTCAATAATAAAAGCTGATACTAATTTTAATAAACTTTATTTAGAGGCTCAAAATAGATTAAAAGATGATGTTGATATTGATACAGAAAATATCATTACAAATAGTATTATAAGTGCTATAAATAAGAACGATTATTGTTTAAAAATACAAAGATTAGAAGGCGATGAAGAGATATATTATTTAAATTATAGGATTAATTCAGATTATCCAGAGAAATTATCTCAAGCAAAATTAGAAGATATAATTATTAAAAATAATTTAGAATTTAATTTTTATAAAAATCTTTTAGAACTTTTATCAAGAGAATATAATTTTGATAATAGAATTATGATTAAAATATCGCCTGATTTTTTAAGAAATTTAAATTTTTTATTTTATTTAGGTGAGTTTTTTATAAAAAGACCACATACAAAAGGCAAAATAATTTTTGAATTTTTTGAAAACGATGTTTATTATGATATGCCAAGATTTGAAGAAATTATAAGAGAATATAGAGATATTAATGTAAGTTTTGCATTAAATAGAATAGGAAGTCCAAGCTCGTTAGAATACTTAAAACGATTGGAATTTGAATTCGGAATCTTTGATATTGAATTTAACAAAAATATTAGAAATGAAAAGTATTTTGTAATTTATGAAAATTTATATCAAATATGTAAAAGTTTAAATATTAAAACAATTATGAGATTTATTGATAATAAATCTTTACTTGATTTGACAAAAGATATTAAATTTGATTATTATCAAGGCTTTTTATTTTATAAGGACAAAAATCTTAAGGAGATGAAATGAAAGAAAAATTAAAATACGGACAAAAAGAAATAAAAAAAATAAAAGGTAAAAAATTAGAGCGTTGGGAAAACAAACAAAAAAATGATTATGTTATAAAAATCACTTTACCTGAGTTTGCATGCCTTTGCCCTAGAAGCGGTTATCCTGATTTTGCAACATTATATTTAGAATATATTCCTAATAAATGGGTTGTAGAATTAAAGGCTATTAAGCTTTATGTTAATTCATTTTATAATAAAAATATAAGCCATGAAGATAGTATAAATAAGATTTATAACACTCTTAAAAAGCGTTTAAAACCAAAATATATTAAATTAGTTGGAGATTTCAATCCTCGTGGTAATGTTCATACGGTGATTGAGTGTTGCTCTGATACTGAGATTAAAAAAGAAAAGAAAAAAGATAAAAAGGATAAATAATGATTAGCCCTGAGCTTGTTTTACATATTTTTAAGGCTGCTTCAATTTCAAGATGGAATGATTTTCCTAGAATTTGTAATTTAGTTGAACTTGATAAACAAGCTCATAAGGCAATAATTGCTTATTTTTTAGCAAAAAGTGAAAAAGACATTGATATGAGATTTTTACTTGATGCTATTGTTGTTGAGTTTATTTCTCGTGTAATTGTTACTGATATTCGCCCAGATGTTTTAAATGAAATCAAAAAAACAAAACAAAAAGAATTAGATGAATGGATACAAAAGCAATTTAGTGTAATTAACAAAAATGAAGATTTTTTAAAAATTTTTAACGATTATTATAATGATAAAACCCATGAAAAAGAAAAATTTATTTTAAAAGCTGCAGGGTATTTATCAACTAGATATGAGTTTTCATTTATATATCCAAATGTTAGTAATTATGAAGAAATTAAGTCTAAATTAGATGAAGAATTAGAAGATTATTTAGATATTTTAGCGGTTCAAAAAATATCACTAAATCAAAAATTAGCAAAGGTTATTGATTTAAGTGGGCGTTTAAGATTTCAAAAGCGTTGGGCTCAAACACCTAGAATTCCAGAAACAAGTGTTTTAGGTCATATGTTAGTGGTTGCAGTTTTAAGTTATTTTTATTGTTTAAATATTAAAGCTTGTGATACTAGATTTATTAATAACTTCTTTTGTGCTTTATTTCACGATTTACCAGAGAGTTTAACAAGAGATATTATTACGCCTGTTAAGTATGGAATTGATGGTTTAAGTGAAATTATAAGTGATTATGAACTTAAATTAATTGATGAAAAGATTTTACCTTATGTTCCAAATAATATTAGAAGTGAATTTGCTTATTTGTTAGGAATATATAATGAAGATGGTAAGATTAAAAAAGATGAATTTAAAAATAGAATTAATAAAGATTTTGTTAAATTAATCCAAAATCCAAACGATTATAACGAAGATTGTTTTAATACTATTGATGGAAAAATGCTTAAAGCTTGTGATAAAACAGGAGCATTTTTAGAAGCTATTATTTCTAATTATTATGGCGTTAAATCAAAGGATTTAATGAATGGTTCTTTAAAGATTTTAAATGATTTTAAAGAAAATCCTAAAATTGGTGAAGTTGATTTTTATAAAATGTTAAAAGAGTTTGAAGTATTTTTTATAAACCCAAGCCAAGACACTTGCGGCACACACTCATAAAAAGTGCTCTGCTATGTTCCCATCCTGAAGCTCTGCTCTTTAAAAGCATTGCACAAGGCTTGACTTGAGAAATGGCATTTTATGATAAAATGATTTAATAGAGGGTAAATGAAACTAGATTTGATTTATATTTTTTTAGCAAATATGAGAATAACTTTTTTAGGTGTTAATAATTCTTTTGATTTTAAAGCAAAATTAATTGCATGTGTTATAGGCGTTGTAAAAGAAGAAAGACAAGATTTAAAAAGAACATTAGAAAAACTAACTAAAGAAATTTATAAAAAAGAATTTAGAAGAAGATTATTTCTAGCTACTATTTATCAATATGTTAAACTTATTAAACAAGATACTTTAGGTGTTGATAAGATTTTAAAAGGTATTAAAAAACTAACTAAACAAAATCCTAAATTAAAAAGAAAAATAAATTTTGTTCAACTTGATAGATTAGTATTAAAAAAATCTATAAAAGAAGGCGAGAGTGAAATTGAAGATTACGCTCAAATTAGGGTTTTAGAATTTTTAAAAAACGAAGTTATTTAATTAGATAATATAAAATAAAAAAAACTAATAGGAAAAAATATGGCTAAATTTATATTTGTAACAGGTGGAGTTTTAAGCTCACTTGGTAAAGGAATTGCAGCTGCTAGTATTGCTAGCTTATTAAAACAAAGCGGACTTAAGGTAAGTATTTTAAAGGCTGACCCATATATTAATATAGACCCAGGAACTATGAGCCCACTTGAGCATGGAGAAGTTTTTGTTACTAAAGATGGTGCAGAAACTGACCTTGATTTAGGACATTATGAAAGATTTTTAGATGAAGACTTAACTCATCTTAATAACTTCACAACAGGTAAAGTTTATCAAAGTGTAATAGAAAAAGAACGCCGTGGAGAATATCTAGGTAAAACTATTCAAGTAATTCCACATATTGTAGGTGAGATTGCTAGTAGAATGGAAGCAGCAGCGGCTGATAAAGATGTATTAGTTGTAGAAATCGGTGGAACGGTAGGAGATATTGAAGGCTTACCATTCCTTGAAGCAATTCGCTCATTAGGACTTAAACACGGAAGGTCTAATGTATTTTACGCACATTTAACCTTAGTTCCTTTTATAAAAGTTGCAGGCGAATTAAAAACAAAACCAACCCAACACTCGGTTGGAGAACTAAGACGCATAGGAATTAGTCCTGATATGATAATTGCTCGTAGTGAAATACCATTAGGCGATGAAATAAAAGAAAAAATCGCAAGAAGTTGTGGTGTAGAAATTGATTGTGTAATAGAAAGCATTGATGCTAAAAGCATATATCAAATTCCACTTAAATTTTTAGAGCAAAATATACTTTTACCTATTGCAAAACATTTAAATCTAAAACTAAAAACTCCTAATTTAAAAGATTATGAAAACTTAGTAGAAAAGATTATAAATCCTAGCAAAAAAACAAAAATCGCATTTGTAGGAAAATATATAGATTTAAAAGAAAGTTATAAATCTTTAACCGAAGCATTAATTCATGCAGGTGCAAATCTTGATACAAAAGTAGAAATTAATTGGATAGATAGCGAAGAAATAAAAGATGAAAATGATTTAGCTGGAAATGATGGAATATTAGTAGCTGGTGGATTTGGACAGCGTGGAGTTGAAGGCAAAATAAAAGCTATTAAATATGCAAGAGAAAACAATATTCCATTTTTAGGAATTTGTTTGGGAATGCAACTTAGCTTAATTGAGTTTGCTAGAAATGTTTTAAAGCTAGAAGATGCTAATTCAACTGAATTTGATGAGAATACAAAAAATCCTATTATTTATTTAATTGATGAATTTATTAATCAATCAGGTTCAAAAGAAATAAGAACAATTAAAACTCCATTAGGTGGGACTTTAAGACTTGGTGAGTATGTTTGTAATATCAAAGAAGGTTCGCTTTTAAGTAAATTATATAATTCTAATACTGCATTAGAAAGACATCGCCACCGCTATGAAGCTAATTCAAAATATCGCAAATTATATGAAGAAAATGGGCTTTGCATTAGTGGAGAATCAAATGGACTTATTGAAGCTATTGAAAATACAAATAATGATTTCTTCGTAGCAGTTCAATATCATCCTGAATTTACTTCAAGATTAACTAAGGCAAATCCTGTGATTTTAGGTTTTATTAAACAATGCTTAAATTAAATAAAACCAAAATTAAGCAGATTTTAGACGATAGATTTAAAGATGATTTACATAAAAACCTTAGCACAATTCCAAAGCCACATATTTTTAAGGATATGAATAAAGCGGCTATTAGAATAGCTAAGGCAATCAAAAATAAAGAAAAAATAGCAGTAGTTGGAGATTATGATGTAGATGGCATAGTATCTTCAACTATTATGAGTGAGTTTTTTGTTAATTTAGGTGTTGATATTAAAATCAAAATCCCAAATCGTTTTAGTGATGGTTATGGAATTAGCGAAGAAATAGTAAAAAATTTAGATGCTGATTTAATAATAACCGTAGATAATGGAATAGTAGCTTACGAGGCTGCTAATAAATGTAAAGAATTAGGCATAGATTTAATAATAAGCGATCATCATACCCCAAGCGATACTTTACCAAATGCTTATGCTGTGATTAATCCTAAAAGAGATGATTGTGAATTTTCAAAGCATATTAATTGTGAAATTTGTGGAGCTCAAGTTGCTTGGTGGCTTTGTGGAGCTATTAAAAAAGAATTAGGTATAGAATACAATATGGCTAGTTTTTTAGATTTATTATGCATAGCAATTGTTGCTGATATGATGAATTTAAACGATTTAAATCATATTTTAGTTCGTTGTGGCTTAAAAGAATTAAATAAATTAAATCGTCCAGCTTTTGTGGTTTTAAAAGAAAAATATAAAAAGAAATTCTTTGATTATGAGAGTATTCCTTTTTTAATCGCACCTTTACTTAATGCAAGTGGTAGAATGGATGATGCTAGTATTTCATATAGATTTTTAAGGGCAAAAACTCTTGATGAAGCAAGAAAAATTTTAGAAGTAATTGAAAAACTTAATCAAGATAGAAAAGAACAAGAGCGACAAAGCTTTGAAGAAAGTATAGAATTTGTTAGCGAAAACGATAGTGTTATAATAGCGTATTCAAAGAACTGGCATAAAGGTATTTTAGGCATTGTTGCAGGGCGTTTGGCTAAGCAATTTAACAAACCAAGCTTTGTATTTAATATAGAAGAAAATATCGCAAAAGGAAGTGCTAGAAGTGTTGCAGAGCTTGATATTTTAGAAGTTTTAAATAATGTTAATGATTTGCTTATTAATTTTGGCGGGCACAAAGGAGCTGCAGGACTTTCTTTAGATATTAGTAATTTAGAAGAATTTAAAAGAAGATTAAATAAGCTTAATTTTGATGAAAATATTCTTGATTTTTGTGATACTACAAATACTTTAGGTGAGCTTGAATTTAGTGAAATTGATATGGAATTATTAGATATTTTAGGCGATTTTGAACCTTTTGGGCAAGGTAATGAAAAGCCATTTTTTATAAGTAAAAATGTAGTTATTAATAATCTTGTTTTGCTAAATGATAAACATTTAAAATGTTGCTTTACTCAAAATAATATTACTTTAGAAGCGATTTGTTTTAATTGTGATTTTATTCCTTTTGAAGGAGATAATGTTAATATTCATTTTAGTTTGCAAAAGAACTATTTTAAACCAAGCCCTACAATTCAACTAAATATTTCTAATATTTATATTTAAGAATTTGAAATAGGAATTTAACTTACGATATAATTTATAATAATGAAATATATTTTAATTTTTAAGGTGTTTAAATGAAAAATGTTTTAAGATTAAGTATAGCTTTAACTAGTGCTTTATATTCATATACAGTTACAAATATAACAGGTGATTTGACTCAAAAGATAGAGATTAAACAAAGTGGAATTTCAAGCATTACAGCTAATCAAGTAGATGATAAGATAAATGCGTTTTTTGTAATAGGTGGAAATCTAACTACTAAAAGCGATGAAACAAATAAGCTAATATTTGACTATGAAAATGCAGGAATTGATAATAAAGATTATTTAATATTAGTTTCAGGCGGTAATTTTACAGATTCAGCTTCTATTTTTAAAGCTCAAGGTTATAGTGTATTTAGTAATAATATACAAGCTATAAAAATTGAAAAAAATGGCGTAGTAACTTTAAATAATTCTAGTGTTTTTGCAGGTAATGCAGACCATTCAACTTTTCAAAATTCTCCTGCTATTTTAGTTGATTATGGAACGCTTAATTTAAATAATTCTTTAGTAGAAGGTGGCAATCAGCGTGGCAATAGCTATCAAGCTATAAATGCTATTGGTTTTGGGACTGATAAGGTAAGCGTAAATATAAGTGGTTCAATTATTAAAGCAGGTAAAACCGAATTAGGAGAGTATGATAAAAGTTCTCAATCAATTAATGGTGGAAAAACAAGTATAATAACAATAGATGATACAAAAAGCACTCAAGGTTCAAAGTTTATAGGTAGAATTAATACTTTAGGAGATTTTACTCTAAAGGGTATTTATAAAAATCAAGCTACATTTAATGCTAAAGATATATTAAGTAATATAAATATTACTAATAATAATATTTTTGATACAACTATTAATGCAAGTGTTAAAACAAATCTTGAAAAAAATGCAAATATTGATAAAGCTTACATAGATGGTGGTCTTGATTTAAACAAAAGTGCTACTTCTTTAGGGATTTTTAATATCACAAATAGCTATATTGCAGGAGATATCATAAATGCTCATGATATTACTATTGTAAATAATTTAATACCAGTTGGAAAATCTAGCATAGTTTTAGATAATGTTTATTTAGAAGGATTTTTGACTAATTATGCAGGAGATATTAAAAGCTCTAATTCAGTATTTAACAAAGCAATTACAAGTAAATATGTAAGTAAAATTGATGATACTAATTCAATCTTTAAAGGTGGTTTTAGTGCTGATGAAATACTTTTAAATGGAAGTATTTTAGAAGGTATCAAATTACCTACTATGAATGGAGCTATTTATCAAGCAAATAATTTTACCTTAACTAATACTAAAGTAGGCAAAGATTTAGATAATACTAAAGGCTATTTAGAATTAATGGGGGGGGGCGTTTTAAAAGCTACAAATTCAGCTCTTAATTATGATATTAGAAGTAATAGCCCTATTAATATTGATTTAACGGGAAGTTCTTTAGTAGGTAGTTTTAAAGATTTAACAGGAAATAAAATATCAGCAAATAAAGTAAGTTTAAATAATTCTACAAGTTTAGGTGCATTTAGCACAAATGAATTAGTCGCAAATAATTCTACATTCTTTTTAGGTGGCACGAGTGCTACTTATAATGGAGCAATAATTTCTAAAACTAGCACAAGTGGAGCGAATAATAGCTTTGGAATTTTAGGTGTAGTAAGTAAAGCTAGTGATGGACAATTAATCGCTAGTGGATTAAGTGCTAATATGCCTTTAGCTATTTTAAAAGGAGCTAATAGTGATTTTGCTAATTCGCTTAAATTTTATTCAGGAATTAGTGAATATGCCTTAGCAAACTCATATTTAAAAACCGAAAAAGTAGGGGATTATCAAGTATATGTTTTAGCTAAAGATAATAAGCAAAACTTTAATGATTTAACTTATAAAAATAATTCTAAATTAGATATAAATAAAATAAATGAAATAATCGCTGATAACAATAAATTAAGCGATTTAGTAGATTTTGGTAAAGATTTATTAGCTAGTAACGAAGCAAAGGAACTAATTAATCAAAATGCTAATGCAAGTTTAGAAAACAAAGGAACTATGGTAAATGATTTAGACAAAATCACAACTCCAGAAAATCCAGACACTAAACCAAATCCTGATATTCCTTGGACTGACTTAGAGCCATCAACTCCGATTATTCCAACACCAGATCCAAAACCTGAAGTGCCAGAAGAAAAACCAAACCCAGATATTCCTTGGACAGACTTAGAACCATCAAAACCTATTGAGCCTAGCACACCTGAAGAAAAACCTGAAGAAAAGCCAGAAAATCCAGACACTAAACCAAATCCTGATATTCCTTGGACTGATTTAACTCCTGCAAATCCAATTACTCCAACACCAGAACCAAAACCTGAAAATCCAAGCGATGAAGAAAAGTTTGAAATTGCAGTAGAAGAACAAAAAGAAGCTATAAAATTAATGGTTACAGGCAAAAATGAAAAAGCCTTAGAATCAGCGAAGCTTATGACAAATCAATTTTATTTTTCTCAAGTGTTTGAATACAACAATTTAAACAAGCGTTTAGGTGAATTAAGAGGATTTGCTAAGAATAATGCAGGTGTTTGGATTCGTGGATATGTTAATAAAGGAAGTATTAAAAACACATCTTTAAAAGCAAATGAGGTTCAAATGGGTGTGGATAAAATATCAAGTTTTACAGATTTTGATACTTATGCAGGATTTATGCTAAATATAGGAATAACAACTACAAGTAATACAACTAATTCAAAAATAAATAACTATGGCTTAGGAGTGTATTTTAGTAGCGTTTATAACAATGGCTTTTTTATAGATACAACACTTAAAGCAAATCATTATAAAAGCGAGTTTAAAAATGATAATTTCTTAGGTAATTCTACAAGCAAAGGAACAGGTGTGATTGCTAGTTTTGAGTTAGGTAAGAGATTTGGAGATGATTTTTACATAGAGCCTAGCACTGAAATGATTTTAAACTATATTCCAAAAACAGACATTAAAGGCGAAAAAGAAATAAATATCGGAGCATTACATCAAAAATCATTCGTAAATATAACAGCTCCTTCAAAGCTTTTAGTAGTTAATAAAACAGCAATTTATACAGGAATAAATGTTAATGATAGTTTAAATGTTAGAGCAGGGCTTGGTGCGATAATTGATTTAACTAATAATCCAGATTTTCTAGTAAGCGATGGAATTAGTTCATATTCGTTTAAAGGTGCTAGTAAAGATAAAAGAGGCTTTGCAAGTTTAGCAATTAACAAAAACTTTAATAAGAAGTTTAGCTTTAGTTTAGAAGCAGAAAAGACCTTTAGTGGAAATCTAAATATTGATTATAATATTAATACAAATCTAAGATACGAGTTTTAATTCTTATTTCCTATTTTAAATTCTTTGGAATTTGAAATAGGAATTTCAAAATATTTTTAAGACCCTGCGCGAATTTTAAAAACTAATTTTAATCATAAAAAACTTTTAAAATAACATATCCGAATTTTAAAAAATAAAACAAAAAGAAATCTTTAAATTTCACTCACATTATTTTAGACTTGCAATTTTGTTAGTTTTTAAATTCGTGCAGGGTTTTATAATTCCTATTTCAAATTCTAAAAATTATCAAAAGAATTTGAATTCGGAATTAGGATTATTCAAAAACTACTTTATTTCTTCCTGTTAATTTAGCTTGATAAAGTCTATTATCAGCCATTTCAAAGGCACCAAATTTTGAATTAGTAACAAGGCAAAGACCTATGCTAATAGTAAGTTTTAGATTGTGATTTTTAGCATTAAATGTAAAATCTTCAACTTCTTTTCTAAGCTTTTCTAACTCAGCAACACATTTAAAATAATCATAATCTTTAAAAACTAAGCAAAATTCTTCTCCGCCATAGCGATAAGTTTTTGCATATTTTTTCAAAATACCTGCAAGAGATCTTAAAATAATATCTCCTATATCATGTCCATAAGTATCATTAATTTTTTTGAAAAAATCTATATCAACCACTGCTATTACATCTTTATTTTTAAGTTCAAGCGTATCATAAGCTCTTCTATTATAAACATTAGTTAAAGAATCATAAAAAGCTAATTTGTATCCTTGATAGCCGATAGCTGCTAAGAATATAAATGAGCCTAATTCAAAATAACTTAAATTATAGCTTTGTAACTTGTGATAGAATAAAAATTGAAAATAAGAAGCTACATAAGCACCTTGCAAAAAGCATTCAAAATTGTTAATTTTTCTAAGTATTACAACATAAAGCATTAAAACCAAAAATAAGCAAAAAGAAAAATCCGAATAAACATAAGTTTGATTTATAAACTTTAAACTATGTAAATATGAAATAAAAGTCGAATCTTTAGTAAAAATTCCTAATAAAATATAAGAAATCACAACCAAACAGGCAGGTATTAATCTCTTTGTTGATAAATAATCTTTCTTAAGGCTTACTAATATTGCAAAAACAATAGGTGAAAATAAGGCAATATAAGCATGAGCTTGAGAAAAATTTAAAAATAAAAATAAAATCCTACTAGATAAAAATAATAAAACTAAAAAAGTTATATTATGTTTTCTAAAATAAATTGAGCCTAAAAATACTAAAAGCTCAAAGCCAAGCGTTGCAGCTGGCATAGGTAAAATTATTTCTTGTAAGAGTGATTGCTGCATATTTAATTACCTCTATGTTTTGCATTTAATTATACTAACATATCGGTAATTAAGCTAGATTATTAATAAATATTTATATTATATTAATATCCAAGAGCTTTTAAAAAGTCATCTTTTAAGTAATCTTTCATATCAGTAAAGCTAATTTCGCTACTTTTTTTATAATCATTACTTAAAAATACAAATCCGTAAGAATTAATATAAAATTTTTCTAATTTCTCATCTGAAAAATCTTGATTTTTTGAATTTAAATAAACTCTAAAAATATCAAAATCTTTTAAAATATCTTTTAATAAATATTCTTTTTTACTTTTTTCGTTATATGTTTTTATTTCAATTTTTGAGCTTGATTTGTTATCTTTTGTTTCTTTATTTTCTTTTATATAAGAAATCACTTCATTGCTTTGAAAATAACTTGCATAATTTGAATTTGATTTATAATGATTAAATTCATCATGCATTTGCTTATAAAGACTATTCATAGCTTTTATGTGTTGCTCGTTTATTTTGTCAAAGTCTTTAAAAAAATTATCCATAGGATTAATCATTTTATTTTCAATTGCATCAAGTCTTTGTTTTAAAATCTCGTTTTCAAGCTTTAATTTATCAATCTCGCTAAGAGAATTAGCACCTAAACTTGCTACACAAAATATAGAAATTAATAATTTTTTCATATCTTTCTCCTTTTTAAAAATCCATATTTTAATATTTTTTTCATAATACTTTAAAAACATTTTTTAAGCTTATTTATGATATGTAGTTTTAAGGCTTAAAAACATTTTTTAAAGCTTCTTCATATACTTTTTTATCATTTATGATAGGGTAGTTTTTCAAAAAGTCTAAGGCTTCTGGCACATTTTTTTGAAATTCAAATAATTCAATTTTAAGCTTAAAATCGCCTGTTTTATTAATAAAATCTGTAATGCAATCTTGCATAGAGCCTTTATGCAATAATTTTAAATAATAATCTATACTAACTTTATCATCTATCCTAAAATCAATACTTATTCTACATAAGTTTTCAGGCCAGTGAAGTCCTTGATTGCTTATTCTAAATCTAATTGAATTTATAGGCTCATTTAGTAACTTTTTGGTCTTGCTTTTTAGTTTTAGTGATTTTATAAATTTTGGATTGAATTTTACATCAAAAATCAAAAATTCATAATATTCATGATTTAAAACTTCTCTTGCACTTGCTAAAATCTCACCATCTTTTATAAGGCGGACATTTTTAAGCTTGCAAATCTTAATGCAAGTTCTTTCATCATAAACTAAATCAATGCCTAACTCTTTAAATCTTTTTATACTCTCATTTAGCATAAAATCTTCACGCCATACCATACCATTAGTATAACCTGTGCTATCTATTTCTAATTTTTTTATTATTTCAAAATAGCGTATATTTGTAGCAAAGGCTTTACCTTCTTTTATTTCTTTGATTATTCTATATAGACTATTGCCGAGGCTATATTTATAAGCTATAGTAATTGATGGTCTTTCTAGCTCTTTAAATTCTTCTAAATCTTTTTTTAAAATTATTCTATCTTTTCTATATAAAGTTCCTTCTTTAAAATTACTCAGAAACTTTTCAAGTACTTTATCAACATCTAATTTACCTAAATAATATCTGCTTAAAGATACATAAATTTCACCTGCGCCCACCCAAAGATATTTTATATTTTCATCACCATAAATAGGAATCCTTTTGTCATTTTTAATTTTGTATCCTTCGGTTAGCGTATGATATATATCAAATGTAACTTTTACTGTGATATTATCAGGCTTTTGAAGAGTTACATAAAATTTTTTCTCTTTTAAAGATAGTCCGACATGAATCTCAGTAATATTGTCTAAAATCGGCTTTTTAAAATCTTTTATCTTTATATATATTGAATCTTTTGATATAACTTCTGCTGTTAGCTTAGCATCTTCTAAGAAATTTTTTCCATCTCTATCCGTTAGTTTTAAATCTGTTGCCTTGCAATAGCTTCCTACATCATCATAGCTTTCATTGTAATAATTTTCACATTTAAGATTTTTATATTCTATTTTATACTCAAATGTATCGCCTAATTGATTTAAAAAATTTTTTAAGTTCTTTAAATTTGCTTGATTATTTAAAGCATGTAAATTAAATACTAAAACAATGATTAAAAATAATTTTTTCATACAACCCTCTCTTTTGTTTTAAAATTAGAATTTAAAATAGGAATTTGATTTTTTGTTTCACGTGAAACATTTTGAAATTCCTAATTCAAATTCTATTTTTTCTTTTCATTTAAAATAACTACTATTATACCAACTACTCCACAAACACAAACAGCACCCATAAATATATATTGAAATAAATCTAATCCACTCATTTAATCGCTCCTAAAAATTCATTTTCTATATCATTATTTATAAAATCATAATTTTGATTTTTATAAGTAAATTTAAGTCTTGCCGAGTGAAGACAAAGCCTACTTGCTCCACAAAGCTCTTTTATATTTATTATTTTTTTGTCTAAAATATTTCTTGCTTCTTCGTTACTTAGTCCATAAAGAGTATCACCTGCAATTTTATGTCCTGAGTAATGCAGATGAAGTCTTAATTGATGTTGTCTTCCTGTTAGTGGAATTGCTTTTAAAAGTGTATGTTTAGGATAATTTTTAATAACACAAAATTGTGATTTTGATATTTTTCCATCTTTTGATACTAGCATTTTGTTTTTTAAATCTTCATCGTTTTTAAGTCTTGCACTAACACAAAAATCATATTCAATATTTCCACAAACTAAAGCTAAATATTCTTTATAAACTTCTTGTTTTGCAAAGAGTTCTTTTAATTCTTTGTTAGCGATTTTATTTTTTGCAACGAGTATAAGCCCGCTTGTAGCTGCATCTAGCCTATGAGCTACGCTAGCATTTTCTCCATATTTTTGCCAGATTTCATCATTTAAAGAATACTCACAATTTCTTCCATTTGGATGAGATAAAACCCCGCTTGGTTTGTTAAAAACAGCAAAATCTTCATTTTCAAAAATAGGTTTTAAATCCAAACTAAAACATTCATAAACTAATAAATAAAATTCACCATTAATAACGCTATTTTTTTTACATATTTCAATATCATTTAAATTTATTTCATCTATATTTAAAGTATTTAAAAGATTTTTGCTAACATTATTTTTAAAAATAATAACACGATTTTTATCACAAAATCTTTGTGCTTTTTTTAAATCATAATTTAAATTTTGCATTACTAATTGATAAGCTTTTTTATTTTCGCTAGTAAAAAATTTTTTGTATAAATATCCCACTTTTTTTAACCTATATTTTATCTCTACTTATTATAATACATTCTTTTTTAAAATTCACAAAGGACAAACAATCAATCATGAAGGTAGTAAAAAGAACAGGAAGAGTAGAAGAATTAGATATTTCTAAAATTAAAAAATACACAACTTTAGCAACAGAAGGCTTAGAAAATGTGAGCCAAAGTGAGCTTGAAGTTGATGCGAAAATCCAGTTTAGAGATATGATAACTTCTGAAGAAATCCAAAATACTTTAATAAAAACAGCAGTAGATAAAATAGATATTGATAGACCAAATTGGACTTTTGTTGCTGCAAGATTATTTTTGTATGATCTATATCATAAAGTAAATCCACAAAAAGAATATGTTCATTTAAGAGAATACTTTGAGCGTGGAGAAAAAGCTGGAAGATTATTTTTAGGTCTTAAAGAAAAGTATGATTTAGATGATTTAAATGCTTATATAAAACCTGAGCGTGATTTACAATTTACCTATTTAGGTATAAAAACCCTTTATGATAGATATTTAATAAAAGATAATAAAGGTAATCCTATTGAATTACCACAACATATGTTTATGGCTATTGCTATGTTTTTAGCTCAAAACGAGTTAAATAGGCAAGAATGGGCTAAGAAATTTTATGATTTAATTTCTAAATTTGAAGTAATGTGTGCAACTCCAACACTAAGTAATGCAAGAACTACAAGACATCAGCTTTCAAGTTGTTATATAGGTTCAACTCCTGATAATATAGAAGGTATTTTTGATTCTTACAAAGAAATGGCGTTATTGTCAAAATTTGGTGGTGGAATAGGCTGGGATTGGAGTATGGTTCGTGCTATGGGTGGTAGTATAGACGGACACAAAAACGCAGCGGGTGGAATTATTCCATTTTTAAAAATTACAAATGATATTGCAGTTGCAGTTGATCAGTTAGGAACTAGAAAAGGTGCTATTTCTGTTTATATTGAGCCTTGGCATATGGATGTTTGTGATTTTATTGACCTTAGAAAAAATAGTGGAGAAGAAAGAAGAAGAGCTCATGAACTATTCCCTGCTTTATGGATAAATGATTTATTTATGAAGAGGGTTAAAGATAATGCAAAATGGACTTTATTTGATCCATTTGATACTCCACAATTATGTAATTTATATGGAAAAGAATTTGAATTAGAGTATGAAAGACTTGAAAAAGATGAGAGCATAGTAAAAGAAGTAATGGATGCAAAAGAACTTTGGAAAAAGATTTTAACAAATTACTTTGAAAGCGGTATGCCATTTTTATGTTTTAAAGATAACGCTAACAAAGCTAACCCAAATTCTCACACAGGTCTTATCAGAAGTTCAAACCTATGCACCGAGATTTTTCAAAATACTGATCCAAATCATTATAAAATTAAAGCAACATTTGAAGATGGTAGCGTAAGTGTATATGAAGAAAATGAAATCTTAAAGCTTGATAATTCTCAAATCAAAACTGCTAAGAAATTAAGTAGCTTAGATACTTTAAATGGTAAAAAAGTTTATATTGTAGAAAAAGAATATGATGAAGGTAGAACTGCTGTTTGTAACCTTGCTAGTATAAATCTAAGCAAAATAAACACAGAAGAAGATATTAAAAGAGTTGTTTCTATTGCAATAAGAATGTTAGATAATGTTATTGAGCTTAATTTCTATCCACACGCAAAAGTAAAAAATACTAACTTAAAATCTCGTGCGATAGGCTTAGGTGTTATGGGCGAAGCACAAATGTTAGCAGAAAAAGGCGTTATGTTTGGAACTAACGAACACTTTGAGTTAATTGACAAAATTATGGAAAGCATTTCTTATGAAGCTATTAGTGCAAGTAGTGATTTAGCAGTAGAAAAGGGCATTTATCCTGAGTATGAAGGAAGTAACTGGAGTAAAGGAATTTTCCCTATTGATGTAGCTAACGAAAATGCAAAAATGCTAACAATGGGTGATAATTTATTCAATCAATCAAACTGCGATTGGAATGAATTAAGAAAGAAAGTTAATAAACAAGGTATGAGAAATGGTTATTTAATGGCTATTGCTCCAACTTCTAGCATTTCAATTCTAGTAGGGACTACTCAGACAATTGAGCCTGTTTATAAAAGAAAATGGTTCGAACAAAACCTAAGTGGAATGATACCAACCGTAGTTCCAAATCTAAGCCTTGATACTTGGCAATATTATGTAACGGCTTATGAGCTTGATCAAAGAGATTTAGTTCGTGCAGCAGCAATTCGCCAAAAATGGATAGATCAAGGACAAAGCTTAAATATATTTGTTAGCCTTGATAAAGCTAGTGGTGGCTATTTAAATAGTATTTATACCTTAGCACATTCTCTAGGACTTAAGTCTTGTTATTATTTAAGAAGCGAAAGCCCTGCAAGCGAGCATTTAGATAATAAACCAGTTGATAGAAGTATTGAATGTGAAGGTTGCCAATGAAAATAAGTGTTTGCATTATCGCTAAAAACGAAGAAAAAAATTTAAAGCGTTGTTTAAATGCTTTGCTAGATTTTGATGAAGTCGTGTTAGTAGATAATGAAAGCACTGATAACAGCGTTAATATTGCAAAAGAATTTAAAAATGTAAAAGTTTTTAGCTCACCATTCATAGGATTTGGCAAATTAAAACAATTTGCCGTTAATAATGCTAGTAATGATTGGGTTTTTTGCATTGATGCTGATGAAGTAATAGATTTTAATAGTTTAGAGCTTTTAAAAAATCTTGATTTTAGTGATACTACAAAAATCTATGCTATAAATAGAAAAAATTATTACAAAAATGAATGGATAAAAACTTGTGGATTTTATCCTGATTATATAGTTAGAATTTTTAATAAAACTCATACTAACTATAATGATGCTAATGTTCATGAAAATATTGTTATCAAAGATAATTCACAATTAATAAAAACCAATATTCATCTTCATCATTATTCATTTTATAATTTATCTCAATTTATAAATAAATTAGACAAATATACAGAAATTTATGCAAATACAACTAATAAAAAGCCTAATTCTTTCTCATGTTTTACCCATGGAATATTTTCATTTTTTAAATTCTATGTATTAAGAAAAGGTTTTTTAGATGGTTTTAAAGGTTTTGTTATTAGTGTTTATGGTGGATTAAATTCTTTTTATAAATATGCAAAAGTTTATGAAAAAAATTTAAAAGATTTTAATCTACACTTATTTGGAAGTGATGATAACATAAAAGAATGTTTAATAAGTTTGTATGAAAGTAAAATTTTACCTAATAAAATTTTTATATATTCAGATAACTCAGACTTACAAAAATATTCAATAATAGATATCGAAATTTGTGGTAACAAGGATTTTCAAATATTAAACAATCATGATGTTTTCATAAAAGCAAAAAAATTAAATAAAAATGAGTTAAAACATTTAATTAGTTAGTATTTTTATAGTAAGGAGGATTTGTGAAAAGAATTTTTCTTATTCTTACTCTTTTTGTTATTTCTTTAAGTTTTTCATCTTGTAGAGGAACGTCTTATTTAGGTTTGCTTAGTGGTTTTGGTGGTTATTACTTTCAAGGAGTTAAAAGCTATACACCTCCTTTTTATGACCTTAAAACTTTAGATAAGCTTTGTAAAGATTTTGATGATAGAGCTGATGCATGTTTTAGAGCAGCTCAAAATTTTCAAATTATGAAAAATCCTAAAATGTACGAATATTATGAATTAGCTATCAAAAAGGGTCTTAAAACAAAATTAAGCCCAGAAGAGTTGGCTAAATACTATGATGATAAATATACAAAAATTATAAATAATAAAGATTTTAATAACTTAGATTGCAATTCTTTAACGAAGGATGTTTTAGAATGTTATTATTATAATAGATATTCTCAAAATTATCTTAGATGTCAAAAAGTAGAAAAGACTATTTCAACATATTATGCAAAATACGAAAAATTAAAAGCTAAATATGAAGAACTAACTAACCCAAACAATCCTTGTAATCAAAAAAATGCTGATAAAAAGGATTGCTTTAGTAAAACTTATATACAATCGCTAAAAAATGATTATAAAAAATGTGAGAATTATTTGAGAAAATACGGATGGTTTTTAGATTAATTGTAAGTTTTATAATTTTGTTAGTTTTATCGTCTTGCACTAGAGTGGTATATTTAGGATATACACTTGGCGTTGGAGTTAAATATGGGCTAGAAGGTAAATATTATAAGCCACCTGAGTTTGGTTTTAAAACTTTAGATTATCTTTGCAAAAATGAAGACGATAGGGCTGATTTATGTTTTAAAATTGCTCAGACTTTTCAAACTATGAAAAATCCTAAAATGTATAAATATTATGACTTAGCTATCAAAAAGGGTTATAGAACAAAATTAAGCCCAGAAGAATTAGTTAAATATTATGATGATAAATATGCAAACATTAAGGAAGCCGAGCTTGATTGCAACTCTACGACAAGATATGTTTTTGATTGTTATTATTACAATATATATTATTGTTCAAATTGTCTGTGTAAAAAAGAAGAGCCTACCATATCAACATATTTTGCCAAATACGAAATACTAAAAGCCAAATACGAAGAGATAAGCAACCCGAGTAAATCTTGTAATAAAAATAACCCCGATAAAAGAAATTGTTATAACAGTTATTCAATAAAATCACAAAAAGATGAGTATAAAAGATGTGAAAGATATTTAAGGAAATACGGATGGTTTTTAGATTAATTATAGGTTTTGTAATTTTGTTAGTTTTATCAGCTTGTACTTCAATGTATGTTATTCATAAAGAGCTTAAAAGTGAAATGGAAATGGCTTATTATAAAAAACATCCATCATTTGTTTTATATGATGAAAATAATTTAAAAATATGTGAAGATTATTTACAAAAAAATATTGGCAGACCTTTTTTTGCAGGTGCTTGTGAATATCTTGATACGGCTAATTATTTGTTTAATATAGATTACATAAAACCACCACAAAATTTTTATTATAAAAGAATTAAAGATGGCAGATTTTTAAGCATAGGTAGTGTTGAAGAATATAGCAAATTTGTTAAAACTTTAGATAAAAAAAGCTTAGAAGATGATTGTTATAGTTTTAAAAATAATATTGCTTGTTATCATTATGAGTTAGCAAATCCTTTAAAAAATGTTAGCGAATATTGTGATGAGATTAAGGCAAATAAAAACTCTAAAAAAAGCACTTTTAGACTAGGTTCGTGCTATGCAAAACTAACACTTGCTATTAAAGAAAATGATGAGAAATTACAAAAATTTTATGCTAACAAAATATGTGAAGGCGGTGTTAGTAAATATTGTGATTTAAAGTTAGCATTAAAAAATGATGATGAATTACTAAAATCATATAACAAAAAAGCCTTTGAATTATGTCTAAATACAGGTAAGAATTGTGAGTTTATAAAAGATACAAATAAAAAGCTAAAAGACCTTGAAGGTAGCTTAGTAATCAAACAAAGGTGTAATAATATAATAAGTAAATTAAGACATATTGATGCTTTTTATAAGGATTTAAGATTAGGTGTTATTAAAGAATTTGAAGAATTTTGTGAAAAATAAAATCTAAATTCCTATTTCAAATTCCAAAATTATTTCAATTAATATTCATCATAAATTTTTGTTTCACGTGAAACAATCGTTATAGAATTTTGATAAAATTATATTTTATTAAAAGGAGTTTAGAATGAAAAAGATATTAATTTCAAGTGTAGTTGCTCTGAGCTTAAATGCTGCAGGTTTTTTGATGATAGATGATAATAAGAGCGCTTATTTTACTATGAACGAGCATAAAGATAAGGTTGAGTTTATTAGCGCTATGAATATTATGAAAGATGATGTTTGTTTTGCTTGTAATGATTTAATAAATGATGAGATTAATTTTAATGCAAACAAAGCAATAGGGGTTAAATACGATAGTATTAGCTTAAGCACTAAAGATGAAGCTTTTAAGATTCGTTACTTAAGCGGTGCAAATAAGGAAGAATTAAATTTAAATGATTTTTTCGCACAAAGCTTAAATCATTTTGGAACATTACAAATTACAGAAGATATTGTATATGCTAAAAATGATTTAACAAGCGTTCGTTTTCAGCTTATTGAAGACAATAAAGGTGCTCATCCTATGCACTTTGTAAAATTTGCGATTTTAGATAAAGATAGCAAAGTAATTACTTCAAAAAACGCATTTAAAGATATAGATAAATTAAAAGAAAAAATCACTAAAAAAATAAGAGATTTTCAAAATAAAACAAATCACGCAGAGAAAAATAATCAATTTTTTAGCCCTTTAGAAGTGGATAATTTTTATTTTGATAATTTAGGTATTGTGTTTTCATATAGCCCTTATGAATTATTTTCATACGCAAGTGGTTATATAAAAGTTCGCTTGAGTTTTGATGAAATTAAACCATTTTTAAAAGATGATTTTTTAAAACTTCTAAAAGATAATAAAATAATTTAAATTTAAATTCCGAATTCAAATTCTTTTTGAATTCGGAAAATATTTATTAGTAGTATTTATAAAAACAATTTTTTATAATACTAGTAAGTTCTAAAATTATTTAACAAATAAAAGAATAATTTTTTCTTATTATGAATTTATTATTTTCTTTATATATGTTTTAAAAAAATAATATGTTTTATTATCATATATTTTAAATACCATATATATATATAAACAATATTATATAAGCACTCAAAATTAAATATTTTTACAAATAATCCTTTAATATATTATAGTAATTTTGTGAAAATTACTTAATTAATATAAATAATTTAAATTATTATAAAAATAAATATTATCTTTTTTAAAGAGATAAAAATAAGTAAAAATTCATTTTTTTCTTGACAAGTAAACTTATATTAAATACACTTGCGAACCTATTTTAGTTTTTGTGATACTTATCACATGTTCTTTAATGGGTTGGCTTAAATGCCAACGAGTTCTTTTAAAAGGAAAAAAAATGGAAAGAATTAGGTTAAAGTTAAAAGCTTATGACCACAGGGTTCTAGATCGTACAGTTGCGGCAATTGTTGAAGCCGTTAAGAGAACTGGTGCTGAAATTAGAGGTCCAGTACCAATGCCTACAAAAATAAAGCGTTATACCGTTTTAAGATCTCCGCACATCAATAAAGATTCAAGAGAACAATTTGAAATGAGAATTCACGCTCGTATGATTGATATTTTGGCTGCTACTACTGATACCGTTGATAGCTTAACAAAGCTTGATTTGGCACCAGAAGTTAATGTTGAAGTTCGTGCAATGGGCAAGTAAGGATAGAGTATGGAATATATTGTTGAAAAAATCGGAATGAGTAGAACAATTAACACCTCTAGCACTCCTGTAACACTACTTAAGTTAGTTCAAACTAAAGTTTGCGAACTTAAAGATGGTAAAGCTATCGTTGCATACGCACAAGGTAAACACCAAAACAAGTGCATCGCAGGTCAGCAAAAAAAATACAGCCTAAGTGCAGAGTTTAACAAATTTGCTAGTTTAGAAGTAGCAAATACAGAAACAGGTGACATTGATACTACACCTTTAGCTGAAGCAAAAGTTTTAAAAGTAAGCTTCAACTCAAAAGGTAGAGGTTATGCTGGTGTTGTTAAAAGACACGGATTTGCAGGTGGTCCAGCAAGTCATGGTAGCCGTTTTCACAGACGCTCAGGTTCAATAGGTAACCGCGAGTGGCCAGGTCGTGTTCAAAAAGGACGCAAAATGGCAGGTCATTTTGGTAATGAATTAGTTACTGTTAAAAATGAAGTTGTTTCATTTGATGCTGAAAATGGTATTTTAGTATTAAAAGGAAGCGTTGCAGGTTATAATGGTGCAATGGGTAAAGTAAGGATTGTAAAATGAAAGTATGCGTATTAAACGATAAATTTGAAAAAGCTAGCGAGCTTGATTTACCAGCAAGATACGCTGAAGTAAATCCTCATAACCTTTATTTATATGTTAAGTCATACCAAGCTAGCATGAGAGCAAATACAGCTCATACCAAAGGTAGAAGCGAAGTTAGCGGTGGTGGTAAAAAACCATGGAGACAAAAAGGTCGCGGTGGTGCTCGTGCAGGTTCAACAAGAACTAACGTATGGGTAGGTGGTGCAGTTGCATTTGGTCCAACAAACAATAGAAACTATTTTCAAAAAGTAAATAAAAAGCAAAAAAGATTAGCATTTGAAAGAGCTTTAGCAGACAAAGCTAATGCAAACGCTTTATTTGCAGTAGATAATATAGTTATTGAAAGTGGTAAAACAAAAGATGCAAGAGCTATGATTAATAAAATAGGTGTTAAAGATGCTTTAATTGTTAAGTCATTATTAGATGAAAAAACATTATTAGCATTTAGAAATCTTGCTAATTGTTATGTTGTTGATATTACTGAAGTAAATGCTTATTTATTAAGTATATTTAATTCTGTAATTATTGAAAAAGATGCTTTAGCATCAATTACGAAAGAGGGCTAAGATGGCTGATATCACAGATATAAAAAATATAGTTTATACAGAAAAAACTTTAGGCCTTCAAGAAGGTGGCGTGGTAGTTATCCAAGCTAGTCCTAAAATGACTAAAAATGGTCTAAAGCAAGTGTTAAGAGAATATTTTGGCATAGTTCCTTTAAAAATCAATTCATTAAGAATGGATGGAAAAGTAAAGAGATTTAGAGGACTAGAAGGTCAAAGAAGTGACTTTAAAAAGTTTTATGTAAAGCTACCTGAGGGTGCTAGTTTAGAAAATAAGGAAGGCTAAGATGGCTATTAAAACTTATAAACCATATACCCCAAGCAGACGTTATATTACAGGTGTAAGTAGCGATGATATTACAGCAAAAGCTAGCGTTCGCTCATTACTTGTAAAACTTCCAGCTGCAGCAGGTAGAAATAATAACGGAAGAATCACAAGCCGCCATAAAGAAGCAGGTGCAAAAAAACTATATCGTATTATTGATTTCAAAAGAAATAAATTTGGAATTGAAGGTCGTGTAGAGGCTATTGAATATGATCCATACAGAAATTGCCGTATTGCATTAATCGCTTATAAAGATGGTGAAAAAAGATATATTATCCAACCTCGTGGTTTAACAGTAGGCGATATTGTATGTTCAGCAGATGAAGGTTTAGATATTAAGCCAGGAAATGCTATGAAATTAAAATCAATTCCTGTTGGTACAATCATTCACAACCTAGAATTAAAACCAGGTAAAGGTGGTCAAATGATTCGTTCTGCAGGTTCTTTTGCTCAATTAATGGGTAAAGAAGAAAAATACGTAATCGTTCGTCTTCAATCAGGTGAAATGAGAAGAGTATTAGCAGAATGTATGGCTAGTATTGGTGAAGTTGGTAACGAAGATTGGGCTAACGTTACAATAGGTAAAGCAGGTCGCAATAGACATAGAGGTATTCGCCCACAAACTCGTGGTAGCGCAATGAACCCAGTAGATCACCCACATGGTGGTGGTGAGGGTAAGAAAAACTCAGGTCGTCACCCAGTTACACCTTGGGGTAAACCAACTAAAGGTGCTAAGACTCGCCGTAAAAAGGCTAGCGATAAGCTAATAATATCAAGAAGAAAAGGAAAGTAAGATGGCTAGATCATTAAAAAAAGGTCCTTTTGTTGATTCTCATGTTATGAAAAAAGTTATCGCAGCAAAAAAAGCTAACGATAATAAACCAATTAAAACTTGGTCAAGAAGAAGCACTATTACTCCTGATATGATCGGTCTTACATTTAACGTTCATAATGGTAAAAGCTTTATTCCTGTGTATGTAACTGAAAATCACATAGGTTATAAATTAGGTGAATTTGCACCAACTCGCACATTCAAAGGCCACAAAGGCTCAGTGCAAAAGAAAATTGGAAAGTAAGGGGTAGTAAATGAGTAAAGCATTAATTAAATTCATAAGACTATCACCAACTAAAGCAAGATTATTAGCAAGAGAAGTTCAAGGAATGAATGCTGAATTAGCAATGGCAAGTTTAAAATTCATGCCAAATAAAGCAGCAAAATACATTTCTAATGCAATTTCAAGTGCTGTTGCAAATGGTGGATATGAGCCAAGCGAAGTAGTAGTAAGTTCATGCCGTGTTGATGCTGGTGCTGTGCTTAAGAGAATTAGACCAAGAGCTAGAGGAAGTGCAAGTCGCATTAGAAAACCAACTGCTCATATTATGGTTGAAGTAAGTAGAGCAAAAACTGAAAGTAAGGAAAGCTAAAATGGGACAAAAAGTAAATCCGATAGGTCTTAGACTAGGAATTAATAGAAATTGGGAATCAAGATGGTTTCCAGCTAAAGCTAGTTTAGCACAAAGCATAGGCGAAGATTATAAAATCCGTGCTTTTCTTAAAAAAGAGCTATACTATGCAGGAGTTAGTCAAATTATAATTGAAAGAACTGCTAAGAAATTAAGAGTTACTGTAGTTGCAGCTCGTCCTGGAATTATTATTGGTAAAAAAGGTAGCGATGTTGAAGTAATTAAAACAAAACTACAAAAAATTATCAATAAAGAAGTAAATCTTAACATTAAAGAAGAGCGTCGTGCTAACGCATCAGCTCAATTAGCAGCTGAAAGTGTTGCAACTCAACTTGAAAAGCGTGTTGCATTCCGCCGTGCGATGAAAAAAGTTATTCAAAATGCACAAAAAGCAGGAGCAAAAGGTATTAAAGTTAGTGTTGCAGGTCGTTTAGGTGGTGCTGAAATGGCTAGAACTGAGTGGTATCTTGAAGGTCGTGTGCCTTTACATACTTTAAGAGCAAAAATTGATTATGGTTTTGCAGAAGCTCATACAACTTATGGAAATATAGGTATTAAAGTATGGATTTTCAAAGGTGAGGTATTACATAAAGGTGTTCAAGCTGATAAAACTGAAGAGCCAGCAGCAAAGAAGACAAGAAGAACCAGAAGAGGTAAATAATTATGTTGATGCCAAAGAGAACAAAATTTAGAAAAATGATGAAAGGCCGCAATCGTGGCTATGCTTGCCGTGGCACAAAACTTGCTCTTGGTGATTATGCTTTAAAAGCTACTGAGGGTGGTAGAGTTAATTCACGCCAAATTGAAGCAGCACGTATTGCTCTAACTCGTCATGTTAAAAGACAAGGTAAATCATGGATAAGAGTATTCCCAGATAAACCTTTAACTAAAAAACCATTAGAAACGAGAATGGGTAAAGGTAAAGGTAGTGTTGAAGAATGGGTAATGAATATTCAACCAGGCAGAATTCTTTTTGAAATGACAGGCGTTAGTGAAGATATGGCTAGAGAAGCTCTTGCACTTGCTATGAGTAAATTACCATTTAAAACTAAGTTCGTTACAAGAGAGAGTGAAAATGAAATATACTGAGCTAAAAGATAAAACAGCAGAAGAATTAAATGCTATGTTAAAAGAAAAAAAGTTGCTTTTATTTACACTAAAACAAAAGCTTAAAACGATGCAGCTTACAAATACAAATGAGCTTCGTGTAGTTAAAAAGGATATTGCAAGAATTAACACAGCAATATCAGCTATGAAATAAGGGGCTAATAATGAGTTTTAAAAGAGAAATACAAGGCGTAATCGTTTCAAAATCAGGAGATAAAACAGTTAGCGTTTTAGTAGAACGCAAAGTTGTTCATCCTAGATATAGAAAAATCGTAAAACGCTTTAAAAAATATTTAGTTCATGATGAAAAAAATACTGCTAACATTGGTGATACAGTTGTTGCGATTGAATGCAGACCAATGTCAAAACGCAAGTCTTTTCGTCTTAAAACAATTTTAGCAGCAGGAGTTGAGTAATGATACAAAGTTTTACAAGGCTTGTAGTTGCTGACAATAGCGGCGCAAAAGAAATTATGTGTATAAAAGTATTAGGTGGTAGTAAAAGAAGATATGCTACCGTAGGTGATGTAATCGTTGCATCTGTTAAAAAAGCTTTACCAAATGGTAAAATTAAAAAAGGTCAAGTAGTTAAGGCTGTAATCGTAAGAACTAAAAAAGAAGTTCAAAGAGAAAACGGCTCATTAATTCGTTTTGATGAAAATGCGGCAGTTATTTTAGATGCTAAGAGAGAGCCAGTTGGAACTCGTATTTTTGGGCCAGTTGGTAGAGAAGTAAGATATGGTGGCTTTATGAAAATTGTTTCACTAGCTCCGGAGGTTTTATAATGGCTGTTAAATTTAAAATTAAAAAAGGTGATAATGTAAAAATTATCGCAGGTGATGATAAAGGTAAAACAGGTGTTGTAAAGGCAGTTTTTCCTAAGAAAAATCAAGTAATCGTTGAAGGTTGCAAAATTGCTAAAAAAGCAGTAAAACCTAGCGAGCAAAACCCACAAGGTGGTTTTGTAAATAAGGAAATGCCTATGGATATTTCAAATGTAGCTAAGGTGGAGGCATAATATGAGATTAAAAGAAAAATATGTTAATAGCATTAAGCCTGCAATTGCTAAGGAATTTGATATTAAAAATCCTATGCTAATTCCTGCTATTGAAAAAATTGTTATTAGCGTTGGTTTAAGTGCAGAATTTACAAAAGACCAAAAAGTTTTACAAAGCATTGTTGATACAATTAGTTTAATTTCAGGTCAAAAAGCAGTTGTTACTAAAGCTAAAAAATCAGTTGCTGGTTTTAAAGTAAGAGATGGCTTTCCTGTTGGTGTAATGGTAACTTTAAGAAAAGACAATATGTATGCATTCTTAGATAAGTTAATTTCTATTGCATTACCAAGAGTTAAAGACTTTAGAGGTTTAAGCCGTGATGGTTTTGATGGTCGTGGAAATTATAGCTTTGGTTTAAATGAACAATTAATGTTCCCAGAAGTTGTTTATGATCAAATTTTAAGAACTCATGGTATGAATATCAATGTTGTTACAACAGCAAATAGCGATAAAGAGGCACTAAGATTATTAGAATTATTTGGTGTGCCTTTCACAAAAGGAAAGTAATATGGCAAAAAAATCAATGATAGCAAAAGCTGCTCGTCCAGCTAAATTTAAAGTTAGAGCTTATACAAGATGCCAAATTTGTGGTCGTCCACACTCTGTGTATAGAGATTTTGGAATTTGCCGTGTGTGCCTAAGAAAAATGGCTAATGAAGGATTAATTCCTGGTCTTAAGAAAGCTAGCTGGTAAGGAGAAGTTATGATTAATGATTTAATTTCAGATTCACTAACTCGTATTAGAAATGCAGCTCTTCGCAGATTAGATACAACAAAACTTTTACACTCAAGAGTTGTAGAGTCAATTGTTGATATTTTTAAAGCTAAGGGTTATATTGAAGATTATAGCGTTGTAGAAGAAGATAAGAAAAAATTCATCAATGTAGTTTTAAAATATGATGAAAAAGGCAGAAGCGTTATTAATGAAATTAAGCGTGTTAGCAAACCTGGTCGTAGAGTTTACCGTGGAAAAGATGAAATCAAAAGATTTAAAAACGGTTATGGAACAATAGTTGTAAGTACTAGCAAGGGTGTTTTAAGCAATGAAGTTGCTTATAAAGAAGGCATCGGTGGCGAAGTACTTTGTACTATTTGGTAATTAATGCTTTTTATGGCATTCGGAAAGCTTAAGCTTTCCCTAGACAAATAAAAAGGAAAAATATGTCAAGAATAGGAAAACAACCAATTGAAATTCCAGCTGGAATTTCTGCTAAAGTAGATGGCAATGTTCTTACATTCACAAAAGGTAATGTAAAAAAAGAACTTGATTTTAAAGGACATGTAAATGTTGAAGTAAAAGATAATCAAGTTGTATTTACACCAAAAAGTGATGATAGAAGCTCAAGAGCTTATTGGGGAACATATAGAGCTTTAGCAAACAATATCGTAATAGGCCTTACACAAGGATTTAAAAAAGTATTAGAAATCAACGGTGTTGGTTATAAAGCTGCTATGAAAGGTAAAACTTTAGAAATGGCTTTAGGTTTTTCACACCCAGTAATTTTTGATGCTCCAGAAGGTATTGAAATAGCAGTTGAGAAAAATACTATTGTTATTACAGGTGCTGATAAGCAAGTAGTAGGTCAAGTTGCAGCTAAAATTCGTGAATTCAGACCACCAGAGCCTTATAAAGGTAAAGGTATTAAGTATTCAGATGAGCGTATTATTCGCAAAGCTGGTAAAACATCTAAGAAGTAAGGGATAAGTAATGAGAGCAAATATCTTAAAAAGAAAATTATCTCTTAGAATTAAGAGAAAAAAGAGAATTCGTGCAAAAATTAATGGTTGCGCAACTTTACCAAGAGTATCTATTTTTAAATCAAATAGAACACTTTATGTTCAAGCTATTGATGATGTTAAAGCACATACAATTGCTAGTGCAAATGGTAAAAAATTAGGTATTAAAGCAAATATTGAAGGTGCTAAAAAATTAGCAGCTGAATTTGCTAAGAACTTAAAAGCAATCAAAGTTGAAGAAGCGGTTTTTGATAGAAATGGTTATTTATACCATGGTGTTGTAGCAGCTTTTGCTGATGCTTTAAGAGAAAACGGTATCAAACTATAAGGATAAATTATGGAAAAATATAATAGAGAAGAATTTGAAGAAGTAATTGTTGATATCGGTAGAGTTACAAAGGTTGTTAAAGGTGGTCGCCGCTTTAGATTTACAGCACTTGTAATTGTTGGTAATAAAAATGGTCTTGTAGGTGTTGGCTATGGTAAAGCTAAAGAAGTTCCTGATGCTATTAAAAAAGCAGTTGATGATGCGTTTAAAAACATTATCTCAGTTAAACTTCGTGGCCAAACAATTCCACACGATATTGAAGTAAAATACAATGCAAGCCGTATTTTATTAAAGCCTGCTAGCGAAGGTACAGGAGTTATCGCAGGTGGCTCTAGCCGTCCTATCATTGAACTTGCAGGTATTAAAGATATTCTTACAAAATCACTTGGTTCATCAAATCCAGGCAACGTTGTAAGAGCTACAATCAAAGCTTTAAGTATGTTGAAAGGATAAAAAATGGGACTTGAAAATTTACAAAAAGCAGCTGGCTCTACTCATAAAACAAAAAGAATAGGCCGTGGTCAAGGTTCAGGCTGGGGAAAAACTGCTACAAAAGGTGGTAAAGGTCAAACAGCTAGAAAAGGTTATAATGAAAAAAGAGGTTTTGAAGGTGGTCAACAACCATTACAAAGAAGATTACCAAAAGTTGGTTTTACTTCTAAGTTTGAAAAACCTTATGTAATTAATGTTGAAAAAATTGTAGCTATTAAAGAACTTAAAGAAATTACATTTGAGAGCATTAAAAGTGTTCACAGATTTTCTTCAAGTGTTAAGAAAATTAAATTAATAGGTGCAAGTGCTAATTTATTAGCATCAAAAATTAAAGACGAAAACATTAAAACTAGCGGAAGTAAATAATGAATAAAAATCTTGCCAATAAAATTTTTATAACATTGGCGCTTTTATTTGCTTACAGGATACTGGCATACGTGCCAGTTCCTGGTGTGAATGTAGATGTAATTAAAGAATTTTTTGAATCAAATACAAACAATGCCTTAGGTATGTTTAATATGTTTAGCGGTAAAGCTGCTGAAAGACTTTCAATCATATCTTTAGGCATAATGCCTTACATAACTTCATCAATTATTATGGAATTACTTGCAGCAACATTCCCAAATATCGGTCGTATGAAAAAAGAGCGTGATGGAATGGTGAAGTATATGCAAATTATTCGTGTAGCAACTATTGTTATCACTCTAATTCAAAGTGTTGGGGTTTCAGTAGGGCTTCAAAGCTTACACTCAAGAACAGGTGAAGCAGCTATTATGATTGATTTTAATACATTTATAGCTTTAAGCGCTGCTAGTATGTTAGCTGGAACTATGTTGCTTATGTGGTTAGGTGAGCAAATTACTCAAAGAGGTATAGGCAATGGTATTTCATTAATTATTTTTGCTGGTATTGTTTCTGGAATTCCAAGTGCAATTTCTAGCACAATAAATCTTGTAAATACAGGCGAGTTAAACTTCTTAGTAGTAATCGGAATTGCTTTAGTTATTATTGCAGCAATTGGTGCTATTATTTATGTTGAATTAGGTGAAAGAAGAATTCCTATTTCATACAGCAGAAAAGTTTTAATGCAAAATCAAAACAAAAGAATTATGAACTATATTCCTATAAAGCTAAATCTTAGTGGTGTTATCCCTCCGATTTTTGCTAGTGCTATTTTGACATTTCCTGCAACGGTTTTACAATCAAGCACAAATGAATATATTATGAAATTTAATGATATTTTCAATCCAAATGGCTATGTATTTCATATATTTACATTCTTTTTTGTTATCTTTTTTGCTTATTTTTATGCATCAATTGCATTTAATGCAAAAGATATTTCAGAAAACCTAAAAAAACAAGGTGGTTTTATTCCTGGTATTCGCCCAGGCGAGGGAACAGCTCTTTATTTAAACGAAATTGCAAGTCGTTTGACATTAAGCGGTTCAATTTATTTAGCAATTATTGCTACTTTACCTTGGCTTTTAGCTAAATTTATGGGAGTTCCATTTTATTTTGGTGGAACATCAGTTTTAATTGTTGTTCAAGTAGCACTTGATACTATGAGAAAAATTGAAGCTCAAATGTATGTGAATAAATACCAAACCTTAAGTGCAGTAGGCTTATGATAATTAATAGGCAAATATTTTTGCCGATTTTTTTGGCTATATTTTTTGCGTCTTGTTCGCAAAATATAGCCGATTTAGAATATGAAGAAATTGATAGCTTTAAACAAGATAATATAATTTTAATAGATGAAATTTATGCAAATTATCCAGCTCAAATGTTTGAGCCAAATGCAATTTATGATTCTAAATTAAACTTAGAACTTACAAAAAATCCAAATAAAATGATTGAAAAAATATTAATAGCAGCTCATTCTTGGCGTTACACTCCATATAAATTAGGCGGAACAAACAAGAATAAAGGTGCAGATTGTTCTTCTTTTACACAAGATATTTATAAAAATGTTTATGGCATTAATTTAGAAAGAACTACAAAATATCAAAGATTAGGCGGAGAAAAAGTTTCAAAATCTAAGCTAAAAGTAGGAGATTTATTGTTTTTTAAAACTGATGGTCCTTTTGGTTTACATGTTGGAATATATCTTGAAAATAATAATTTTATACACTTATCTTCAAAAGGCGGAACAAGAATTCAAAGCCTTAATGTAAGATATTGGAATACTAGATACATAGAAGCAAGAAGGTATGCAAATGCTAAATAAAATAGCCATATTTGATAGTGGAGTAGGTGGTCTTGGAACTTTAGATTTATTAGTAAAAAATAAAATTGCAAAAGAAATAATCTATTATGCTGATAATAAAAATGTCCCTTTTGGAACTAAAAGCAAAGAAGAGATTTTAATAATAGGTCAAAACGCTATTGATTATCTAACAAGCTTAAATGTAGATTTAATAATACTAGCTTGTAATACAGTTAGTTCAATTTTAAACGAACTTAATGTAAATACAAAGGTTTTGCCTATTAGTGATTATGGTATTTTAGGACTTAGTAAAATATCAAATAATCAAAACACCTTAGTAGTTGCAACAAAGGCTACTATTAATTCAGGTATATATCAAAGAGCTTGTGAAAAATACAATATAAAAGCAGATTTTATAAGCCCAATTTCTTTTGTCCCAATAGTAGAAAGTATGCAATATTCAAAATCAAGCGAATATTTTGCAGAGTATTTTCAAAAAAATGATTATGAAAATATACTTTATGCTTGCACTCATTATCCGTTTTTAGAAAAAGAGTTTAAAGCTTATTTTCCTAAAGCAAATTTATTAGACCCTGCAAAAATCCTAGCAACTACGATGAAAAATGAATATTGCAAAGAAGAATTTGAATTCGGAATTAAGATTGACTTTAAAGCAAGTAAAGACATTAAAATACTTCAAGATTTTTATGAAAGGATTAAAAATGTATGATATTTTAGTTAAACCTTGTGGCGAATACGCTACAAATTGCTATATAGTAAAGCATGAATTAGGCGATATTGTAATTGATCCAGGTAAAGGAGCATTAGAATTTATAAAAGCAAAATCTAAAAAAGTTGTAGCTATTTTAAATACTCACGGACATTACGATCATATATGGGATAATAAATTAGTAGCAAATGAATTTCAAGCTCCTATTTATACTCCAAAAGATGATATTTTTATGCTTGAAGATGATGGCAGTGGCTATTTAAGTAGTAATGATATTGCAATTGCTGTTGGCGATAAAGAAGAATTAGTTTTTAATGGTTTAAAATTTACCTTTCATCATTTTGCAGGACACACGCCGGGTTGTTCTATGATAGAATTTGATAATCTTTATTTTAGTGGTGATTTTTTATTTGAAAGAAGCATAGGAAGATGGGATTTTGAGTTCTCAAATGCTGATGATATGGTAAAAAGCCTAGAAAAAGCAAAATCTTTAAAAGATGATTTTTATTTACTTCCAGGTCATGGAAATCAAACAAAAGTTAGTTTAGAAAAACCGCATTTTGATTCTTGGATAAGATATATTAAACAATGCTAATTTTTATTTATATACTTATATTTTTTGGTTCAATGGCATGGTTTTTTCAAAAAAATTCTCCAAAAAATGAAACAATAGCAAAAATCGGCAGAAGATGCCCTTGCACAAGACTTGCAAAAAGTGGATTTTTAAGCAAATTATTGATTTATACTAGCATTGCAGTATTCGTAATTAATGGATTAATGTTAGACTATGTAGGATTTAATAAAGATAATGCCTTTCAATTATTCTTAGCATTAGTGCTTGTATTTTTAGGTTATAAAGTTAAAAAGGAATAAAAATGATAGAAATAAAAAAACCAATAGAAATAGAAAAATTAAGAGTTGCAAATAAAATGGTTGCAAAAACGCTAGATTATTTGCAAACTATAATAAAACCAGGAATTTCTTTAAAAGAAATAGATAAAGCAGCTGAAAATTATATTTTAAGCCTTGGTGCAAAACCAGCATTTAAAGGTCTTTACGGCTTTCCAGGTGCAATTTGCGTAAGCCTTAACGAAACTTGCATTCATGGAATTCCTGATGATAGGATTTTAAAAGAAGGCGATATTGTAGGTTGCGATGTTGGGACTTTTATAGATGGATACTATGGCGATGCTGCTAGAACTTATGCGGTTGGAAAAATCTCAAAAAAAGATGAAGAATTAATTGCTTGCAGTAAAGATTGTTTATTAAATGCAATTAGCCAGATTAAAGAAGGCATGAGATTTAAAGAGCTTAGTAAGATTTTAGAAGATTTTATTCGCTCTCGTGGATTTGTTCCATTAGAAGGATTTTGCGGACATGGAATCGGTAGAAAACCACACGCTGAGCCTGAAATCCCAAACTATTTGCACCCAAACGATAGTATAAAAAATGGTCCAAAGATTAAAAACGGCATGGTATTTTGCATAGAGCCTATGATTTGTCAAAAAGACGGAAGACCAAAAAATCTAAAAGGAATGTGGGAAACAGCCTCAATGGACGGTTTAAACACAGCTCATTACGAGCATTGCGTAGCTATTGTAAATGGAAGAGCTGAGATTTTATCAATTGATGAGTAATTTATGGATATAAAAACAATTAAGCCTAAATTAGATTTTAGCAATGTTTTATATTTTGTATTTATTGCTTTGATTATTGCAATAACACAAGGAGTTTTTAAAGCAGGCTTTATTTATTTAGGCATATTTTTCTTAATTTTACTCATAATATATATTTATGATATGCCTATAACTGAAGTTGTTTTGTATGATGGTGGAATAGCAATAAGCTTTATATTTTTTACAAAAAACATAAAACTAAGCGATATTAAAAGCTATAAAAGAAAAAGAAATTGCTTAAAAATTAAAGCTAATGGTAGATTTTATTCAAATATAAAATTAAAAAATTTTCATAAAAATAGCATTGATGAAATAATAAATCACTTAAATACTGCTAATTCTTAAAAGTTTTGGAATTTGAATTAGGATTTTTAATTTCCTAATTCAAATTCTTTATTCAACCGTTACGCTTTTTGCTAAGTTTCTTGGCATATCAACATTTGCACCAACACGATTTGTGATTTCTAGTGCAAATAATTGCATAATTACCATCATTTCAAAAAACTCGCTTAGATAATGCTCTTGTTCGCTTGTTTTTATAAAATCATCTGCTTCAACAAACTCAATAGGAGAAATTGCTAAAATATTTGCATCTCTTGCACTTAATTCTAAAACATTTGAACGAGTTTTATCATAAAGAATATTTTTCGGCATAAATGCAATTGTGAATAATTCACTATCAGCAAGTGCAATAGGACCATGTTTCATCTCTCCAGCTGCGTAGCCTTCTGCGTGCATATAGCTAATTTCTTTTAATTTTAACGCAGCTTCAAGTGCAAGCGGATAGAATAAATCTCTACCTATAAAGAAAAAGCCGTGTCCGTGCAAATAGCGTTTGCTTAAGCGTTTTAGTTTATCGTGGGTTTGTTTATTTACCTTTAAAACATTTGATAAATTTTTTATCGCTTCAAGTTCTTTTGCTATATTTAAATCTTTGTTTTTATTTAAATATAGAGCTAGTAGCCATAGGTTTAGCATTTGAGCACAAAAGGCCTTTGTGCTTGCAACACTTTTTTCAATTCCTGCACGAATTAAAATACAATAATCAGCACTTCTTGCTATGCTTGAATTATCAACATTGCATAATGCTAAGGTTTTAAGCCCTGTATTTTTTGCTATTTTTAATGCTTCTAGCGTATCGGCTGTTTCGCCACTTTGTGAAATACAAACAAATAAAGCATTTTTATCTAAAAAGCCTTTTTTATATCTAAACTCACTAGCGATTTCTACACGGCATTCAATTAAAGCTTCTCTTTCATAATAATAACTCATAGCAAGTGCTGCATGATAGCTTGTGCCACAAGCACAAATTATGATTTTGCTAAATTCCTGATTCAAATTCTTTAGCTCATCAAAACTTACTTTATCGTTTGCAATTCTTCCTATTAATATGTTTTGCACGATTTGGCTTTGCTCGTAGATTTCTTTTTCCATAAAGGTATCAAAGCCATCTTTTAAAGCACTTTCTTTATCGCAGCTTAGTTCTTTAAACTCAACCGAGCCATTTAATAAATGTATGCCACTTTTGTTTATATAACCAAAATCCCCATCATTTAAATACGCTACTTTTTTGCATACTCCAACCAAAGGAGCATCGCAAGATGCTAAATAAAACTCATCAGCTTTTTCACCTAAACCTATTATTAAAGGAGCATTTTTCTTTGCGAAAAATATAGTATTAGGAGCTTTCTTTGTAATTAATAAGATAGCAAAAGCACCATCAAGCTTTTTAACAACTTCGCTAAAGGCTTTTTGTGGTTCTAAATCTTTTGCATATTTTTCAAATAAATGCACGATAACTTCGGTATCGGTTTGCGAATTAAAATTAATATTTTTTAATTCTTCTTTTATTTCTTTGTAGTTTTCAATAATTCCGTTGTGGATTACACAAGAATATTCTCCATAATGTGGATGAGAGTTTATATCATCAGGTTTTCCATGAGTTGCCCAACGAGTATGACCTATCGCAACACCTTCTTTATTAAAGCTTAAATCATTCATAAAATTAGCTAGATTTTCTAGTTTTCCTGCTTTTTTATAGAAGTTTAGCTCATTGTTTTCTAAAATCGCCATTCCAGCACTATCATATCCACGATATTCAAGCTCTTTTAAGCCTTTTAAAATAATTTCTTTTTTTTCTAATTGTCCTAAATAACCGACTATTCCGCACATTTTTTATCCTTTAAATATAAAAATTATGCTAATTTATAGTAAGTTGTTAAACAAAGATAAATATAATCGTTTTTCTTTTTTAAGGATGGTAAATGGATATTTTAGAAGCGTTAGAAGAAGGAAAAAGATTAAGCGAAGAAAATTGCTACAAATTATACGATTTAGATTTGCAAGTCTTAGGATTTTACGCTAATAAAAAGAGATTAAAACTTCACGGAAAAAAAGTTTATTTTAATTGTAATCGCCACATTAATCCTACAAATATGTGTGTTGATACTTGTGCCTTTTGTGCGTTTTCAGCTCATAGACACAATCCAAATCCATATCATCTAACCCACGAAGAAATCTTAAAAATAGTTGATGATACCGTTACTCGTGGAACGAAAGAAATCCATATAGTTTCAGCTCATAACAAAAAAGGTGGTTGGGAGTGGTATTTTGAAATTTTCAAAAAGATTAAAGACAAATATCCACACTTACACATAAAAGCCATGACAGCTGCGGAGATTAATTTCATTGCAAAAAGTTTTTTCAATGGTGATTTTAACGCAGTAATTGAGAAAATGTTAGAATTTGGAGTTGATTCTATGCCAGGTGGCGGTGCTGAAATTTTTGATGAGAAAGTTAGAAACGAGCTTTGTGCTAGCAAAGTAAGTTCAACAGATTGGCTTAAAATTCATGGGCTATGGCATCAAAAAGGAAAACAAAGTAATGCAACAATGCTTTTTGGACACATAGAAAGTCGTGAAAATAGAATTGACCACATGCTAAGATTAAGACATCAGCAAGATATTAGCAAAGGTTTTAATGCTTTTATTCCACTTGTTTGGCAAAAAGATAATTCATTTTTAAAAGACTTAAAGCCGTTAGGAAGTGTTGAGATATTAAAAACTATTGCAATAGCAAGATTAGTTTTAGACAATATCGCTCATATTAAGGCTTATTGGGCTACTTTAGGGCTAAATTTAGCAATGGTAGCACAAGAATACGGAGCAAACGACCTAGATGGTACAATTGAAAAAGAAAATATTCAAAGTGCTGGTGGTGCAAAAAGTGCGAATGGTATTACTCTGCAAGACTTCATAGATAATATCAAAACATCAAATTTAATTCCAATAGAAAGAGATAGTTTATACAATGAAATCAAGGAATATTGATTGAAAACAAAAGTTTTAAACATCAAAATCAATAACACCATTCAAAGGACTTATCTATGAGCTAACAATTCTTTTTACTTTTATTTATTTCAAATTTAGGTGCTTTATGCGAATTATTTTTTAATAAAGGAAAAAAATGGACTTTTTTAAGTTAAAAGAGAATAACACAAGTGTTAAAAACGAGTTTAATGGTGCGTTGGCAACATTTTTATCAATGCTTTATATTATTCCAACAAATGCTTTTATAGTAAGCAATACAGGACTTAGTGTAGAAGCTTTAATGCTAGCAACAGCTTTGGTTACAATAATTGCAACAGCTTTTACAGGACTTTTTGCAAATACACCAATTGCAATGAGTACAGGTATGGGGCTTAATGTATTTTTTACATTTTCAATGTGTAAAGGACAAGGAATTCCAGTAGAAACTGCCTTGGGGGCTGTTTTTATAAGTGGTTTTATATTTTTAGTATTATCATTTACAAATTTTCGTATTTTTATTCTAAAGAGTATTCCTGAAGACTTTCGCCGTGCTATTAGTGCTGGTATTGGGTGTTTTCTTGCTTTTATGGGAATGAATCAAGCTCATATTGTTGCAGCTGATCCTGTAACACTTCTAAAAATAGGTAATTTTGCTGACCCTAATGTGCTGTTTTGTTTATTTGTTTTATTTTTAATTGTTTGCTTTTGGGCGTGGAAAATTAAAGCAGGTTTTATTTTAGCTGTTTTAATAGGAAGTATTATTGCATGGACTTTTGGCATAGGTGGAGCAAAGTTACCAAGTGAATTTGTAGCAATCCCAAACTTTAGCGAAAAAGATGGACTTATGAGTATTTTTGCAAAACTTGATATTTTAGGCGCTTTAAGTTTATCGGTTTTACCTGCTGTTATGACACTTTTTGTAACTCAATTATTTGATAGCATAGGAACAATTACAGGTGCAGGAATTAGGGGTGGAATATTTGAAAACAAAAAAAGAGCAGATGGAAGCTTTGATGATAGTGGGGACAAAAAATTAGGAAAAACAATGATTGCAGATGCTGCAGGAACTTGCATAGGTGCTGTTATAGGAACTTCTACTGCTACGGCTTTTGTTGAGAGTAGTGCAGGTGTAGAAAGTGGTGCTAGAACTGGACTTAGTAATATTTTCTTAGCCTTAATGTTTTGTTTATGTATATTTTTCTTACCATTCTTTCAGGCAATTCCTGTAAATGCAATTTATCCTATTTTAATAATGGTTGGGATTTTAATGTTTATGGAAGTTAGTCGCATTGATTTTAAAGACCCTGCTAATAGCGTTGCAACTTTCTTTACTGTTATTATGATGCCATTTACTTATTCTATTACAACAGGTATTGCGTTTGGCTTTATTTCTTATGTTTTAGTTAGATTGTTAAGAAAAGAATTTAATAAGCTAAGTGCTGGTATAATCGTAATCACAATTATTTGTATGGCAGTATTCTTGCTACAATTTATGAAATTTAATTAAAAGGTAAAATTATGTATAAATATACTTATGATGAATTTAAAAATGACTTTGAGCCATTTGCAAAACGCATTAAAGATGAGTTTAATCCTGATGCTTTTGTAGGGGTTGCTCGTGGTGGCTTAACGCTTACTCATGCGCTTTCAACTGCGTTAAAAAGTAGAAATGCTTTTGTATTAAATAGCATTCATTATGATGGACAAAAAAAGCTTGATACAATAGAAATTACAAATATTCCTGATTTAAGTAAAGCTAAAAAAGTTTTATTAATTGATGATATTGTAGATAGTGGTGAAAGTCTTGACGCTATTAAGAAAAAATTATTAGAAATGTATCCACATTTAGAAATAAAGCTTGCTGTTATTTTTTATAAACCAAGTGCGATAATTAAGCCTGAGTTTTGCGTTAAAGAAGCTAAAGAATGGATTAATTTCTTCTGGGATTTTGAAGCGTGATTTATGAAAATAATTTTTGCTATATAAAAAGCCATGAGAGTAATATTCCATGGCTAGAAATACATGCAAAAGATGAGTATAAAGAATTAAGTAATGATTACGAAACAAGTTTAAAAATCTTTAAACTTGCTATGTTTATAGAGCAAATTATGATTGAGTTTTATAATCCTACTAAGATTAATCACGCATCATTTGCAAACTACTTGCCTAAGGCCCACTGGCATGTAATGGCTAGATTTAGCGATGATGGATTTTATCCTGAATGTATGTGGGGTAAACAACAAAACGAGCTTAAAAATTATAGAACTAATTTTGATGAATTTTGTGGTATTTTAGCTCAAAAATTATCGGAATTTGAATTAGGAATTTAATTCCTATTTCAAATTCTTTTTTATCTTTTTTAATTCCTTTAGCCTTATTTTATTATCTTGACTTATTTTCATGCTATATCCTACTTTTTGATTCATTAGACTTAAAGTAGCTTTATCTGGTATATTTTCTTTCAAAATTTCAAAACTTGCTTCAAAGTTTTCTCCTAAGCATTCGGTTATATACCAAGCTTTTGCGATATTTATATAATACTCATTGCTTTCAAGATTGATTATTTTCTTAAGCATTTCGTAATCATCGTAAAAATACCTAATACAGCAAATTATCGCAAATCTTACCTTATAAATATGATTTGAATTAAGCCATATTTCTATACACTTTTTTATTTTTTCCATATTATCAACAAAAGCATTAGGCTTAATGCTATCGCAATTACTCCAATTATCTATAATATCTAGTAATTCATCTAAGTAATTAACAATCATTTCAAAATCATCAATCATGTTTAAAACATAGATATATAATTGAATTTCTTCAAAGCTTTTAAAGTCAAAATTATCAAGAATTTCTTTTTCTTTTCCTACTTTTATTATATTTTTAGCAATTTTTTTAAGTTTATTATTTTTTACTCCATATATTTTATATTTTGTAAAAATTGATTTTTCGCAATAATCTTTATATATTTTATCAGTATTATTTATTAAAAACTCTTCTATATTCATTATTTAAACCTCCAAATGGCATTAATTATATTACTATAATTACTTTTACTAAGTATTAACTAAGCTCTTTTAAAATCTACGCAACTTAGACTAGTTTTTTACTCCTTAAGAGTTTTATAAAATCCCTTGAAAAATCAAGGGATTTTCTCCTTTTAAAGATAATTCAAATTACATTTTTTAAAAAATTTATTTAACTTTAAGCTTAATTTTCAAATTTTATGCTACTATTCATTCACATTTTTACAAAAAAGGAGAAAAAATGAAATTAGTTAAATTAAGTTTAGCAGCAGTTGTTGCTGCAGGTTCGTTCTCATTTGCGAACGCAGTTGCTTTAGATGAAGCTATCCAAAATGTAGACCTATCAGGAATGTTAAGATACAGATATGAAACTGATAGCAGTAAAGATACTAAAGCTGGTGTTTCTGTTAAAGAAAATGAAAGCGGACACAAATATAAAGCACAATTAAAATTCGGTGCTGACATTGCTGACAACTTCAAAGCTACAGCATTATTCCAATATTCAAATGCAGACCTATCATATGGCAATAATGCATTTTTAAATGATAAAGAAACTTTTAAAGTAAGAGATGCTTACTTAACTTATACAAATTTTGATACTTCATTCATGTTCGGTAGAATGGAAATCGGTTCAATTTGGACAGATGACCTATTAGGAACAGGATTAAAAGTAATAAACAATAGCATCGAAAATGTAACTTTAGCAGCTTATGCTTTTGATAACTATAATAAAGATGGTGATTTTTTCATAGCTAAAAAACCTTTCAATAAGCATACAGCAAAGAATTTATATGGTATTGCAGCTATAGCTAACTTTGATCCAGTAGCAGCTCAATTATGGGTTTCAAATATGGCTAGCTGGGGAACATTCTATGCAGTAGATTTCAATGTTGCTTTAGGTGACAAAGATGATTTCGCATACAATATTCATGCTCAATATGCAGGCAATAGCCTTAAGAAAGATAGAAAAGGTGATGTAGCTACAAATGGTAATTTCTATGCTATCGAAGCTGGTTTTGATGCATTCGGTTTAGACTTTAATGTTGGTTATGCTGGTTATGGTAAAAAAGATAAATTAACTCTTAACTCAGTAGAAGATGAAGGTCAATTAATTAATTATGGTGAATTTGCTATGAAAGATTACAATGGTGGTACAGGTAAGAAAGATTTTGTTTTCGGAACTATCGGTTACACATTTGAAGATGTAAGATTTGCAGTAGATATCATCAATGGAACAAACAAATTAACTGCTGGTAAAGAAAAATTATTTGAAGTTAAACCACAACTATCATACAAATACAGCGACAAGCTAAAATTCTCAACTTTCTATGCTTATGGTAAAACAAAAAATGTTGAAGGCGTAGATGGTAGCAAAAATGAAGATAAGCTAATCAGATTTGAAGCTAAATATACATTTTAATTAATTGCTAGGCTTAAAAGCCTAGCTTTTTAAAGATTGAATTATGAAAAAGATTTTATTTGTATTACCACTTACTTTATCACTAAATGCCAAATTAAACACTGATTCTTTATTAAATTACACTTTTGACAATACCGATTCAAAATTAGGTAAAGAGCTTTTTATAAATACTTATAAATGTAATGTTTGCCATGGTGATTTAGGTGAAAAATCAAGTGGAACTTTTAGTGCTTTAACATCTTTCTCTGCATCAACACTAAAATCAATGTTAAAATCATATAAAAATGATAGAAATTTTGGAGGCAAGACAAGATTTGCTATGCAAAGATATGCGAAAAAACTTTCAGATAAAGATATGGATAATATTATTTCTTATATTAAAGGTGAAAACAATTTAGAATTACCAAATTCTAAAAATGCAGAACCTAGTAAAAAAACTCAAGATAATTTATATTTAGAATAAGTCTAAAATATTAGATATTTTAATATTTTAAAATTCCTATCCCAAATTCTTTAAACATAAACCATTTTTCTAACCACATCACTAAAAATAAAACTATCTAAAAGAATTTAAAACAGGAATTTGATTTTTCATAATTATTTATATTATAAACTTCACATATAAATCCCTACTAGCCATAAACCCTAACTAAACCCAATCAAACCACACACTAAACTCCCAACCCCAACCCTTTCAAACTATCTATCACTCCAATCTCACACTAAATAACTTAAAAACTTTATCCATATTTTTTCACATCTTTTTCATATTGTATTCTATATTTTTTCATATTTTTACTATATTTTTTTCCACAACTTTTTTACATTTTTTAAATATTTTTAATTTTTTTAAAAATTTTTTATATATTTAAGAATACTTTAAGTTTTGATGTATATAATTCAGGCTTTCGTTTGCATAACTTCAGTTATCAAACTTGTTATTTTTAAATAGTTTTATTGTTAATTTTAAATATATCAATTATTTCAACGTCAATCTTTGATATCTAAACAAGT